>SVFI01000018.1 GCA_015056905.1 Lachnospiraceae bacterium
AACTTAATCCGCCTTCAGAATCTATTGTTCCAGAAAAGCTCTGTGTAATACTGTTTTCAGATGCACACATACTAATACCACTTGCTCTACTTGACTGAAAACTGCCAATACAAGCATCTTCCGATATCGTTTCGTCAATTTCAAGATGAAGCGTGATTTCCATTTTCTCCGCATCCACGGTAAGTTCGGTGTTGGTTACCGCATAGTTGACGCGGTCATGGATATCAAATTTTGCCGTTTCTTTTTCGGTGACGCGGTTTCTTCGCACATCTGTCTTATCCGCAATAATGAGTGCTGCCGAGATAGCATCCTTCGCGCCGCCGGTTCCCTCATCATGGTTACCTATCGCTGACACAACGGTGACACGGTCGGAAAGAGGCATATCCGTCTCTTTCAAAATGTCATTTGCGAGAATTGCACCGTACTCCGCATGGTTTTTACGATTAATAACATTTCCGATATCGTGCATATATCCTGCGATTTTGGCCAGTTCCATCTCACGCTCACTATAGCCCAGTTTTTCGAGAATTTCCGCCGCGCGCTGTGCCACAAGCCCGCTGTGCGCCTGCGAGTGGTCGGTAAACCCGAGCACATCCAGATTCGCATTTCCTTTCTGTATATAAGCATTTACTTCTTCATTTTTTAAAATATCCTGATAAGTCATAGGTAACTCCTCCTTATTTCCGCGGCATAATGTCACGCAGTAAAATCGGCGCTCCGCAAAATGCAAGCGGCGCAATAAAAGTCAGTACAAGTATATATATGATATTCCAAATACTCAAAGAATGGTAGGCGATAAGTGCAACACCCAGCTGCATAATAAGACCTGCAATCGTAAGCTTTTTCAGAAATCCAATCAGCTTTCGAAACAAAAACCTCCGGTTTTCCTTCCGGTCAATCGGCATATAAAAAAGTTTCTCCGCCACGTTCTCCATCTTATTATTCCCAAATGTAACCACATGATATTTCTGCATATAAAAAGTGACTGCCATCGTAATAAGCAATGTATACACCCACACGATGGAAAACAGGATACCTTCCTCCATCATCTCCTGCACCGGAATAAACAACAGCATCATACCGATAAAAAGAAGCAAATAGGTTACGATATCCGGTGAAAGTCCTGCGCTACCTTGACCAATCAGCGTCTCATAGTATCGTTCCACCTTTTGCCGCTCGGATAACGTCTCTTTTACACACTCTCTTCCCATGATATAAGCCTCCCTTCTTCCATGATTCCGATATAATCCATCTTGCGCTCCATCTCTTCCTGAATGTGGCTGATCATAAGCACAGAAATATCCTCATCTTCCATAAGACTTTGAAGCAGTTTGAAATAATCAATGCGGAACACCGGGTCCATCCCCGCCGTCACCTCATCGAGCAGATAAAGTACCGGGTGATGTGCCATCGCGTAAGCCGTCTGAAACTTCATATACTCGCCGCGCGAAAGCTTCGAAAGCTGCTTCGTGCTTGACACTCCCATCTCCTTCATCGTTTTTTCGAACAGATCATAGTCCCATCTATCGAATAAACAGGCTGCCAGCTTTGCATTTTCTCTTGCACTTTTCTCCATAAAAAACTGATTCTTTTCCGACACAAAACCAATCTGCTGCCTCAAACTGACATAGTCATCATGCACCTCTTTTCCATTGAGTAAAATACTGCCCGCATACTGCCTTTTCGGGTTCATGATATACTCAAACATCGTCGTTTTACCCGCTCCGTTTTCTCCTGCGATTCCTGCCATAAATCCGGCCGGAAGCGAGAAGGAAATATCCTGCAGACGATATGTTTTCCTTGATGTCCCTGTCACATTTACAAATTCTAAAAGTGCTCTTTCCTCATTCATCTTACCGCTCCTTTTCCTCATAAAGAGCGCGCACCATCTCCACAAACTCCTCACAGGAAAGTCCCGCGCTCTTTGCCCCTATAATCACGTCTGCGATACGCTCCTCCAACATCATGAGCTGCTTTTCACGCAGATAATCTGTATTGTACTCACATACATAAAAGCCTTTTCCCGCCACGGAACGGATCAGGCCTTCCTTCTCCAATTCTTCATATGCTCGCTTCGTTGTGATGACACTGACCTGAAGTTCTGCTGCCAACGCACGGATGGAGACAAGCGCCTCTCCCGGCTTTAGCTGTCCGCTCACAATCGCATCTTTCATCTGATTGACAATCTGCTCATAAATTGCCATCGTTCCCTGTGGTTGTATGATAATTTTCAGCATCCGACATTCATCCTTTCATAATCGCTCGCAAGAGGTATCAAATATTTCACATGACGCAGCATCTTAACAGTCAGCCACAACTGCCATGCAAACACCGCCAAAACCATAAACCAAACAGCGATATGTATCTTTCCGCCATCTGCGATACCCGCACTTGAAACAAACCAGGTAAGTACTCCGATTAAGAAAGACAGTAAACCTTTCATATCCACACCCTTCATTTCCTCTTCCCGGAGAAGCTTTGGCTGATTTTTTGTCGCTTCCATCGCCTTTACATTTCCGGTTAATGTCATAAAAGAGGCTCCGAGCAATCCCATAAGAAACATCGCATCCATCAGCACATAAAACGGTTGCTGCGGATACACAATCCACAGTATCACTCTCGCAATGACAAACATCAGCGCCGGCATTGCAAAACGCGCCCAAAACCGTGTTCTGACATAATCTTCACGTTGCTTGCGGCTCATCGGACACAGAAACATCAGCTTTGGCATACCGACAGGATTTAGGCGCATTCCTGTCATTCCAAGTAAAAGAGGTGCTGCCCCGCAATAATAAATCCAAAGCGCTGCATTGACAACATCCCCGTCCTCCGGCCGCAAAAAATAGAAAGGTCCGACCAATAGATATATATATATAATTATTGTTTCGGCAACAATCAGCTCTTTTACCTTAAACGCCCTGAAATAATCCTTAATGGCTCTAGAATTCATAGTCCCTTCCCCTTTCTCTCTTCGTGATAAAATACATCAATTCTTCGATGGTCGGCGGCAGGAGCGTCAGTTCTTTATCATAGGTATAATGGCTGCGATATCGTATCAGCGCTCTCGATGCCAATTTCCCGGACTCCATGCATATAACCTTGTCTTTCGGCAAAAGTTTCAGTTTATACTCTTCCCCGACCGCCACACGGTAGCGCGAGCGAAGTGTCTCAATATCGTAGCTGAGTAAAAGTTTTCCCTTTTCGATATACATGATATAATCCGCAAGCTGCTCCAGCTCCTGTGTCAGGTGCGTAGCCAGAATCACGCTCCGCTCTCCGTCTTTTATAAAATCTTTGATATAGCCGAGAAATTTCTCACGAAATTCAGGGTCAAAATTCCCGGTCGCTTCATCTAAAATCAAAACGCTTGGTTTATGTGCCATCGCAAAGGCAAACTGAAACTTCAGTTCCTCTCCTTTGGAGAGCTTTTTGTACTTTTTCCCTGCATCCAACCCGAATTCCCCGAGGTAAGCCACAAACAGCTCTCTGTCATATTTTTCATAGTATGAACCGTATACGTCCGCATTGGTAAGCAAGCTATCGTTATCCGCAAACAACCGCTCCTGAAGCACAAATCCAATCTGCTGACGAATCTGCACCTCTTGATTATCGTAATCCTCTCCAAATATCTTTACTTCCCCTCCGGAAGGCTTATAAAGTCCCAAAAGTAAATGAAGCAGCGTCGTTTTGCCCGCTCCGTTTTGCCCAATAAGACCTATGATGTAACCCATAGGTAACTCAAACGTCATCTCACCGAGCGTAAAACTTCCGAGCTTTTTTGTTAGCTGCTTCACTTCTATTACATTCTTATTTCCATGTTCCATGTTGACACTCCCCGCGCTATGTATATACTGTATATATGTATATATACACTCTATTCACAGCTATGTCAATTATTTTATCCCATTTTTTTCATTTTTTCTAAAATTCTCTTTTCGAGACGGCTGACCTGTACCTGACTGATACCAAGCTCTTTCGCAGTTTCCGTCTGTGTTACATTGTCATAATAACGCAGTTTAATCAAATATCTCTCGTCCTCGGAAAGCGCCTGCATGAGCTGCTCCAAAAACAAGTGATTCAAAAGCTTTTCATGTTCATCCTTCTCATCCGCAATCCTGTCCCCGAGACTGATTTCATTTCCGTCTCCCTGGTACACTACCTTAGAGAGTGACTCCACCTCAACGTCCGCCTCCTGCGCCATAACAATCTCCTCCACGGTAAGTCCCGTCTCCGCCGCAATTTCATCAATGGTAACTTCCCTTCCGTCCTCTCCGGCGAGCAGGCGCTGTGCGTTTTTAATTTTCCATGCATTTTCCTTCAAACTTCGCGAAACCTTGATGATTCCGTTATCGCGCAAAAAACGCTTGATTTCTCCCATAATAAGCGGAACCGCATATGTAGAAAACTTCACATCATACCCGGTATCAAAGTGATCAATCGCCTTCATAAGCCCGATGCATCCGATTTGGAACAATTCCTCCGCATCATACCCCCGGTTTAAAAATCGCTTTACAATGTGATGTACCAATCCCAAATTTTCTTCAATTAACGTATCTCTGACCTGCTTGTCTCCCTTTTGTGCCTGTGAAATGAGCTCCAGCATATCTTCCATACGTCACTCCTCATATCTCGAAAATCCAATCGCTTTTTCCATCTGCACCGTCGTCCCTTTCCCCGGCGCAGAAGTTACCTTTAGCTCATCCATAAACGCCTCCATGAACGCAAATCCCATCCCCGCTCTATCCTGCTGCGGTTTCGTGGTAAACAAAGGTTCCATCGCTCTCTCCACATTTTCCATCCCGACTCCGCGATCTTCTATTATCACCTTAAAAATATTTTTCTCGCTCATACAAGTTATGTAAACCTTTCCATCTTCCGGCACTCCGTGTATAATGGCGTTCGTCACAGCCTCCGATACCGCGGTTTTTACATCCTCCATCTCCTCGAGTGTCGGATGGAGACTCGACAAAAATGTCGCCGCAGTTACGCGGGCAAGCGCCTCATTTTCCGATATGGCGTCCATAATCAGTTTCATTTCATTTTTCATACTCATTCCTCCATTATGCAGATTTTTTCTTCCAGTCCTGCTATTTTTAACATTTTGCGAATTCTCGCACTCGCATTCACAATGATGGTACGTCCGCCCAGATACATGATTTTGTCGTTTCGACCTGCCACAAGCCCGATGCCGGAGCTGTCCATAAAAATTGTCTCGCCGAAATCAAACACTATCTGCTCCACCCTGTCGTCATTCAGATAGTGGTCCGCAAAACGCCTGATGTCCTTTGCATTGTGATGGTCCACCTCCTCCGGCATTCGGATTAGCAGACAATTTTCCCTTATCTCAAAGGTTCCTTTTTCTCCCATTTTTCCCATCCTTTCTACAATTTATTCACAAAACAAAAAAGAACATGGAATTTCCATGTTCTCTTTTGTATATGATACTATTTTAAATTCATATGGTTTATACCGCCGGCTCTGTGCCCTCTTCCGTTCCGGTAGTGTCATCCGCATTACCGTCTTCCTGTAAGTCCTGAGAGCGTTCTTCCGCTCTTCTTGCCGCCTGCGAATCCGGATAATCCGTCATAATACGGCTATAAGCATCCTGCGCTTTATCCGTCTCTCCTGCCATTTGGTAAGCCTGAGCTAACTCATAGAGAATGTCAGGATTCGGAGACTCAAGATTTGATGAGAAATACCAAGCTTTCTCCAAATCAATAATTGCAGTCGTGTAATCACTTTGATTAATCGCCGCACTGCCGTTTTCATACAACGTCTCTGCCGTCTCCACGCCAACAAGTTCCATCAGCTTGTAATACAGCTGCTTATATGCATCCGATGCAGAATTCTCAACATACTCAACATCCACTTCGTACAGAGTATTTGAAATCGTCTCATAATCTTCAGGGTTCTGCAAATAGTCGGTAGCTGTCTGCAACAGAATATCCGTCTTCCGGCTCTCTCCGTTTGCGCCGGTATATTCGTCAATCTCATTCTGCAAGTTACCCTTAGCTAACGTCAACTCCTCAACTTTTTGCTCCAATTCGGAAATCGTCGCCGACTTAGCATCGGAATTCTCACTCACAATCTTAAGCTGCTCCTGCATATCATTGCGCTCTGACTGAATCTTAGCAGGGAGAATCAGAAAATACGCAACTGCCAGACCAATCACAAGACCGATGACAATATTAAAAACGGAAGACGATGTCCGCCCTTCCTTTACATTGAGTGGCTGAATAATGGTTTCATTTCCGCTCTGATACGTAACCGCACCCTCTGCTTCCGTCCGGCGTTTTTTGACAACAGAACCTGCTGCCTCCTCTCCGCCTTCCAGCATGAAGTTAACAGTCTTTAAGTAAGACAATGTCGTCGTATTGTTCGCATCAATCTTACGACATTTCATAAGTTCCTTTTTGGCTTTATCCCACTGCTCCGCATCCATATATAAAAGTGCAAGAAGCTGATGTCCCTGTACCAGACGCGGATTTAAGGATAACACTTTCTTAAGCTGAATAATCGCCAAATCTTTGCTGTCCTGATAACAGTACCGAAGTGCCAGATTATACTTCTTCACCGTCTGGTTAATCGTATCAAGACGGGTCGGATTGCTCTGAATTGCTTCAATATAATCATCTGCAAGATTCTTTTTCGGGCGAAGGTTCTTACTGATAACCCACTCACTGAGTGCCGCCACCACTTCACCCATCTCAAAGTAAACGAGTCCGAGAAGGTTTCTCGCCTCAATATTATTCTTATTAAACTTAAGACTCTGGCGGAGGCTCACAATCGCTCCCGATAAGTCTCTGACATTTGCCTTTGCCAGACCGTCATTATAATAACGGTTGGAAATATGCATGATTTTTTTATATAAACCTACATCGACACCGCAACCGGTACAGAAATCTTTTTCGGACAGGTCGCAGCCGCAATTATAACATTTCATCGCTGTTCCCTATCCTATTCTTCCTTTGCTGATTCCGCTTCCTTTAACATACCGACCATAATATCTGCCATGTCGGTCAAATCCTGATTATATATCGCATCTGCTGCATCCTCAATCTCAAGACTAGGATGAAACTTCTTTAACTCTTCTTCAAAATTAATCATTTTGATTCCTCCTTAAGCAGTGCCTTCAGTTCTCCTGCAAGATACAAGGAGCCCGCCACATACAAAACGCCTTCACCCTTTACTTCCAGCGCTTTCATGTATGCTTCCCTGACACTTCCACACAAATAAATATCTTCGCCGCGGCTCTTTTGGAAGCAACTTACTATCTGCTCCCCGGACAATCCCCGATTGTCCGCAATGCCCGCAATGATATATGATTCAAATAAACCGGAACTTTCTACCCGGTATATCATGTCTTCGTATTCCTTGTCGCTGACCACGGAAAAAAGCAACACGCGTCTTCGCGCATCGGGCACCTGTTTTACACTCTCCAAAAAGGCGGTGATACCATCCTCATTGTGCGCACCATCCACATAGACGTCGTCTTCTACTTCCTCCATTCTGCCTGCCCACTTCGCATGGGCCAGTGCACTCTGCATCTTATGTACCTCTATCTGCTCTTTGTTCAAAAGTACTTCCAATGCACAAAGCGCTGTCGCCGCATTCTCAACCTGATACAATGCACGCGTAGGCAAAGTACAACTAACATTATTATAATACTTGGATTCATACGAAAAATCAATGCTTTTGTGATTTATATTTACATTCACGGTTTTTGTTTTATCGACCGCAAAAACCTCGCAGCCACATCTTTCTGCTGCCTGCGACAGCACGTCCGACACACTCTTTTCCCGTTCGACATAGACAAGCGGAACCCCCGGCTTTATAATGCCTGCCTTTTCCGCAGCAATCTTCTCTTTCGTGTCCCCGAGATACTGACAGTGGTCCATTCCGATTTCTGTAATCACGGTAAGCTGTGGCTTATCAAACACATTCGTTGCATCCAGCCTTCCGCCCATTCCGGTCTCCAATATGATATAATCCGGTTTTGCCTCCTCGAATATGACCATTGCCATCAGAAACAGGAACTCAAAGAAAGTTGGATGATGAAGCCGTGTATGCTCCGCATCATCTCCGGCGGTCGCAACAGCCACACAATCCCTCACGCGGTCAAACGCCCGCATAAACTGCTCCTCGGACACCTGCTGCCCATCGAGAAGCATACGCTCACGCATATCAACAAGATGCGGCGAAACAAACATCGCCGTACGGTAACCATGCTCCTGAAGCAGTGCACGCAGATAATTGCAGACAGACCCCTTTCCGTTCGTGCCCGCCACATGGATGATTTTTGCCCCCTTACAAGGACTGCCGAGAAGTCTGAGATACTCTTTCGTATGCTCTAATGTATTTTTTTTTGCAAATTTCTGTATCTCGCAGATATAATCCTGCGCCTGTGTAAAATTCATACATTTTTCCCCTTTTATTTTCACGCGCAAAGCAGCCACCGCTAACCCGGTTAGCGATGGCTGATAAACACCTTTATTTAAGCTGAGAAAGTCTCTCCTGTACCTGCGCAAGCATCTGCGTATATTTCTCAAGCTTCGCACGCTCCTCGGCAACTTTTTCTGCCGGTGCCTTGCTTGTAAATCTCTCGTTATTGAGCATTCCCGTTGCTCTTGCAATTTCGCCGGAAAGTTTCTTTTCCTCTTTTTCAAGACGCTCGATTTCCTGTTTCAAATCTACAAGCTCTGCAAACGGAATATAGAGAGTTGCTCCGTCAATCACAACACTGACAGCGTCATCTGCGATACCGTTTTTATCAGACTGAATCAGTACTTCCGAAGCGTATGCAAGCGGTGCAAAGAACAGCTTACCGTTCTCGAAAATGTCGCAGATTTCCTTTTTGTCGGAAACAACATAGACAGAGGCCTTGCGGGAAGGTGCAACGTTCATCGATGTTCTGACGTTACGGATTCCGCGAACCGCTTCCTTCATCGTCTCGATTTCTTTTTCTTCCTTGGCAAATGCATATTCATCCTTGTACTGCGGCCACTCTGAAACCATGATGGATTCTTCTGCGCTCTGCAGGCTGCAGAAAATTTCTTCTGTGATGAATGGCATATACGGATGAAGGAGCTTAAGGGCATCGATAAGGACTGTTTTTAATGTCCAAAGTGCTGCATTCTGGCTTGTTGCATCATCACTATTGTAAAGACGCGGTTTTACCATCTCGATGTACCAGTCACAGAACTCGTCCCAAATAAAGTCATAGACTTTCTGTACTGCTATACCGAGCTCGTAGTTTTCCATATTATCTGTCACTTCACGAATCAGACGGTTGAGCTTGGAAAGAATCCATTTATCTACCGGTTCAAGGCCTTCCGCTGCATTTTCAGGAATCTCTTTGCCTTCCATGTTCATCATGATGAAACGTGACGCATTCCATACTTTGTTTGCAAAGTTACGGCTCGCCTCCACTCTCTCATAGTAGAAACGCATATCATTACCGGGTGCATTACCTGTAATCAGTGTCAGTCTCAATGCATCTGCACCGTATTTGTCAATAATTTCAAGCGGATCGATACCATTTCCTAAAGACTTACTCATCTTTCTTCCCTGGGAGTCGCGTACAAGTCCGTGGAAGAGCACCGTATGGAACGGTTTCTCATTCATCTGCTCAAATCCCGAGAAAATCATACGGATAACCCAGAAGAAAATAATATCGTATCCTGTAACAAGAACATCCGTCGGATAGAAGTATTCAAGGTCTTCTGTCTTGTTCGGCCAGCCAAGTGTAGAGAATGGCCAAAGCGCAGATGAGAACCATGTATCAAGGGTATCCGGGTCCTGTTCTAAATGTGTACATCCGCATTTCGGACATACGGATGGTGCCTCCTTAGATACGACTACTTCACCGCAATCCTGACAGTAATAAGCCGGGATTCTGTGTCCCCACCAAAGCTGTCTGGAAATACACCAGTCTCTGATATTGTCTGTCCAGTTGAAATATGTCTTCTCCATACGTTCCGGAACAAGCTTAATATCTCCTTCTTTGACAGCTTTTACTGCCGGCTGAATAAGCTCGTCCATCTTTACGAACCACTGTTTCTTGATGAGCGGCTCAACCGTTGTCTTACAGCGGTCATGTGTACCTACATTGTGGCTGTAATCCTCTATTTTAACTAATAAGCCCTGTTTCTTGAGTTCTTCCACGATGGCTGTTCTCGCCTCATAGCGGTCCATACCTTCGTAAATTCCACCGTTTTTGTTAATCGTAGCATCATCGTTCATGATGTTAACTTCCGGAAGGTTATGACGCTTACCTACCTCAAAGTCGTTCGGGTCATGGGCTGGTGTAATCTTAACAACACCTGTACCGAATTCCATATCAACATAGGAATCTTCCACAACCGGAATCGCTTTGTTCACAATCGGAAGCCAAACCTGTCTGCCTTTTAAGTAGGAATATCTCTCATCGGCCGGATTGATGGCAACAGCAGTATCGCCGAGCATAGTCTCAGGTCTAGTCGTCGCAAACGTAAGGAACTCTGTTGTCGATGGCTGACCGTTTTCATCTACGACCGGATATTTGATGTGCCAGAAATGTCCTGCCTGCTCTTCATACTGTACTTCCGCATCGGAAATGGAGGTATTACAAACCGGACACCAGTTTACGATACGGGAGCCCTTGTAAATCCATCCTTTTTCATGCATTTTGCAGAATACTTCGGTAACAGCCTCATTACAGCCTTCATCCATGGTAAAACGCTCTCTGTCCCAGTCGCAGGAAGAACCGAGCTTTTTAAGCTGTTCGATAATACGTCCGCCGTACTCTCTCTTCCAGTCCCATGCTCTCTCGAGGAAACCGTCTCTTCCAAGGTCCGCTTTGTCGATGCCTTCCTCTTTTAACTTTTCAATAATCTTAACTTCTGTCGCAATGGAAGCATGGTCTGTACCCGGCTGCCAAAGTGCATTGTATCCCTGCATTCTCTTGAAACGAATGAGAATATCCTGCATTGTATTGTCAAGCGCATGACCCATGTGAAGCTGGCCTGTGATGTTTGGCGGCGGGATGACAATCGTGAAAGGTTTCTTGTTGTGATCTACCTCCGCATGAAAATATTTCTTAGCGAGCCACTTCTCATAGATACGGTCTTCCATACCATGTGGATCATATGTTTTTGCTAATTCTTTACTCATGTTCCTCTCCTTGGTGCGTCATTTTTTAATAATTCGCATACATAATTTATGATAGTCGCACACCATGGATTTGTCAAGAAGCGGCTGTGAATTGCAAAAAAACAGAACGGCGCCCAAAAGACTCCGTTCTGCTTACTGACACAAACCATTTCTATTCTTTTACGAATCGGAGGGTCGCCTCACCCATGCCGCACTCTACGCTGATTTCGCGTCCGGTATCGTTTTCCTGACTTCCGCCGCTTCCGACACCGCTGTAAGTCCTTGAACCTATGCGAACTTCGCCGGCTCCGACTTCCACATCATAATCGAAGTCACTTTCCTCTCCGATGATCTCCATTTCAATTTCGCCCATTCCGACGTTTGCATCAAGTTCAGTCCCAATCTCTGCTTTTGCTGCAAATTCACCCATAGCAATATCTGCATCTAACGTTCCTACCTCGAGTAATCCAATCTTACATTCTCCGGCTCCGACTTTCAGCTCCATTTCATCTGCTTTTACATAATCAAAATCAATTTCTCCTGCCCCTAAGTCTATTTTAAATTCTCCGCATTCCGGAATATCACCGGTACACACTCCGGCTCCCATCTCAATAGTAACACTCTCATATACCTGGTCCGGCAGATAAATCACAGCACTTCCTGCCGACACACTGGCCCCTGTAGAAAATCCGAATACCTGAATATCGCCTTCGATTCCGGCTTTAATTTCCAGCGTTCCGTTCTTATAATCCGATATGATTTTCATATTTTCACCCTCGCCTACATGGAAGGTTCCGTTTCCGCTTTTCTTAATCTTAATCTCGCCGGCACCGAGTTTCATTTCGATATTTTTGATTTCTCCTGCATCTGTCACAGCTACCGTTTCTCCTGACACTTCAGGTGCTTCAAACGCTCTTTCTTCTTCCCTATCCGGTTCATCCTTCGATGTAAAATACAAACCACTCGTATTCAGACGAAGCTGCGCATCTGCAAAAGGTACTTCAAACGAAAGTTCCTGTCTGTCTGCGAGTTCCTTAAACTGTCTCGCTCCCCCGATGGCTCCGCTGACGACGGCAATCAAAAGTCCGCCCAAAATCAGGCACGCGGATGTAATTAAAATAATTTTTGTTGATTTTTTCATGCCTCTGCCTCCTTCTCTTTTTTCACAAAAATATGCTTACAAAGCTTGTATATTCCTCTGCATATTGCAGGCAGTACAACAATGCAGAACTGCACTACCAAAAAGCCGAGTAAAAGCGCTGTTCCGGCAAAAGTCAAAGATATACCTATCAGCAAAAATCCCACTAGCGGTGATATGAACAATTTGATGATTCCGACAATAAAAAGGACAATCGCTGCAATGGCAAGTGCAAATGTCACACCGCATGCAGCAAGGAACACTCCCGCAATCGAAGATACAATCGCGGTAATAACGCTGACAATGAGGGCAACTGCTGCTATCGCAAGAGGAATTGCAATCGGTGCCGCAAGCAAACAGAGAAGAACAATACATGCGATTTTCCATCCGCTGGTTTTCTCTTGTCCGGATGCAGAAGCATCTGCCGGAATCAATCCCTTCCCCGACAGTTCTTCTCTGATATGATTCGCCACCTCCTGGGGAGAACCGAGTTCTTTGAGAACTTCGTCTTCCTTCTCAGGTCCTGCCTCGTCAAAATATTCTACATAATATTCCATCGCTTCCCTGCGCTCATCTTCCGGAAAATCAGAGAGCAGAAAGTCTAATTGTTTTAAAAATTCATTCTTATTCATGAACTTTGCCTCCCTCGAAAATTTCTGTTATTTTAGTTGAATAATTCATCCATTCCGTGCGATAGAGTTTAAGCTGCTCCTCGCCCTGCACAGTTGTCTTATAATATCTGCGGTTTCTGCCCGCGCATTCCATATCGTAAACTTCCAGATGTCCGCTCTTCTGCAGTCGCCTCAGCACGGGATACAATGTTGATTCCGACACTTCCAAAACCTGACGGACGTCCTGCGTGATGCGATATCCGTAAGTCCCCTGCTTATCCTTACTGACAACCGCAAGAACAATTGCATCTAAAAGGGCTGCTCCTGTATTAAAAACCATGCTTATCTCCTTTCCCTATATGTTATATTCTTTTATAATATTATACGCTGTATAATATGTTTCCTGTGTCATATTATATGCTGTATAATATTATTTGTCAACTAAGAAAATAAAAAAAGAGCCGAACTTTTTTCGACTCTGATTTATCTATATGATATTATTTTTCTGCGCTCATCTCATTCCACAAAGTAAATCCGAGAATAAAGACTCCTCCGATCATCTGAACAATCGTCATACTTTCTCCGAGAATCAAAACGGAGATGAGTACAGCCACAAGCGGATCAATATAGCTTAAAATTGCTGCCTCCTGCCCTTTCAGCTCTTTCAATGCCGAAAAATACATACAATATGTTATTCCGGTATGTACTAGACCTACTACAAGAAGGCATATCCAGCCGGTTTTATCCAGCTTTTCAAGCGTACATCCGCTGCTGCACATGACATAAGGGACCAAAATAAGGATTGCTGCCAAAAACTGTAACAGTGTACGATGTATACCTTCCACATTTTTTATAAATTTATTCAGGAGAATGACCGTTGCATAAAAAGTGGCTGCACCGAGTCCGAAAAGAATACCGATCAAATCCGTGCCACTCTCACCGACATTTCCGATTCCTGTAATGAGTATCAAGCCGACCGTTGACATGACAAAACATAAAATCTGTATTTTAGACAGCTTCTCCCGAAAAAGAACCGGACAAACAATTGTAACGATCACCGGAGCAAAATAATAACTCAGCGTCGCTACTGAAATGGTCGTATACTTATATGCTTCGAACAACAGAATCCAGTTGATTCCCATCGCCATTCCAGAAAGCAATAAAAGAAGCAGCTCTTTTTTGATTGCCTTAAAATCTATCTTCTGCCCTTTGATTAACAAGTATACCGTAATCAGTATTGCAGCCAGCACCGCCCTGTACAAAGCAAGTTCACCGGAGCTAACCGCTATATTTCTTGTAAATAACCCAAGTGTTCCGAAAATGATCATGGATACACTCAGCATCATTTTTGCATTCATCTTAAATTTCAAAAATAAAACACTCCATTTCTGATTCATATATCAAGCAAAAAAAGGACACCACACTCGGTGGTGTCCCGATACTCATAAATTAAAGCTGCATATTTGCTACAAGACGACGTTTTTCTTCATCAAACTCAGCCTGTGAGATAATACCGTTGTCTAATAAAATCTTTAACTTCATTGCTGCTTTCTGGAAGTCGTCCAGTGACATTGCACCACCGGTTGCACTGCTTGCAGCAGTAGCTTCCTGGATTGCTTCCGCCTTGGTCTGCATAGTCGGATCCGGAGTTGGTGTCGGAGCCGGTGCTGGTGCCGGTGCCGGAGCCGGAGCCGGTGCCGGAGATGCTTCAGGCTGTTTCATTGCTGCAACTGCTGCCGCCGCTGCTGCGCTCGCCTCCGGCTGAGCCGGTGTCTCTGTTGCTTTCGCTGCCGCCTGTGCTTCCGCCACCTTCTGTGTCTGTCTCATGGCTTCTTCCTGATATTTACGGAACTCAAGAGCTTCCGCTGCTTTTCTTGCTTTTTCTGCAGCTTCTGCTTTTGCTTTCGCCTCTTCTTCTTTACGACGTTTCTCTTCTTCGATACGTCTTCTCTCAGCTTCCTCTGCCTCTTTACGTGCGCGTTCTTCTGCTTCTTTACGCGCCTTTTCTTCTGCGGCAAGTCTTGCTTTCTCTTCCTCTGCGCGACGAATCTTCTCTTCTTCCATCTTTACGATAGCATCTTTTGCGAACTTCATAGCTGCTGCATTTGCTTCCTTCGTAACGATTTCTTCTACTTCGCGCACATTCTTTGCGTCCTCTGCCTTCGCAGCCTCGGTTTCTTTGGCTCTTGCCTCTGTACCAACCTTAGACACAGCTGCTTCTACTGTCTGCGCAGCTTTCTCTTCTGCTTCTTTCTTGACAGAATCCACCTGAATTTTAGCTTCCTCTTCTGCTTTGGCTTTGGCGCTTTCAATCGTCTTCTTCGCTTCTTCCTGTGCAATGCGGAGCGCTTCTTCTACTGCCTTCTGCGCCTCTTCTTCCACCTTCTGAATCTTCTGCGCCATCTCAGCTTTCGCCTTTTCATCAGCAGCTTTCACCAATTGATCAATTCGAACCTGCTCCTCTGCCTGAACCTTAGCAGCTGTCTCTTCTTTTAACACTCTGATGCGTTCGTCAGAAGCTTTTGCAAATTCCTGTGCCTTCTTGATATTCTCTTCAGCAAGTTTTCTTGCTGACTCTTCTGCAATCTTACGTGTATGCTCACTGGCAGCCTTACGAATTGTCTCTTCTTCAATCGCACGTCTTGCCGGATCTTTCTCTGATGAAGTTGCCTCTGTCACTTCATGCGCAGCCTTTCTCGCTGCCTCATCCGCAATACGGAATGCAGATTCAATCGCTGCTTTCTTTGCATTTAAACCAGCTGACTGGCGAATTGCCTCCTCAGCCGACTTGATGGAATTCTCTTCCTTATTTTGATTCGCAGATGCATTCTGCGCTTTCTCTGAATTTTTTAATGTTGCCGCCGCTGCTTTTCTTGCGGCTTCTTCTGCAGCCTTTCTCGCTGCTTCCATACCTACATTATTCTGCATTTCACTCGCCCCTGTCTCTATAATTTGACTATACGCCATAAAAAATATCTATACGCAAATCAGTATAGCACAATTTTTTATACATTTCTACTAAAAAAATACCAAAAAAACGATTTATTTTATTCATTTCGAATCGCCGCCAGAGGACTCAGTTTCATTGCCCGAAGCGATGGGAAGAATCCTGCTGCCATACCTACAAATATCGCAAATATAATCGATACAAGCGCAAGCCACAGCGGAATATATGAGATTCCGAAAGACATATTCATACCGAGTTCCAGGCTCTTAACAATCATATTAATAATCGCCGACAAACCATAGCTCAGCGCCAGACCGACAGTCCCGCCGATGAAACCGATATAGCCTGCTTCCAAAAGAAACATGCCCTGAATATTGCGCATGTCACAACCAAGCACCTTCATAATACCGATTTCCTTCGTTCTCTCATAAATCGACATCATCATCGTATTGGCAATTCCGATGGCAGCAACAATGAGCGACACCGCCCCGATGCCGCCGAGAGCGAGCTGGATATATGTGTACTGTCCCTGCATGGACTCCACCCACTCCGCATTGGAACTTGCCTGATATCCCATGGAATTAATGGCGCTCTGCACCTCCTGCACATGATCCATGTCATCCACGTTGACCTGAATGGTCGTGTAATAAATCTCTTTATACGACTTACCGGAAGCCGTTGTCGGCTGTCCCGGGATTGCTTTATTCTTAAACTCTTTTTTCAGAATCTTTTTCAGCTCATCGATGTCACAGTACACATAGTAGCTGTTACTGCTGTAATCCTCGACTCCGCCTTCCATCACTCCGGCCGTCTGGACAATACGTTTTTTCGGCATTTGAACAGCCGTACCATCCTCAGAGGTTCCGCCCCATAAAAAGTTATAGTACGCATCGATATCAAAAATAAACATAATGGTATCCGTCATCAGATCAATATCCGGCATTTCTCCGCTGTACCAATATCCCTCACCGGTTTTTTCATTATAAAAGTCACCGATAATCATATTGCCGTATACTGCCTGAAGCTGTCCTGCATTCTCCTCAGGGAATTGTCCCTGCCCGAGTTTGATACCTAAACCTTCCATCTTCTCAGGTGCCACACCTCGTATGGAACCATATGTCTGAAATCCGCCACAGGTAATTAGTGCTTCCGTCTCTAAAAGCGGATACGCATCTTTTACATGCTCAATCTGCAATATCTGTTCTACAACTTCATCGTCAAGATGCTCCTGACTTGCCTGTGCGGATGATTCCGAATCATCATAATCCCCGTAATACGATCCCTGCTCTGATACCGTAATCGTCGTAATGCCGCCATACTGCTCGATTTCCGCCATAGAGGCCCTGGACAAACCAAGACCGAGAGAAATCATAACCACAATAGATGCGGTTCCGATGACCACGCCCAAAACAGTAAGTATCGTTCTGACCTTTCTTTTCCAGAGACTACTTCCGCTCATGCGGAGCATATCACGAAATTTCATCCGAATCGTCCTCTCCTTCAAGCTCTTCCAACAGGTTCACGCGCTCTTCATCTTCTTTTTTACGTTTTCTCTTTCGAAGAAGAACAATGACAACGGCAATAATTGCCGCAAGAACAACAATAACAAGCGTTACAATAACAACCGTTTTGCTACTGCCGCCTTCATCTTCAACATACACCTCTTCCATCATCCCGTCATCCATGTACATACCCATGTCTCCTCCCATGGACATATCTTCCGTCACAGTAAGCGTAAGTTCCTGTTCGTAAGTCGATTTCTTACCGGCTTCATCCTCATATTCCACAATTACTTTAATAATGTCATCTTCCACAGAAGGCGCTGCACCTGCTACAAGTGCGTCGACAGAACCGGTTCCTCCCGCCTCAATCTTGCCGAGGAAATTCTCTCCGCCCGAAACAGTGTCATCTTCAAAATAAACTTTTACATTGTATAATGTAATCTTACCCGTATTGTAGAGGCTGAACATAATGTTGGCCTCATTGCCGACCGAGATACTTGCCGGAAGAATCTCCGGAGTACTGAGTTCAAAACGTGCTTCCTGCAAAATAGGAATAGAAACATCTGCCGTCGAGCTATAGGAAGAATAATCTTCATCTTCATATTCCATACTCACGTCAATCTGGTATGGTTTCTGCGTCAAATCTGCCTTTGCCGTCATCTCTATGGAAAGATCTACTGTCTCTCCCTTTCCGATTTTGCTGATGTATTCCGTATTGGAACCGGACGTCGGCAAAAAGGCTGCATATGTCGAATCCGCGTCCATACCTTCCGATGGTGCAGAAAGATTCACAAGCATATTGGAAACTGCCGTTCTCTGTGATGTATTCTTTAAATGAAGGGTCAAAGTAAACGTATCCCCCGCATGCACATCCTTCGGATTCGTATCAAAACCGGTAATAATAACACGCGGCGTCGATGTTCCGCCTTCAGCTTCCACATTGCCGCTACCCGGAGCTCCGTTTACCTTTACATAGGTAGTGAGAGTCGCACTCTCTGCTTCCGTCCCGACATAATATAAAACGTTAAACTGCAGTTTATAATATCCGGAAAGCGCATCCGCTCTCGTCCTGAGCGTCCATGTCAACTCTCGGCGACGGTCCATATCGCTCTGTCCGTTCCCTTTCCCCGGAAGATCACGAATCGTCTGCGTATATCCGCTCGTCTCAATTTCAAACGGCCATTCACTTACAAGATTTGAGGTAACAGGTGTTACCGTAACATTGGCCAGATTGACAGCTCCCATATTCACAACCGGGAGTACCACATTTACAACCTGCCCGTATGTAGCAACCGGTGTAATCCAGTTACCGCCCACCATGATAAAATCACTTGTAGAAGACGGTGTTGCAGGCTCATCCCCCGAGATACCGTTTCCGTCAGCATCACCGCCGGAAATCAGCGCGTCAATTGCAGATTTAGCCTCTGTAACACAATCGGAAACTCCGGATTCCGACGCAAGGCCATCTTCGTTCTTATCTCCGTTTGCCGTTCCGATTAACTCTTTATATTTTTTGACGAGGCGGTCTATTTCTTTTGCGACATCTTCCGAAACCTTAACCTTCATAATGTTCGCATAATCCGCAATCTCCTGTCTCGCCTTTTTCTTAATCTCCTGAAGGGTTTCTTCATCATCTTCCTGTGTCTTATCATCCCCGGCCCCGTCTTGCATTCCGGCAGATGTCGCGTACACGTCCAGTGTATACGACGGGAATGCTGCCAGACAAATCATCAGACTCAGGAACAGTGTCACAAGACGACTTTTGATTTTTTTCATAATTTAAATCCTCCTTTAACTTTCCGCGCTATCCGGCACAGAAGCTGCGTTTGCTTCGCTACCGTTTTCTATACTCACTATCTTGCCGTCGCTGATTCGGAAAATCCGATCCGCGAACGAAGCAAGGTGGTCATCATGCGTTACCATAACAAGTGTTTGGTTTTTCTCGCGGATAATCTTCTTAATCAGTGACATAACTTCCGCCGATGTTTTGGAATCTAGATTTCCTGTCGGCTCGTCCGCAAAAATAATCTCCGGCTGCACGACAAGGGCTCTTGCAATTCCCACTCTCTGCTGCTGTCCTCCGGACATCTGTGTCGGCTTATGATTCTTGTGTTTTGACAACCCTACCAGTTCTAACACTTCCTCCGCCTTCTTGATCCTTTTCTCTTTCGACATGCCCTGGAACGTCAAAGGCATTGCGACATTTTCGATTGCATTCATCGCCGGCAAAAGGTTAAAAGACTGGAAGATAAAACCGATATGCTCCCTCCGAAACTTAACAAGCTCGTTCTCGTTCTTGGTTTCCATATGCTCGCCTGCGATTACAATTTCGCCCTTCGTCGGTTTCTCAAGTCCTGCCAGCATGTTCAGCAACGTTGATTTTCCGGAGCCCGAAGTTCCTACAATCGCACAGAACTCACCTTTTTCAATTGTAAAACTGACACCGTTGAGGGCGCGCACCTTACTCTCACCGACTTTGTATATCTTGTAGAGGTCTTCCACTTTAATTACTGACAATGTTATCTCTCCGTTTCTTATACATATAGTATAAACACATATACGTCTAACATTTTAACACAATATATCTATAAATGAAATAGACATGTAAAATTACGCTCGTAATTTTATCAGTTTAATTTCGTTTCTTTGAGTTGACATAAGCATCAACTTTTTCATTATCTCCTTGCAGGATTTGTTGCAAATCTGCCGATGACATGCGTGTACTTTTGCAATCTTATATTTGTAAAGAAATCCCCAATTTCCACATAGTTATCCACATCAGACATTTGTGTCATTTTTATGTTTTGCTGTTTAAAATTGCAAAAACTGCCTGTCATATTCTATTTTTCGCCCTTTTTTGACCGGTTTACGTTCTAATAAATAACATTTTCTTTTTTCTCATTTATGTGAACCATATTTTTGACTTATCCACATATGTATTCTACGTTTTTCCTCTGTACTTTTTGTTGTTTCTCATGTATACTTATATAAGAACTGTTGTTATTTTATATTTTAAAGCAAAAAGGAGTTTTGTGCGATGCGAATCGGATCTCATGTCGGCATGAGCGGCAAAGAAATGTTCTTAAATTCTGCCATGGAAGCTTTTTCCTACGGTGCAAATACTTTCATGGTTTACACAGGTGCCCCTCAGAATACCCGCCGGAAAGATATTAATGAATTAAATATTGATGCAGGTTGGAATTTTATGAAGCAACATGATATTGATGATATTATCATTCATGCGCCTTATATTATCAATCTTGCCAATACGGTGAAACCGGAAATCTTTGAGCTTGCAACAGAGTTCCTTTCACTTGAACTGGAACGCTCCGCTGCTATGAAAAGTCATACACTTGTGCTTCATCCCGGTTCCCATGTCGGCGCAGGAAGCGAGGCCGGTATCCGTCAGATTATCCGCGGTATCAATGAAGTCCTGACCGCAGATACCACCTGTAACATCGCTCTGGAAACCATGGCAGGGAAAGGTTCCGAAATCGGATATACCTTTGAAGAACTTGCCCGCATTATGGATGGCGTCACATATAATGAAAAGCTACGCATCTGTTTTGACACCTGCCACGTACATGACAGTGGCTACGATATTGTAAACAACCTTGACGATGTGCTGGAGCAATTCGATCGCATCATCGGCAAAGAACGTATCGCCGTTTTTCATATCAATGACAGCAAAAATCCTTGCGGCGGGCGCAAAGACAGACATGAGAATATTGGCAAAGGTCACATTGGTGCCCGGGCGCTTCTGCGCGTTGTACATCATCCGGATTTTACCCATATTCCTAAAATATTAGAGACGCCTTATATTCCGGACCCTGTAAATCCGAAACATAAAAGCGCCCCTTATAAAGATGAAATATCATTTTTACGCCAGAATCGTCCGACGGACGACTGACACTGCTCCATTGTTACAACTTCCAAATGTTCCCATTCGCGTGGGAACATTTTTTGATATACAGGAAGCTCAAAACGGTCATCCAAAAGTGCCACCACACCTCTGTCGTCCACCGTGCGGATAACTCGCCCTGCTGCCTGCAGCACTTTGTTCATCCCCGGATAGCGGTACGCATAGTCAAACCCGTTTTTTCCCTGCTTATCAAAGTAATTCATCAGAAGCTCCCGCTCTCTGCCAACCTGCGGAAGACCGGTACCGACGATGATGGCCCCAATCAGAGCCTCCCCTTTCAAGTCAATTCCCTCCGAGAAAATTCCGCCGAGCACACAAAAACCGAGAATCGTCTTGCTCTCCACCTCAATTTCCATGCAGACCTTGCCCGACAAATCCGGTACCAGAGCATTCTCCTCTGTTTTAAACCTGCCCAAAAACCGTTCTCTTGCTGCTTCGTCCATGTAATCCGTCTGCACAAGACATTCCACTTTCGTCTCGTCATAAAAATAAGTCAGATAGGCGTCATACACCTCCGTCAAAAACTGATGTGACGGGCAAAATACCATGTAATTTCCATTTTTTTGGCTTACCACAGAATGGATATAGGATGCAATATTACGATATTCCACCATATTTCTGCGTGTATAGCGGCTCGTGACATCTTTTCCTATGACCAGATGAAGCTGCTCCGGCGAGAAAGCAGTTCTCGCATATACCTCAAAATCTTCCTCTGTCCCTCCGAGCAACTGTTTGTAGTACTGAATCGGCAAAAAAGTCGCCGAAAACAAAACCGACGCAATTCCCCGGTCCATACATTCCCGAAGCCGCTCCGACGGGTCGACACAGAACTGGCGGATACAAAAACTCCCATCCTCCTGCATCTTCGTGTAAGTAATATAATTTTCATCCAAGCGTTCATTGACATCCAGATAACGTCCCGCCTGAAAGTAGAAGTCCAAAATTTCTTTGCGCACCGGACAATCTTCATGTTCTTCCAGATAAGTATTGATGGCACTGTGGAGTCTGGAAAGTGCGAGTGCAAAAGCACCTGTCTGCTCCGGCAAATCATTTTCATCATGTTGCTTTTTTAAAGAAAGCAGTTCTTTGTTGCATCTCTCAATATATTTTTCCAATCCCGTATGATATGGTTTGACAAGTTTTTTCAGTGCAAGAACATCTTCCTTTACCATCTGCGCACTATACATCTCCCTGCCACGCTCCACGAGATTGTGCGCCTCATCAATCAGAAACAAATACGGTCCCTTGATACCTTCCGTAAAATAGCGTTTTAAATATACATACGGGTCAAAGAGATAATTGTAATCACAAATAACCGCATCCGAGAACAGACTCATGTCCAGAGACATCTCGAACGGACACACCTCATGGGCGAGCGCATACTCTGCTATTTTCGTCCTGTCGAAACACTCTTCGTGGGTAAGCATATCAAAAATAGCATCGTTCACTCTTCCGAAATGTCCTTTGGCATATGGACAATGCTCCGGATTGCACTCCATCTCCTCCAGCGGACATATCTTTTCCTTCGCCGTCAAGGTCACGGTCTTGTAGCGAAGTCCTTTTTTCCGAAGAAGCGAAAAAGCCTCCTCCGCCACAGTCCTGGTAATTGTCTTTGCCGTCAGGTAAAAAATTTTATCTGCCTTCTCCTCCCCGACTGCCTTCACAGCCGGAAACACGGTAGAAATCGTCTTTCCGACACCGGTCGGAGCCTGAATAAAAAGTTTCTTTTTGTGACAGATTGTCTGATACACATGCCCTGCCAGTTCTTTTTGTCCTTCCCGGTAAGCAAACGGAAACTCCAGATTCCGGATACTCTCTTTGCGAATCTTTTTCCACTCATACTCAAAGTCAGCCCACTTTCGGTATTCATTCATCAGACCGTCAAAAAACTCTCTCAGCTGCACCATCGTGTATTTGTTCTGAAAATATTTCACTTCCTCGGTATCGATATTGCAATATGTCATTCTGACATCCACCTGGCGAAGTTCTTCCATACACGCGACGAAATAGGCATAGCACATCGCCTGCGCCAGATGCACCGGAGCAGGCTCCGTAATATATTTTAAATCACGGTACGTCCCTTTGATTTCGTCTACAATAACAAGATTATTCCTATGAATAATGCCATCCGCACGCCCTTCCACCTGAATGACATAGTTGTCATAATCCACCCGGAATTTCAGAGGAACTTCCGCTTCATATTCAATTCCCATGCGTTTCTGAATCATACGGTGGATGCGACCGCCTTCCTGCATGGCATCGGTTTGGGCCTTTGCCATGCGATTGTCGATATCGCCTTCGCGCAGTATAAATTCCACCAGATTTCGAACAGACACTTGAATGGTCATTTCTCTATCTCCGTTTCATTTTCCTCTGAAAACATGTTATATACCAGCAACTGATTCCCGCCGCCACCGCCAAAAGTGCCACAGCATATAAAATCGGGGCGTTCCCCTTCGCAAACACACTTCCCTTTGACAGGATATACACCACCACATTGGCGCTGCAGTGAAACAGTACAGGTGCCATAAGCAATCGTCCGTAATGTTCATAAATCATGGAGATTACCATGCCCATAATAAGCGCATAAATCATCTGTACGACATTTCCGTGATAGCATCCGAAAATCAGTCCGCTCAAAAATATCGTAACCGGTACCGGAAAATACTTTCGGATACGATTATAAATAACCCCTCGGAAAATCAGTTCTTCCGTAAACGGAGTGAGAACCCCGTAGATAACCAATCCGACCGCAAGCGGAACAGAGTACTGTGTTCCTGCCACCTGCTCATATCCGGCAGACATACTGGCAATCCTGAAATGGGCCACAACCATGTTCAGACCAAGCCCCAGTGCTACCGCGTAAGCAATGACTAACACACTGTCTCTTTTCAAAAGTTTCCGGTGGCGCCGCGTGATAACCTCAGAAATATCTCCGTCATAACTACGCTTATAAAGCCCCGCAAGAACCGGCCATGTCGCAACCGCCGTTGCTGCGTTCAGCCATACCGAAAGCTGCCTCTCATCCTCCGCAAACGACGGAACATATCGCCCAACCACAAGATACAGCACGTTGTAGACCAAAAGTTCCACCGCCCAAAAAATAAGAAGAGGTAATAATATCTCAAATGTCTTAGAAAACGCATTTTTGCTTCTGTACCGAATATAGGACTTTTCGCCGGTAATAATCTCCGTCAGTTCTTCCACACCATCTGCCATATACGTGGGATTGCACTGCTCCAGCTCACCCTCCGGTGCGTAGCCGTAGCTAACCGCTGCGCTCGCGATGCCAAGCTGCTGTGCCGACTCCACATCAAACTTCCTATCCCCGACCATCAGTGCCTTTTCCGCTTTAAAACGTCTGCCGGCTTTTTTCTTAAGCTGCCCGAGCGCTTCTGTCAGCACTTCGATCTTCGTATCACGCGTTCCGTCTTTTTCGCTTCCGACAATGACGGTAAAACAATCCTCAATTTCAAAATTTTTTAGCACTGTATGCACGAACTCCTGCGGTTTACTTGAAGCAATCGCCAGCATTACTCCTCTATCCTTCAGTTCGCGGAGCATCCTGCTTACGCCCGGATATATTTTGTTTTCCGTAATTCCGATGGTCTCAAAACGTTCGCGGAACACCTTGACCGCACGTTCTGTATCCTCTCCGTCAATTCCGTAAAAGTCACGAAAACTGTCGCGCAGAGGCGGTCCGATAAACGGCTCCAGATTGTCCAAATTTTTTTCTTCTATTCCAAAACTTTTCAGCGCATGCTGCACACATTTTGTAATACCCTCTTTCGGATCTGTGAGAGTTCCGTCCAAGTCAAATAACACGTATTGGTAATTCATATACTTTCTCCCATTGTCACTTTGCACCTGTTCCAAGTATACAACTTTTTTTGCTTGACGAAAAGGCGAAAAGCATATATAGTAAAATCGTTTCAACCAAATAAACGCTAGGGGAGCTAAAGGCTGAGATTGAATGCCCATCCGCATTCTGACCCTCACTACTTGATCGGGTTAATACCCGCGTAAGGAAGCATGGATAAACGAACAAACAACGCGCGCATGATGTCGTTTATCAACCACTCCCCTCCTAATCACAAAGGAGGATTTTTTTATGTCAAAATTCATTTTAACCGAGGACGGTTACTTCGCCCTTACCCAGGCAGGCTATGTTGCACTTGCCATACTCATTCTGATTGCAATGTTGCTGACGGCTTTTGTTGCAGATAAAAAACAAAACACAAAGAAAATCAATGCCCGCCAGCTTGCATTTTCAGGCATCGCGTTGGCACTTGCCTTCATTACCTCTTACATCAAATACGAAATGCCTATGGGCGGTTCCGTCACACTGTTCAGCATGTTCTTCATCTGTTACATTGGATATCTGTTCGGAATTAAAGTCGGAATTCTGACTGCATTTTCTTACAGTATTCTTCAGTTTATCCAGAGCGGCGGCAGCTATTTCCTGACACCGTTCCAGACATGCTGCGACTACTTTTTTGCCTTCACGGCACTCGGTATTGCCGGTCTGTGGTATCAGAAAAAACACGGACTTACCATCGGCTACATTGTCGCCTGTCTGCTCCGTGGACTTTTCCATACCATCGGCGGATATATGTACTGGATGGACTATATGCCTGAAAGCTTTCCGGCGTCGCTTACCGCTGTCTATCCGATTGTCTACAACTACAGTTACATCCTGATTGAAATGGCCATCACTTTGGTTATCATTAATTTACCGCCGGTCAAAAAAGCACTGGATAAAACCAAGCAGTTTCACGCAAACTAATCTCGATTCTCACAATTTACACTTATTGACGTGTATGTTATAATTGCACTATAGAATAGCCTGATAATTTATCAGGCTATTCTTTTACCTAAAATCATGAAACTGACAAAGAATCGGACACTTTATGAAAAAGAAATTCCATTTATTACTTTTAACTAACAGAGACTCTGATAATGTCGGCGACCAGATTATCGAAGCATGTGACATTGCGCTGATAAAAACGGTCATGAAAAATCTCGGCATTTCAGAGAATGAATATAAAATTGACAGCCGTGCAGCATCCAGTGTCGGCACGAAGTATCTGCAAACCAAAAATCCGCTGCTCATTGCATTCGGGAACAGATTTATGACCGGTCCGATGCACAAAATTATCCATGGCAGCGACATGGTAATCTTCGGCGGCGCACCGGTATTCAACTACAAATACCAGATGTTTTACGAGCGTACCGCTTCCACACTGGAGCTTGCGAATCAATATCAAAAGCCGGTTATTTTTTCTGCCATAGGCATTGAGCATTACGAAGAAGAGAATGAAAAATGTCAGCGTCTGAAAGCAGCAATCAACTGTGGCTGCGTACAACAGATTACAACGCGTGACGGCATTGAAGAGCTGCAGAAATACAAAGAGGATGAAAACATCCTGATTGATATCGTGTCGGACCCGGCTGTGTTTTCCGCGCAGACATTCCGTCCGTTCCTTGCGCCGCCGGTATCGGGAACGCGCAAAACCATCGGAATCTTTGTTTTCCGTGCAAGCGGATTTACAGACAACAACATCGACTTTTCCAAGGAAGATGCAGTCCATCTGTGGAAAGATCTCATTGCAGAAATCGAGGCACAGGAATATGATTATCGTCTGCTGACAAGCGGTCACTTCGGAGACGAGGCCTTCATGGATTCTTTGATTCGGGAACACGGTATTCCGGAAGAAAAATGTATTTTCAACATGAATTCTCCGGAAAAACTTGTTTCCAGTATCTCCTCCTTTGATGCGATTGTCTCCTGCCGTCTGCATCCGAGTATCATCGCATACTCTTTGGATGTCCCTTCCGTCGGTTTAATCTGGAATCCTAAAGTCAGACATTTTTATGACTGCATCGGTTACTCCGACCGACACATGGAAGTATGCGGACTTACAGGCAAAGACATCCTCGACAAACTGCAAACAATCCAAACCGAAGAAATCCAAAAAGACAGCGACTATCTTATCTCTGTCTACCGTCATTTATTTTATGGAATTAAGAAAGCATTGAGGCTTGAAGATATGAATCAGGAACCATACAATTTCGACGAGCTATCCGAACATATCCCGCCGTATGAAACGGTGTCGGGACCGGAAAACCGCCGCAGATTAAAACGAAAATTCCGCCGCATTTACAAAACACTCAACACGCGTGCGGAAATCAACGCAAAACTAAAAAAAGAACTCAAAGAAGTGCAGGAAGTTTCCCGAAGCTATACCATGACGTATTACAGTTGGAGCAAAACCGCATCGGTTAAGCTCCGCAAAGACCGGGAGAACATCATAACCGGAAAATTCCTTCACAACGCTCCGAAGACCAAGGAAATCCAGTTGCCGGAGCCAATCGCAAACAGCGGACAGGAAGTTTTTCTTCCGTCGCCTTTTACCCACAGCAAAAAGGAATTTGCAGGCTGGCGTGTACGTTTCTTAATCGGCGACACTTGGTTCTGGTATCTTTGCGACGGCTCTTACTGCGACAAAAAAATTTATGACAAGCAGACGAACGCAAAAGTAAAAGTTTTTAAATCCGGAGAAAAAATACCGAAACTGCCTTTTATATGTGTTGATACCGTCACGGCAGAAGCCGTATGGCATACAAACCGTCAATCTGCCCCAACTCAAAAGGAGGGATAATATGATTACCATCAGTCTCTGTATGATTGTAAAAAACGAAGAGCAAGTTCTCGCAAGATGTCTGGATTCCATTGCCGACCTCATGGATGAAATCATTATTGTCGACACAGGTTCCACGGACAAAACAAAAGAAATTGCTGCGCGCTACACATCCGATATCTATGACTATGCATGGAACGGCAACTTCGCTGACGCGCGCAACTATTCCTTCTCCAAAGCTAACTGCCAGTACATTTACTGTGCGGACGCGGACGAAGTGCTGGACGAAGAAAATCGTGCACGTTTCCGCCTTCTCAAAAAGGGATTGCTCCCTGAAATTGATATTGTACAGATGTACTATTGCAATCAGCTCTCCTACAATACCATTTATAATTACGACAAAGAATATCGTCCGAAGCTTTACAAGCGGCTCCGCACTTTTACATGGTTTAACCCGATTCACGAGACGGTTGCTCTTGAGCCGGTCATCTATGACAGCGATATCGAAATTCAGCATAAGCCGACCGGATTTCATGCTTCACGCGATTTGAAAGCTTTCGAAAAAATGCATGCAGACGGAATCCGTCTGAGCACGCACCTACATACCCTGTATGCTAAGGAACTGCTGATTGCAGGAGAAAAAACAGACTTGATTCATGCGATTCCGACCTTTGTCGCAACAACAAAAGACGCCACCCGCTCCGCAGATGAAAATATGGAAGCTTACTGCATATTAGCACGTGCTTACCGCCTCCGCGGTGATGTGGCCGGTTTCTTTAAATATACAACCAAAGCTGTGACAAGCGAAGGTGAGGGCTGCGCTGAAATCTGTCTGGAACTCGGTCTGCATTACTCAACCCAGCTTGATTACGAGGAGGCTCTCATTTGGTTTAATGCTGCGCTGCAGACACCGTGTCTTCTCAATTTGCAGACACATGCGCTCGCAGATGAACAATTATCGGAATGCCTTGAAAAACTCGAGCAAAACAAAGTTCCGCAGGAATAATTCCTGCGGAACTTTTTATTTCCAGCTGATTTGATCCATCAGTGCAAAGGAATAAAGCACCTTCTCTTTTACCTTCTTTCCGGTCAACTGACTGATTGCCTCCTCATAATAATCAAGTTGTGTTTTATAACGTCTTTTGAGCTCCAAAAGCGTGTCAACTCTGTCTGTCTTATAATCGAGAATGGTAATCTCGTCATCCTCCTCAAAGTAAACGTCAATAATTCCCTGAATTAAAACCTTCTCCTCCTCCGGAAACTTTTCATCCAGTAAGCTTGCGCTAACTGAAAGCACAAAAGGCTGTTCCTTAAAAAGACGCTGTTTTTCCTGCGCTGCTGCCATGCGCTTTGCCATATCGCTCTGAAGGAATGCCACTACCTTGTCACGCAGAATGAGCCTTGCGTATTCTTCGGTCATCCGCCCCTCCTGCACAAACCGGGAAATATCCGCATCAAGCCGTTCGCGGCTCTCTCCGATTGCATGCGCAAAATCAATAAGTTCCAGCACTCTGTGCATCGCACTACCACGCGCAGCACCTTCATGCACCGTCTCCTGCTGTCGCATAAACGCCGGGTAATACTCCTGTTCTTTCTCCTCCGTTTCAAACAGAACCCGGACTCCGTCCTCCTCCATCGCCGCATGTTTCAATTCCGAAACACTCGTCTTGGTATAAAGTGATGCCAGATTATCGTGTGGGTAAGCATATGCAAACCTCTGTGTTAATTCTGTCTCTATCGCATTCTGTGCTCCCGCGACCTCTGTCTCCATCCCTGTTAGCATCCGCACGCGCTCTTCCCGGAGCATTCTTCCCGAAAGGTGTTGCACTTGTTTCCTCTGTATCTGTTCTTCCCGCACTGTACGGACACTAAAGCACTGCCTGTTTCTGCTGTATGCAAGCAAAAGATGGTCCAGTGCACCTTTCGCATTCTCAATCATATCAAGCGGAATCTTTTCCTCCGCCCTGCCGCACATAGTCTGCAGCTGTCTGCAGACAGCGTCAATATCCATATCTGCATCCGCTGCTGCCGTAAGAATGAGTTTTTCCTTTGCACGTGTCATGGCAACATACAGCACACGAAGTTCTTCCCCGAGACTGTCACGCTTCATTTTGCGCGCAAACATCATTTTACGCATCGTCTTTGCAGTGGTATGTTCCTGCGGACGCACCCGGTTTGCCGCAACGCCCCAGTCTGCATCCAAAAGGAACGGCGCTGTTGTATCTCGCATATTGTACTTCTTATCAAGTCCTGCCACAAAACAAATCGGAAACTCCAGACCTTTGCTTTTGTGAATTGTCATAATACGCACGACATCTGCCGTCTCCGTCAGTGTCGCCGCTTCCCCGAAATCAACCTCATATTTTTTCAGTTGCTCCATATATCGCAAAAAGTGGAACAGACCATGATAGCTTGTCTTTTCAAAGTCCACGGTCTTTTGGACGAACATCTCCACATTCGCTTTTCTCTGCTCACCGGCCGGAAGCGCCGTCACATACTCCGTATAATGGAACCTTGCTATTATCTTATTGATAAGTTCCGTCATAGAACAGACAACCGACTCGTTTCGCAATTCCTGCAATACCAAAAGTGAGTCCTTAACCTTCTGCACCGTCGTCTCCGGTAAACATTGGCTAACTCCAATCACCAACTGTCCCTGTGTCGCCACAGCAACAAATCTTTCATACAAAGACATCCCCCTCTCCGTCACCGCCGTAATAAGCGCAAGTTCCTCATTTGTCATCTCAAAAAAAACGGATGTCGCAACACTACACAGCGCAATATCATCGTACGGATTGTTCATGACACGCAAAAGATCCATCAGCTGACTGACTTCCGGTGCCGAAAAATACCCCGTCTTGGATGTTACATGCGCAGGAATTCCCTCCGACATGAGAATCTCCTTTATACGCTCATCCACTCCGCTTCCGCTGCGAAGCAGAATCACAATATCCCTGTACTGCGTCTGCCTGCCGTCAATCTTAAAATTCTCTTTCAGCCATTTGATTTTTTGAGCAATCATATACGCTTCCGCACTACGTTTTTCCTCACCGGTCCCTTCCGTCAGCGCAAGGCAAAGCTCCGTCTCACAGCCTTCCGTTTCAGGATACTGTGCACCGATATACAAAGCCGCCTCATCATCGTAAACAACTCCTCCGATTTGTGGTTGCATTATCTCCGAAAATACTGCATTGGTACTGTCAAGCACCTCTTTTCTGCTTCGGAAATTCTGCTTTAAACAAATCAGACTATCCTCCTCCGAATCGCCTTTGTACGCATCGTATTTTTCCATAAAAATCTCAGGACGTGCCATACGGAACCGGTAGATACTCTGCTTCATGTCCCCTACCATAAAACGGTTGCAGTTGCCTTTTTCCTGCATCGAAATACTTGCAAGAATCAATTCCTGTACCATATTGGAATCCTGATACTCATCAATCATGACCGCCTTATAGTAATCACGATACGCTTCCGCCGTCCGGGTCGGCATTCCGTCCTGCACAAGAATTTGAAGTGCATAATGCTCCATATCCGAAAAATCAAGCACATTCTTCTCTTTTTTGACCGCAGCGAGATTTTCGATGTACGTCCTCGTAATGCGCAAAAGCACTTTTTCCAGCCTTCCCGCTTCCTTTTCCTTTGCAATCAACTCTGCAAGGTTCGTGTCCGCAAACATGCTTTCCGCCACATCCGCAACAAGCTTTTTGTACGCATCACGCATATCCTTGACGATGTCCTTGCATTCCTGCGACACACTCTCATCCTTTTTGGCGGACAAACGCTGCCACCCCGGCTTCTGCACGGCCTCTCCCACGTCGTGATAAGATGCAGCTCCCGACATTCCTTCCATTGCGTCTGCGAGGGATGTAAGAATCTCCAAATCAGAAGTTATATTGTCAACATACATATACGGACCGTCCGCGCGATTGCAAAGCGCAAGCGCCGACTGCGCCATGTCCATTGCACGCTGAAGCTTTTCCGCCGCAAGTTGCAGACCGAACTTCATCCATTCCGTCTGCATAACACTTTCCTCATCCAGTGTTTCTATCTTTTCTTCACACTCTGTAAGCCATTCTTCCGGCCAAGGATGACTCATACTGAATTTGTACAACTCCTCTACCAGCTTCTCTATTTTTCCGTCTTTTCCATCCGGACAATATGCATCGGTAAAATACAAAAACTCGCTTTCGCCCTCTTGATAAAACTGCTCCAGCGTCTGCTCGAGCACTTCCTTTTCCAGCAATTTTATTTCACCAGGATCCCCCACACGGAACGCCGGATCCAATCCGATTTCATGAAAATGATTGCGAAGCAGAAACAGACAAAAACTGTCAATGGTCGTAATCTGCGCATTATGAATCAGCGCGGATTGTTTCTGCAGATTGGCATCCGAAGGACACTCCTCCAGCCGATTTAAAATCGAGCGGTGAATTCGCTCGCGCATTTCCGAAGCTGCTGCACTCGTGAATGTAACAATCAAAAAGCGGTCGATATCCACCGGCGACTCTGTATCCGTAATCATGGAGAGAATGCGTTCCACGAGCACGGACGTCTTTCCGCTTCCCGCCGCTGCGGAAACAAGAATGTTTTTATTTCTCGTCGTTATGACTTCCTGCTGTTTCGGCGTGAATTTCATTCCGCATTTCCTCCTCGATTTTCTCCTCTGTCATCTTCGGCAATTCCCGTTTTTCATATCCCGGAATCCGCATATCCATGCGGCAAATTCCTCTGTATGCACAATAAGTGCAACTATCATTTTTATCCTTTTCCAAATGTACCGGAACGGCTCCGATTTCACCTCTGCGCATCTCTTCCATCAACATGTGCATCTTCTGCTCCGTATACGCAAGTACCGTGCGGAACACTTCCTCCGATACTGTCTGCGAATAACGCCCGAGACTTCCGTCTTTATTTTTCGTGATACGGATAACATCCGAACTTCCGGAAAGTCCTTCATCCAACATCGATATCACCTTGTCAGAATCATTACTGAGCCCTTCCGGTCGCATCTCCTTGCGAAGTTCCTGCTCCACATCCCTTACCGACTCGTCCACAAAAGGATTCTGCAGACGGCAGTATAACATCGACGCAGGCACTGCTTCCGCCTCCGGTTCTTTTTCCTTAAGCATCTCCATCGCCGCATTCATATAGGCCGGAAGTTGCAAAGACAATCCGTAATAGAGCTCCTCCAAACTGAATTTCTTTGTACCGGATTTATAGTCCACTACTTTGACATAAACTTTGTCATCTTCCCTGCATAAATCAATCCGGTCAACTTTTCCTATCAGTGGGAAATCACCTTTGAGCTGAAAACTTTTTTCGAAATACGTCGGCTTAAATGTCCCCTTGGAAAGCTGGTACTGCATCGCCGAAAGACTCTGCAAAAGCACCTTTTTCATTTGTCCGACGCGATGTTCGTTGCGCGCGTTGCTGCTTAATATCCGTCCGCCGTACTCCGACGCGTATTCCTCAAGTGCACGCTCCACAAGCTCATGAATGAGCGACTGTTCCGCCTCCGCCAACGTTACGCCGTGCTGACGCAATCCAAAAGATACTTTTTCCAGCACATGGTGATAAATAATACCGAAATCCATAGCATCAAAATCATATTCTTCCTGCTCCCGCAGTTCAAGCCCGTAGCGCAGGAAATGCGCGTAGGCACAAGCTGCAAACTGCTCTAAGCGGCTGACACTCCCCTTATTTCTGTCACGGTACAAAAGCTCTGCTGCCATATCGGAAAGCGGAACATTTTCATAGGTCGTAAGTGCCGCCTCCCGAATTTTGCCGGCAACCTCATCCTCTCCGTATACGCGGCACAAAATACCGAGAGACTCCCTGAGCATTTCCTCACCGCTCCCCGACGCACTCTCCCCGTTTAAATACATACGCAAAAGCTGTGCAAAATCATCGAGCCCATCTTCCCTTGTGGCGATTTTTGCAAGATTTCCTGCGATTTTATCCGTTACCGGCTCCACTTTCAACAACGGATACAGTCCCTGTATTACCCGAATCAGATACGAAGGGAGCACACTCTTTCCGCTGCCATCCACCTTAGAGTATGACAAATACAGCCTGTCCGACGGTTTCGTCATATTTTGATACAAATAAAGTCTCTGTTCAAATATTTTCTGTCGCGGCGATGGTGCAAGTTCTCTTCCCTGCTCTATAAAAAACTGCCGTTCCATGTCCGACAAAAGTCCGCCGTTTCCGTTTCCGCCCGGTATCACTCCATCATTGACACCGATAAAGAAAAGAGCCCGTATCTGTTTAAGTCTCGTTCTCTCAATATCACCGACCACCACCTGGTCTACATTCTGCGGTATCGTACCGACACGAATCTCTGCAACTCCCGCTTCAAACACAGCCAAAAACTCCGCCACATCCATCTCATCTTCCCCAATCAGCTCATATATCTGATTCAGAAGATCCATACAGGCAGGATAAATCTTTTCGTATTCTTTTGCCTTGGATGCATCGCCCCGTTCCTCAAACTGCGCCGCATAGGCATTACATTTTTCCTGCAGGCAGTTTGCATGGCACAACTCAAACAGCGCCATTGCATATTCCTTTGCATTCGCGCATGTACTGAGCAACGGCTGTATTTCCTCTACGAGACGCATGCGAATGACATTGAGCTCCTCAGCACAATCCGATAATGTAAATTCTTCCAAATATGCTTTTTTGCCCCGTATTCCGTAAGCGCGCACATAATTTTCGAGCCGGTCTGTTTCATCGGTTAACAGACCTGTCATACCTGAGCGCAAAAAGCGGAACACACTCTCATAAGAAAAATTATCCTTAAGCAACCCAAGAGCACTCTTTAAATATTCCGTCAGGGGATGGTGTGCCACCCCTCTGTTCCTATCAATAAAATAAGGGATTTTGTAACGTGCAAACTCCGTCTCCAAAAGATGGGCATATCGCTCCAAATCACCTGTCACTACTGCGATATCTCGATAGCAATACTCCTCCCGGCAAATCAGATTTTTAATTTCCAGGCAGACACTCTGTATCTCACTGACAAGCCCATCCGCTTCTCTGATAAAAATTGCCTGCTGCTCATCCTCATATATTTTGTTCTTGTAACGGAACAGATTCGCTTCAAGAAAAGCCATCGCCGGATTATTTTCATATCTCTTCACCGGCTTTTCAGTCAAATATATCGGATTGCGCACTGCTACCCCATGCTCCTGCGCAAGCCCCGAAAGCGTGCGATACGTTTTTCCGGAAAGAGCAAAGAGTTTCTGCTCCTCGCAGCTGTGCACAATATCATCTTCCCCGTCTGCGCACAGCGTCACAATCACCTCATCTGCCACCTGCATAAGCTTGCGAAGCACCCGGTTTTGCACAGGAGTAAATCCGGTAAAACCGTCAAAAACAATCACACTCCCTCTCAAAAGTCCGGAACGCGGTATCATCCCGCAAAGCTCATCCAGCGACTCCTCCGTCGTGATATATTTGTCCCTGATATATTGCGCAAATCCGCCATAAAGAGTCTTTAAATCCTGCATTTTCAGAGAAAGAGCTCCTTTCCCCTGCGCCTGCGCAATCATCTCCTCCATATCCTTTTCACGGATATCATATTGATAAAACTCGGAAATCATGGACTTTACTTCATGGATATACCCCGGTCTCTTTACCTTTTCTTTCAGAAGCACAAGTTCCTCTTCCTTTTCGATGGCAACTTTGCGGAGCACGAGATTTTTTCCTGTATCATCAAGAACTGCCCGTTCTTTCCGTCCGACTTCCTCAGACACTCTGTGTATCAGGCGCGAAAAACTAAGCACCTCGATATTCATAATGCCCCCTCTCGGGTGCATCAGACAAAGCTGCTTCTGCGTGTACATCGTAAACTGATCCGGGACCATAATCAGATATTTCTTCTCCGGATGTTCCATCGACTGTTTCCATATTTTATCGTATACCTTTGTACTTTTTCCGGCACCGGAACCGCCGAATACAAACTGTAAACCCATACAAACTGACTCCCTCGGACTTTGGTCTTCTACCACTTCATTTTACTCTCTCACACCCCTGCTTGACAATCCAATTTTCAACCGATATGATTACTTCATAAAATTTCCGAGGAAAACATATGACACTTTCAAAAGAAACAATAAAACAACTTTATCATACACATGGCATAAGCAATGATATTCTCCTCGCACTTCTCGCAACAGACACGTGGGACGAAGAACTTTTTGCCTATGCTGACCGGGTGCGCAGGGAAATTTACGGTGACGCCGTTTATGTACGGGGGCTCATCGAATTCAGCAACTACTGTAAAAACGACTGCTACTACTGCGGAATTCGTGCAGGCAATTGTAAAGCCGTGCGCTACCGTCTCACAAAGCAGGAGATTCTCGATTGTTGCAGGGAAGGTTATCGTCTCGGTATGAGGACCTTTGTTTTGCAGAGCGGCGAAGATGCATATTTTACCGACGAGCGCATATGCGACATCGTCTCATCCATCCACAGCCGTTATCCTGACTGTGCCATCACGCTTTCCGTCGGAGAAAAATCCCGTGAAAGTTATCTGGCATATCATCAGGCCGGTGCCCGAAGATATCTGTTGCGCCACGAGGCTGCCTCAGATGCACTTTATGCCAAGCTCCACCCGGAGCAGATGCAGCTTGCAAGACGCAAGCAATGTCTGCAGGACTTAAAAGAAATCGGATATCAGGTCGGAGCAGGTTTTATGGTCGGTGCTCCGTATCAAACGCTCTCGGATATCGTTAGCGACCTGCGCTTTCTGCAGACTCTGGATCCGGACATGATTGGAATCGGTCCGTACATTACGCACAATGATACCCCTTTTTCCGGCTTTGAAAGCGGAAGTTTGTCTTTGACCCTCCGCATTCTTGCTATCGTGCGTCTTATGTTCCCGCACGCACTTCTCCCTGCAACCACTGCTCTGGCAACTATCTCGCCGGACGGACGTGAGCGAGGTTTGAAAGCCGGGGCTAACGTTGTTATGCCGAACCTTTCTCCGCTTGGGGTGCGCCAACTTTATAATCTTTATGAAAACAAAAACTGCACCGGTGCAGAATCTGCCCAGTGCAGTGATACGCTTTGCATGCTTATTGAAAAAGCCGGTTACCATGCGGTAACTGATATCGGCGATGTCAAGAGACCATTATAACGTAAAAACATCCTTGATGCTGTCATAATGCAGAAAAATCCCCTGCGCAGCAAGCTCACGGATTTCATCTGCCGTGGCGAGCTTATAGCCCAGTGTTTCTGCATCTTGAAGCTTAAGGTCTTTCTCGTCAAAATCAAGGACAAAACGATAGATGTCAACGAAATAATTGTCTCCTTCACCCGGATTTTCTCTGTGGTAAGAAAACATATATCCCCCCTGCGCACCGGAAACATCAAGACCGGTCTCTTCTTTTACCTCACGAAGTACTGCATCGAGCGATTCCTCACCCGCCATGGCCGCACCACCGGAGACTTCCCACCAGCCCGGTGCCCACGCTTTGGTCATGACACGCTGCGTAATTAAAAATCTGCCATCCGGTCTCGCAACAACTCCAAGCACCGTCAGATGGTACTCATCATCTTTCAGACACCAATCATTTCTCTTCATGGTACGTCCCGTTTTCTGTTTATTCTTATCATAAATATCCCAATATTCCACGTTTTCATACTCCTTTTTCTGTTATCGGGTTTGATTTTATCATAACCGTTCGCACTTTGCACCTCTTTTCTTCTTTTTTACTTGCCTTTTCCCACGCGCACAGCTAAACTGATACTTGTAAATATTCTGACGAAAAGAGAGGGCCCCCTTATGAAAGAAACCCTGTATACCATACCATTAACCGATGCATTCCATGCAAACGACGAATGCCCGTTCTGCTTTGTGGAACGTGAAGTCGAACAAGACCTTTTGGACCTCGTACTCGGCTCCAGCGCCTCCTACATGGAAAGCGATATGCGCGAGATGACGGACAAAGCCGGCTTCTGCCGCACGCACTTTAAAAAGATGTTTGACTATGGTAACGCACTCGGCAACGCCTGGATTTTAAAAACCCACTACATCCAGATGCAGAAGGAACTGGAGGGACAGATTAAAATGTTCGCACCGGGCAAAGTCACTCTGATGAACCGTCTCAAAAAAACGGATGTTCCGGACAACTCCATCAGCAGCTGGGTCAAAGAAAAAGAATCTTCCTGTTATATCTGCAACAACTTTGCAAAAACATACGATCGTTATCTCGACACCTTCTTTTTCATGTATAAAAAAGACGACGAGATGAAACATATGATTGAAAATAGCAAAGGATTTTGTCTTCACCATTTCGGCGATATCTGCCAGCGGGCACAGTTCGAACTTTCCGAAAAGCAAAAGGATGAATTCTATTCCCTCATCCTCTCGCAGATGCAGGAAAATCTAAAACGTGTCGGCGAAGACGTCGCATGGCTGATTGAAAAATATGACTATCGCAACAAAGATGCCGATTGGAAAAATTCCAAAGACGCCGTACAACGCGGTATGCAGAAACTCCGCGGCGGTTATCCTGCCGATCCTGTCTACCAGCAGTCGAAATAACAAATATGGGTTGAAGAAACATTGTTTCTCCAACCCTTTTCTTTTACATATTCTCTGCAAACTCCTCCAGCGTTTTTGCCTCGCGCGCCCCCTTTATCCACCGATAAAGAAGTTCTTTATCCTTGGTTTCTTTAATCTTTTCCACAAGTTCATTCGGAAGACTCCCCAAATCTTCCAACAAAAACAGCAACGAGGAAGTTATTCCTTGTTCTATTCCCTGATCCATCCCACATACAATTCCATCTTCAAATCCAAGCTGATAATGTTCCTTGCGTTCCATCTGCATATGCTTTTCCTGATCATACTCAAAAATACTCATTGCTTTCGCCTCCGCCCTCTGCTTTATACTGATGTTTTTTGAAATAAAAGCAAATGAGATCTTAAAAATCAGAATTGATTAAGACGGCTCGCGCCAAAGATATCAGATATGCTTTTCAGCATTGTATCACACAGTCTTTTGAAAAACAACAAAAAACTCCTTCCAAATGAAGGAGTTTTCTCATATTAATTCTTATACAAATTCTCTTTCAGCACATTCAAGTACGAAACAACCTCCGCATAATACGCATCCGGATCGATTCTTCCGTTTTGGAACTGCTCATTTAACACGCCGTCTGCAACAAAAATACACATCTTTAAGATTGCGGACGGGTCAACCCCCTCCTTGAATCGGGAAATATCAGCCTTGGCGTATGTTTCAGCCAAACAAGCAGAATACTGATCCATACTGTCCGCCACAACCGAAAGCACCTCAAAGCTTTCCTCTCGGAACGCCTTCCCCACAAATACATTCATATATGGATAGGAAATCATAATATTCTTCTTCGACACTTCCATCTGTCTCTGCAATTCAAAGAAATCCATGCCATCGGACAATACATTCCCTGAATACTCCATCATCAACAGTTTCGTACTGTAATTATAGACAAACTCATATAGCCCCAGCTTACTTCCGAAATAATGAAATAAAAGCCCCTTTGAAATACCTGCTTCCTTCACGATATCATCCGTACTCGCCTTCTGATATCCATTCTCTGAAAAAATCTTCAAAGACGCATTGATAAACCGGTCCTGTTTCTCTCTTTTTAAATTAAAAAACTTATCATTCATGGTATTTTCCTCATTCCATTGACTTCCTCAGTCATTTTATCATACCACACATTTCCACTTTACACAATTTTAATCTGGCACATTTCCATTGCATTTAAAGCATTTTCATGACTGTCCGGAGTTACCCCTGCACAACAATCTGCCGCAATGCAGACCGGTGTTTCCGTCAAAAATGTCTTGCAGAGCATCGCATTTGAAATCACACAAATATCCGTACAAAGCCCCACCAGCGTAATACTTTCTGCATCGTTATACACACCGTCTCTCAAATCTTGCGCCAGTTCGGAAGAACCAAATGTCAGTTTCTCATACACTTTGCAGGCATCGACATCTATCACTGCCTTGATTTCATCACAAATCTCATGCCCCTTCGTTCCCTTAATACAGTGCTCAACCGGAAGATTTTTCCCTTCCTGCGTCTCCATATAATTTTCAAAATGCGTATCCTTTGTAAAAATAACCTTATCGCCTGACTGACGGAATTCCTCTATTTTCCTTACTACATTCGGAACAATTTGAACAGCCTCTTTTGTTCCGAGCGCCCCGTCTATAAAATCATTCTGCATATCAACTACAATCAAAAGCTTTGCCATGTCGTATCCTCCTTTTATCAAAATACACTTTGTTATCAGTATAATTACGATTCTCTCCCTTTTCAAGACCTTGTTTTTTTACATAAAAAAAGAACCAATCCTCACGAATCGGTCCTTTGTTTGTTGCATCCCTCATAATCCATTTTTCGAGTTCATACCCGGGGAGTGTTCCGGAGCGCACCATTTCAAACACTCCGGTCCCCTTCGGTTCTCTACGAACATGCATACTTTAACAATTTTCCACAAGAAAACCTATTGGTTTTTATTGGCTCTTAAATTATTGTTTTTTCTTGGTTTTTCTTGGTTTTTGTTGCCTCTTTTGCTCCCAGGCCATCCAAAATATGGTAATTCATTGAATTTCCATATTTTGTGATATATAATTTAGGGAGTTGAAACCCGAAAAATAGCACCTACAAGATTTAATAGTTTGCAATAGAATGAAGAAGGATACTAGAAGCTTAATTAACAGTTGCTTCTTAAAATTCCCCAAAAATTAAAAAACCATTCTGAAAAACTCATTTTCTCACCTCCTATACTGGGAGGTTACTCAAATGAGCTTTCTTAAACTATTGGTTCTTGTACTTGTATTTTTGTAGGCATTGGTTAGGAGTTAATAATGACTATTTTTATCGCTTCCTTATTTCGAGTAATTTGCACCATATTTTTATATAAAAAATTATTAGAAAAATCAAACCAGCAGATTCAGTATAAATCTTTTCACGTTATACATCTCATTGTAATGTTTATAATATCTTCAATTACACACATGTATTTCAAATTTACTTATTTGATTATTTATATTTTCTTATTCTATTTTTCAACTCTTGTTGTTTATAAGGTAAAATATGATTTGAATTTTTTGTTAGCAACTTTATCTTTCTCGATATATCATTCCATACAATTTATTATTTCCCTACTGGTTACTTTAGTATCTGTTCCATTTTATTATTACAATAATTTTACTCCTCCAGATGAATATTCTTTTCTTTTTACTGGAATTTTGACAACATTTACCATTAATAAACTAAGTAAATCCAAAAGACTAAAAGGAAATTTGACATTCCTAACAAATAAACAATTTATACTTTCTGGAATAACTGTCGGCTGGTTAATCTTAGCCGTCAAAATAGTTGATCGTGTTCATGTTTTAGCACAAACATATTCTACAAACACATTACTTGCCTCTATAATATCACTTGCTCTCTTCCTCCTCGCCTTCCTTCTCTTTGCATGGTGGCGTCGGCAGATTACAAAATCGTACATCGAAAAGCTCCGCAAGTTAGAACTCCAATCACTGTACGACGAAATTGATGAAAAGGATAAGAAAATTCAAAAGTTAGCGGAAGACAACGAATCCTTGGCAAGGATTATACATAAAGACAACAAACTGATTCCTGCCATGGAAAGTGCTGTCTTGGATTTTCTGCAAGATGAAACTTTCATTAACTCAGAAAAACTCAAAATCCACGGACAACAACTCGCCATACAGCTCCGCACCATGTCGCAGGAACGCAAAGGCATTTTGAATAACTACCAAACACAAGATACGACTCTGATTCAGACCGGAAACGTTAGTGTTGATACCATGCTCGCCTATATGCAGAAGAAAGCACATGCTAACAACATTCGTTTCGAGTTTAAACACACACAAGAAGCCCTGAATAAATTATTGGAACAAGTTTCTGAAAATGATTTGTCTCATCTCCTTTCCGATTTGCTCGAAAATGCGATTATCGCCATCGGAAACCGGGAAGACAGTAAAATACAAGTTACTTTTGGACAACTACAGAAGGAATCCTATATTTCCGTTGCAGACACAGGGATTCCTTTTGAAATAGATACCTTACATCAATTTGGTATTCATAAGCACACCACACACGAAGACACCGGTGGCAACGGTATCGGATTGATGGACATTTGGTTGTTCAAAAAGAAATACCGTGCATCAATACAAATTCAGGAATATCAGTTGCATAAGAGCAACTTTACAAAGAAAATTACTCTTTCACTGAACAGAAGAAACCATTATGTTGTTCAATCATATCGCCACATGGATATTATCAACACTCAGACACGTGGTGACCTCTATGTAATTCCTTCTGAGAACAACATTAAAATCGGAGGTATGACCAATGACTAATATTACCAAAATACTTGTCCTTGAAGATGATATAAGAGATTGTGAAGAATTAAAGAAATATGCAGATTCCAAAGAAAACATTCACATCCTCACATGCACAGCCGATTCCGATCACGCGATTGAAATCGCCAAAACCGAGCAGCCGGATGCAATTATTATCGACCTCGAATTACATAACGGAAGCGGAAACGGCTTACTGTTTCTCTCTTCCATAAGACAACTGAATTTGCAAAACACACCTTATCTTCTTGTCACAACCAACAATTCCAGTCATACAACACACGAAGCAGCAAGGTCTCTTGGTGCAGACTTTATTCTCACCAAATATGAATCCGCTTACTCTGCAAAATATGTAATCGATTTCTTAGAAATGATGGTCGGTACTTTGACCAAACAACAAACTCCTGCTACGACGCAAGCTACACCTATTTCTTCAAACCCAATACCTGCGTCTGCTCCAAATGAATCGATACCTGACTCTGACATAATGGATTTTATTCGCCAAGATCTTATGATGATAGGTATCAGTCCAAAAGCTGTCGGTTTCCGATACTTAGTAGATGCTGTGTGGATTAAATTGCATAATCGGGACGCCAACATTTACAGCATCCTCGGGCCGAAATACAATAAAAGCGATCCAAGCATCGAGCGTTCTATGCAATATGCCATTAACCGTGCATGGCGTGTAAGCGACCCTGACGATTTAATTAAATATTATTGTGCACGTATTCATTCGGACCGCGGCGTTCCTACGATCTTGGAATTTGTATTTTACTACGTTTCAAGAGCAGAAAGATTCCTAAAAGATAAATGACTAAGGAACGACATTTATGCATAAACTGCTTGTATAATCGTCGATTTTATTTTAAAATAGAAAAAAGGGTATTTTGAAAGGAGTTTTCAATATGAAAAAGTTCACTAAAGGTTTATTATTCGGTGCAGCCATCGGTGCTGTTGCAGCAGGCGCATATTATTTTATGAAAAAAAATGACAGTAATAGATTTGATGATGACGATTTTGACGATTTCGATGAATTCGATGACGATGAAGATTATGAAAACGGCACAGAATCTACAGAACGCACCTATGTTCCCCTCAACTTAAGTTCTTCCGATTCCGAAAATGCAGAACCGTTTGATGAGGAAGATACCGAGCCTATGGTTGACACTGTAGAAGACGGTACTGACGAGGAAGAAGATGAAACTCCAGCAGAATCCGCTCCTGAAACAGAGACGATTGAGGAATTCTTCGACGAAGACGATAAATAATATTGCATTACAAAAGGCTGTTCAATCAATAATGTGAACAGCCTTTCATTTTTATATTTTTTTGACACCCGAAACGGATATCATAAATTCTGCTATCTCTTTATCGCCCATTTTGATATCGTCATCCGGAAGTATCTCTTCTATGGTTTTGCTCGGTGTATACTGATAATTGCTCTCTACAATTCCCCAGTCCCATTTCTTATCATCCCAAAGTTTTCTCAATGCATACTGTAAATCTTCGTGCTCATAAATTGTTTTTACTGTCGATGTCAAGCCGTAACTGTACGGAGACTTACAATCCACATACACTCTCTTCTTCGCAAAAATATCATCCTCGCACGAAGATGTTGCTGCAAAAATATCATAATATCCTTCTTCTAAAGTCCACTGTTTCCTATCAGCGTCATAGGAAGAAAGTTTGTCTAAAACAACTTCAAAACGAATCTGCTTCGTCTCGCCCGGTTCCAAACACACTTTCTCGAACGCTACCAGTTCCTTCATCGGTTTGTGGAGCGTCGAATAAGGATCACCGGCATAAATCTGAACAACCTCAGAACCGGAATATGCACCTGTATTTTTTATTTCCACAGTAAACCGGATATGGTCCCCCTCCACCTTAATGTCATTCATACCACTGCAAATAAATGTGGTGTAACTCAACCCATAACCGAACGGATAAAGCGGTTTGATCTTCTTTTTGTCATAATAACGATATCCGACATAAATACCCTCTCCGTAACAAACTTCATATCCGTCCCCCGGAAAATTCAAGAATGTCGGTGTATCTTCGTATCTCATCGGGAATGTAAGCGGAAGCTTACCTGAAGGATTTATCTTTCCCGTCAATACATCTGCAACCGCCTTCCCTCCCTGCATCCCGGGAAGAAAAGCAACAAGAACTGCCTTTACTACATCTCTGTTGATATAAGATAAATCTACCGGTCCGCTTACATTTAATACCAGAACCATCTGCTTCGGAGCTCCGATTCTCTTTTCTACCTCATTGAGTTGCTTGTAGACAACTTCAGGAATACTGTCCTCTTTCAGTGCCCCATAAGCATACAGCAATTTCAGGTCATTGATATCCAAATGCATGTGCGGACGATCATTTCCTTCCATACCGCCCAGTCTGCACACAAACACAACAACGTCTTCCTCTCCGCTTTGCACTACAGTAAGCCCATCACGGATGTTGCTTGTACGGCTCGTCGTGATACCGGCGCTTCCGCTTCCGCACTCCATCAGTTTATCTGCGCCGCTTCCGTCCATTCTCACCTTAGTTCCTTCGGAAAATGGAAGAATTCCTGCATTTTCAACAAGAACTACCCCCTCACAAGCCGCCTCGTAAGCCACCTCATCCGCAGCTTTCCACAGCGAATGCACATCCTGCTTTTCCACAGCTTCGGCAGCAAAGTTACTCTCAACCCAGTGAATCAATGTAAGTAATCTTTCTGCTGCAAGATTTAATTCATTTTCCTTCAATCTTCCATCTTTCACCGCCTCGACAATCGGCTCCCACGGAAGCGGTCCCGGCATCGCAAGATCATTACCTGCCGCTAACGCTTCTGCCGGATGATATACTGCGCCCCAGTCAGAAAGCACTACTCCGTCAAATCCCCATTCTGTACGCAGTTTGTCCGTCAAAAGCCATTGATTCTCCGTGCAGGCAACCCCATTAATACGGTTATACGCACTCATTACCGTCTTTGCTCCGCCTTCCGTCACACAAGCCTTAAATCCCGGAAAGTATATCTCCTCCAGAGCACGCAACGAAATCGTCTCGTTGATACCGACACGATTTGTTTCCTGGTTATTCGCCGCGAAATGCTTCACATTCGCTGCAACACCATATTTCTGAACCCCCTTCACCAGCTCCGGTGCCAAAGTCGAAACAAGACACGGATCCTCGGAATATCCTTCGAAAATTCTTCCATTCAACGGGTCTCTGTGGATATTCACATTCGGACTGCCCAAAAGTATATGAACCCCATACAAACACGCTTCTCTTCCGAGTGCTTCTCCCACTTTTCCTACTACTTTTTTATTCCATGTCGCCCCAAGTAAAATTCCCGGCGGAAAACATCCCGGTGCATACTCCGCCTTCGCAGAATCACCTTCCAACCGTTGCTTAATCCATGTATACAATTCTTTTTCTTCTTCTGTCAATTTTTCCGGCTCATAATAGTATTCAATGACATGGGTTAGCAATGTACTTCCTACCATCCCATTCGTGCTGCTCAGTCCGAATTGACCCACTTCTGTCATATCTCCGAACAGCTGCTCAAAATTCATCCCTGTGCCACCATCCAAAAGCTGCATTCTCGGAATGCCTAACCGCTCAATCTCTGCCATTCCAAAAAAGGACGCTCCATTCACAAGGCGTGCCTTTTCTTCCAATGTCATCTGCTCTAACGTTTTCTTCACATCCATATATCGTACCTCTTTCATCCGTTGTATCCCTGCAACTAATCTAAAACCCGACTACTGCACCGTCACAAGATTCATTTCTTTCATCTGTCCGCTCTTATAATCCATCGCATTCTGCAACGTTGTCTGACTGATGGACGCAAGTGCTTCCTCCGTCAAAAACCCTTGATGCGATGTAACAATCACGTTAGGGAAGGACAACAATCTTGCTGTGATGGAATGCTCTAAAATGTCATCCTCACGGTTTTCAAATACATTGTTTGTTTCCTCTTCGTAAACATCAAGCCCGACTGCAAAAAACTTTTTATTACGGATTCCGGCAATTAAATCCTCCGTCTTAATAAGTGCTCCTCTGGATGTGTTTACCAAAATAACCTCATCTTTCATCTTTTCTATTGTTTCTGTATTAATCATATGGTAGTTATCCTCGGTTAACGGACAATGGAGCGAAATCAAATCACTCTCCGCCAAAAGCGTATCAAAATCCACATACTCTACAAAATCAAGATCCGGATTTTGATACATATCGTACGCAATAACCCTCATACCAAAGCCACGGCAGATTCTGCACATTGCGGCTCCGATTTTTCCGGTTCCCACAATTCCCGCTGTCTTCTGAAAGAAGTTAACTCCGGTTAACCCGACGAGACTGAAATTGTTTTCTCTTACTTTGATATATCCTTTATGAATTCTTCTGTTTACCGCAAGCGCCAACGCCATTGCATGCTCTGCAACTGCTTCCGGTGAATATCCCGGAACACGCAGAACCGTAATTCCGTATTCTTTTGCCGCATCAATATCCACATTGTTAAATCCCGCACAACGCATAAGCACAAGTTTCACACCACTGTCACTGAGTGCATGCAACACATTGCCGCCCACATCGGAGCTTACAAATGCACATACTCCATCGTAACCCTTCGCTAATCTTGCTGTGTAAACTGATAAATCTGCCTCCAAAAAATCCATTTCCACTTCCGGAAACTGTGGAAGCATTTTTTCAAAAGAATCCCTATCATACTTTTTCGTATCATAAAATAATATTTTCATTTCGCTCTCTCCTTTTTCCTTACTATTGGCATTTCGATATATTTTATTCTTTGTTCTCTTTCATATATACTAACATTTTAAGCACAATAAAGATATGCCAGCAATATAAAATTGCCATTGCACTCAGTGTTCCGATTAAAATATGCCTGTAAATACCTCTCACGTCCCCAAATACGAACGATAAGAGTGCACCCGCACTAAATCCCATAATAACCGGAAAAATATCTAAAATAAGCTTTTTCCACCTTTGTGTGACATTCGTATCAAGTAACACTTCCGGAATCAAATGCAACTCGGCAAGTTCTAACTTAAACTTTGAATTTTCTCTGCTCAGCGCCCCGCCTAAAAATAATATTTTTTGAATCCGATAGCCCAGTAGCGGTCCGATAATCAAATTACATAATGCCCCCACAATTCCATATATAAAAAAAGCAATAATTAACCCAAACATAGCCCCCAATATCCACCTCATATCAAAACTTCCTCCATTTCGTTTTTAATTCAAAAAGGAAACGGTAATTACTCAACGTTTCCTCTCAAATTCAAATGCCCTCGACCGGAATTTCATTGTTTACAAAAGCATCCCCATCATTCCTCCGGTCCTGCACTTGCCCAATGAATCTCCATGATTCCTGTACTAATAAAACAATCGGTATGTGCTATTGTCCCAACTGCTGCTCCTTCCGGATAATCTGTAACTACCCCATTTGTATTAATATACCGGATACATTTTCCATCTTTTACATAATAACGGTACTCTTCGTCCTCATCATAAACAAAAACAAAAATCAATTCTTCCATATCATTATAGTCATAGTAATATTCTGCCGAATAATTCTCTATGGCTTCTGTCGCATCCCCAATGATTCCCTCATAATACAGACCTTTCTGAGCTATAATCTTACGACAATGTCCTTCTTTATCAAGATAAGCTGTCATTAAGGACGCTGGCTCGCTAACCTTATAGGAACTGAGATTATTCTGAATCGAATAATATATTTTTCTTATATTTTCAACCTCTGATTCAATATCAGATGTTTCACTTACCACTTCTGTATTCCCGTTTCCGAATATTTCCCCGAAAATCCTATCATATTCTTCCTTCGTTGTCTCTTTTCCCCTGTATGTATATACATGATTTACATCATCCCAGTACTCATCCTTTAAATCGAATGAATCAACCAGATTATCCCCGCCTTTATATTTTTCAAAGTAATATGTCTGTCTTCCGGCATGAGTAGTGTCTGAATGATATATCCAAATTGCACCATCATATTCAACATAATGAAGCATGCCTGCAGTTCCTTCCCCCTGCGCAAATTTCCATACTTTATCATCCCTGACATCTAAATAATACCCGCCGTAATAATTCGTTATAATGAGTTCATTCTCCCCGTCATTATCCAGATCAACACGTTCTCCCAACTCTGCCCCTTCCTCTTGCATCATATCTTTAAAATATGTTGTTTCGTTATCAGCCAGGGAAATCTCGTTGTTTATAAAAGCATCTAATACTTTCTCCGTATTTCTGAGTGTTCCCTTAACTTCTGCCACCTCTATTTCCTTGTTTTCAGTCTCCACTCTGGTAAATTTGGTCTCAGATTCTGCACTTGTTCTTGATTCCTCAGTTTCTTCAAAACCGCATCCTGCCAATACGCTGAGCATTCCGAAAATCAGTAAAATTGTCATATATCTTTTCATTTCTTACTATTTATCCTCCTAACCTTTACATTCGTTCTAATAACTATTGAAATAACATGGTTATTATATCATTTATTACTCGTTTCTAGCAACGTTCATTACCTACACCACATCTAAAAAACACACAAAAGGTATTTACGCAAAAAATAAAGGAAACGCCGATAAAATCAACGCTTCCTCCATTAAACTTTCGTGCCCGCGACCGGAATCGAACCGGTACTGTATCGCTACAACAGGATTTTAAGTCCTGCGCGTCTGCCAGTTCCGCCACGCGGGCCCACAATGCATATCTCTATACATTGTTAATGGGACCTACAGGGCTCGAACCTGTGACCCTCTGCTTGTAAGGCAGATGCTCTCCCAGCTGAGCTAAGATCCCATTTTTACTTTGTATGTTTACACATACAAACGACCCAGATCGGACTCGAACCGACGACCTCCGCCGTGACAGGGCGGCGCTCTAACCAACTGAGCCACTGGGCCATAATCATTTGTATTATTAAATTATTGCTCGAAAGCAAAGTGGACCTTCGGGGACTCGAACCCTGGACCGACCGGTTATGAGCCGGTTGCTCTAACCAACTGAGCTAAAGGTCCAAACCCTTTTGGTTGAAAAGCCGATGATCGGACTCGAACCGATAACCTGCTGATTACAAATCAGCTGCTCTGCCAATTGAGCCACATCGGCATATGTAAAATAGTGACCCCGACGGGAATCGAACCCGTGTTACCGCCGTGAAAGGGCGATGTCTTAACCGCTTGACCACGGGGCCATGTAGTTTCGCCTTTTTCAAGACGGACGCTCTGTTATGAGCAACTCTGCGA
>SVFI01000019.1 GCA_015056905.1 Lachnospiraceae bacterium
TATTATCCGTTTTCCTTTCTTTGTTTTTTGTTTCATCATGAATTCCTCCTTTGTATAAAAATTTAAGGAAATATGATAACAACAATGGCACGAAAAGGAAATTGGTTTTTGATATGGGGTTTTTGTTCGTTTGATACAATTCCTCAAAAAAAGAGTTTTTGCACCGAGTATTCCTCGCTTACAAAAACTCTTTTCCCATTTACTTTAACATTTTTTTGATATAAACACCCGTATAGGAAGCAGGATTTTCCGCCACCTCCTCCGGTGTACCGCACGCGACAATCTCTCCGCCGCGCTCTCCGCCTTCCGGACCGATATCGATAATGTAATCCGCCGTCTTGATGACATCGAGATTGTGTTCAATCACGAGTACTGTATTTCCGCCCTCCGTCAAACGATGCAGAATCTCGACCAGCTTGTGTACGTCCGCAAAGTGCAGTCCCGTCGTCGGTTCATCCAAAATATATATTGTCCGACCCGTGCTGCGCTTCGAAAGCTCCGTCGCCAACTTCACACGCTGCGCCTCTCCTCCCGAAAGCGTAGTAGACGGCTGTCCGAGCTGCACATAGGAAAGTCCCACATCATACAACGTTTGTATCTTTCTGTGGATTTGAGGTAGATTTTCAAAAAATCCAAGTGCCTCCTCCACCGTCATTTCGAGCACATCAGCAATGCTCTTTCCTTTGTACTTGACATCGAGTGTCTCTCTGTTATAGCGCTTTCCGCCGCAGACCTCACACGGTACATACACATCCGGCAAAAAGTGCATCTCTATCTTGAGAATTCCGTCACCGCTGCACGCCTCGCAACGTCCGCCCTTTACATTAAAACTGAAACGGCCTTTTTTGTAGCCCTTAGCCTTAGCGTCCTGCGTGGATGCGAACAAATCGCGAATCTGGTCAAACACGCCCGTGTACGTCGCCGGATTGGAACGCGGAGTACGGCCAATCGGAGACTGGTCAATGTTGATGACTTTGTCCAGTTGGTCAATCCCTTTCATATCCTTATGCTTACCCGGAATCGTAAACGCACGATTCAAATCACGTGCCAGACGCTTATATACAATTTCATTGACAAGTGATGACTTCCCGGAACCGGACACTCCGGTCACACATGTCATAACTCCAAGCGGAATATTTACGTTGATATTTTTTAAATTATTTTCTGCCGCTCCGGTTACCTTAAGGTAACCCGTTGCACGCTTGCGCATCTTTGGTACCGGTATTTTTTTCTCACCGCTCAGATATTGTCCGGTCACCGACTCCGGAACCTTCATAATATCCTCTGCGCGCCCTTCGGCGATTACTTCTCCTCCGTGACTTCCCGCCCCCGGTCCGATATCGACAATCCAGTCCGCCTCTCGCATGGTGTCCTCATCGTGCTCCACCACAAGGAGTGTATTCCCGAGGTCTCGGAGATGTTTTAATGCCCCGAGCAATTTATCGTTATCTCTCTGGTGAAGTCCGATGCTCGGCTCATCAAGAATGTAGCACACTCCTACAAGCCCCGAACCAATCTGTGTTGCAAGCCTAATACGCTGCGCCTCTCCTCCTGAGAGCGTTCCCGTCGCCCGCGAAAGAGACAGGTACTCAAGTCCTACATTGACAAGAAAACCAACTCTGTTTCGGATCTCTTTGATAATTCTCCTGCCAATGAGCTGTTGTTGCGGCGTCAGTTCCAATGTTTCCAAAAACTCATGCAGACGATTGATGGACATAGATGTTATCTCATGGATATTTTTGTCCGCTATTGTCACTGCAAGGGATTCCTTTTTCAGACGCATTCCGCCGCATTCCTCGCACGGAGTAATCCTCATAAACGCTTCATACTCCTGCTTCATCATCTCCGAACCCGTCTCTCTGTAACGACGGTTCACATTTTTAATCAGACCCTCAAATGCTATCGGATATACGCCCTTTCCTCTCTGCCCCTCGTAATAGACATCGATTTCTTTCCCGTTCGTACCATGTATGAGAATATTGCGCACTTCATCCGAGTAATCCTTAAACGGAGTATCCAGACTGAAGCCATAATGCTTGGAAAGCGCCTGCAAGGTTGCATTGGTAAAACTACCATTTTGGTGACAGGACTGCCATCCCATAACCTGAATCGCTCCTTCGTTGATACTGAGTGACTCATCCGGAATCATAAGCTCCGGTGCAAATTCCATCTTGTATCCAAGCCCAAAACAGCACGGACAAGCACCGAACGGATTGTTGAAAGAAAAACTTCTCGGCTCAATTTCATCAATACTCACACCGCAATCCGGGCACGAAAAGCTTTGGCTGAAATTCATAGTCTCCCCTTCTCCGGTATCGACAACAAGAAGTCCCTCTGCAAGTTCCAACGCATTTTCCACGGAACCGGTCAGACGCTTTTCGATGCCTTCTTTCATAATCAGACGGTCCACTACAATCTCTATTGTGTGCTTGATGTTTTTATCAAGCTTTATCTCCTCTGAGAGCTCATACAGATTTCCGTCGATACGCACACGCACATACCCGCTTCGCTTTGCACGGTCAAGCACTTTGACATGCTCGCCCTTCCTTCCGCGCACAATCGGCGCCAGAATCTGCAGGCGGGTACGCTCCGGCAATTCCATAATTTGGTCCACCATTTGATCAACGGTCTGCTTCGCAATGACCTTTCCGCATTTCGGACAATGCGGAATACCGACACGCGCATACAACAGGCGGAAATAGTCATAAATTTCCGTCACCGTTCCGACTGTGGAACGCGGATTCCGATTCGTCGATTTCTGGTCGATGGAAATCGCCGGCGAAAGACCTTCGATGTTTTCTACATCCGGTTTTTCCATCTGCCCGAGAAACATTCGTGCATAGGAAGACAATGATTCCATATAGCGTCTTTGTCCCTCTGCATAGATGGTGTCAAACGCAAGCGATGACTTCCCGGAACCGGAAAGCCCTGTGAGAACAACCAGTTCGTTTCTCGGTATATTCAAATCAATATTTTTCAGATTGTGCTCTTTGGCACCACGTATTTTAATAAATTCTTTTTTTTCGCTCATAATTAACCTTCATGCAAATATTTCTTAAGTTCAATCATCCTGTCACGCAGCAATGCCGCCGTCTCAAAATCAAGATCCGCCGCCGCTCTTTTCATCTGCTTCTGCACCTTGCCAATCTCAGCAGAAAGTTCCTCTGCGCTCATGGATTCCACATCTTTTTCCATACGCGTATCCTTTGAATCCACAGCTCTGGAAATGCTGATTAAATCCCGAACTTCTTTCTTGACGGATTTCGGCGTGATACCGTGCTCCCGGTTGTATGCATCCTGAATGCTGCGTCTGCGCTCTGTCTCCTCTATTGCACTCCGCATCGAATCCGTCATCGTGTCAGCATACATGATGACATGACCCGTTTCATTACGCGCCGCGCGACCGATTGTCTGTACAAGTGAAGTTCTCGAACGCAGAAATCCTTCTTTGTCGGCATCGAGAATCGCGACAAGCGAAATCTCCGGAATATCCAGACCTTCTCGCAACAGATTGATTCCGACCAGCACATCAAACACATCCATACGCATATCACGGATAATCTCCGCACGCTCAAGTGTATCGATATCCGAATGGAGATATTTCACACGGATTCCGACCTCTTTCATATAGTCCGTCAAATCCTCCGCCATCCGTTTGGTAAGCGTTGTGACAAGCACTTTGTTCTTTTTCTCGGTCTCCTTCTTTACCTCGGAGATTAGATCATCAATCTGCCCTTCCACCGGACGCACATCAACCCACGGATCCAAGAGTCCGGTCGGGCGAATCACCTGCTCCACGCGGAGAAGTTCATGCTGCGACTCGTACTCGGCAGGAGTTGCAGATACAAACAACATCTGATCTATTTTTTGTTCAAATTCTTCAAAATTGAGCGGCCGGTTATCCAGCGCCGAAGGAAGACGAAAACCGTAATCGACCAGCGTTGTCTTTCGCGATCTGTCACCGTGGAACATTGCCCGGATCTGCGGAACCGTCATATGTGACTCATCGATGATAATCAGATAATCATCTTTAAAGTAATCCATCAGCGTCATCGGCGTTTCGCCCTCCGCCATACCGTTCAGATGGCGGGAATAATTCTCAATTCCCGAACAGAAACCTGTCTCCATCAGCATCTCTACATCAAAATTCGTTCTCTCGCTGATGCGCTGCGCTTCCAGGAGCTTATCCTCTCCCTTAAAATATTTTACCTGCTGCTCCATTTCCTTTTCAATCTCACCACAGGCGTGCAGAATCTTCTCCCTCGGCACCACGTAATGCGAGGCCGGAAAGATAGAAATATGGTTCAAATCTGCGTGTATCTCTCCCGTCAGACCATCCACCTCTGTAATGCGGTCAATCTCGTCGCCAAAAAACTCTATGCGCACAATATAATCGCTTCCCTGTGCCGGATTCACCTCCAGCACATCGCCGCGCACCCGAAAACAACCTCTGTCCAAATCAAGGTCATTGCGGTCATACTGAATCTCAATCAACTCATGAATCACATCGTCCCTGTCCTTGACCATCCCCGGACGAAGCGAAACCATCATGTTCATGTAATCATCCGGACTACCGATACCATAAATACATGAAACCGACGCGACGACAACCACATCCCTGCGCTCCGTCAATGAAGCGGTCGCCGAAAGCCTGAGCTTGTCAATCTCGTCATTGATCGCCGAATCCTTCTCTATATAAGTATCCGTCGAAGGCACATATGCCTCCGGCTGATAGTAATCATAATAGGACACAAAATATTCTACCGCATTTTCCGGAAAAAACTCCTTAAACTCTCCATATAGCTGTCCCGCCAATGTCTTGTTATGCGCAATGACAAGCGTTGGTTTGTTCAGCGCCGCAATAATATTGGCCATCGTAAATGTCTTACCGGAGCCCGTCACCCCGAGCAGTGTCTGAAACTGATTGCCTTCTTTAAATCCCTGCGCCAGCGCCTCAATCGCCTGCGGCTGATCACCCGTCGGCTGATACGGGGAATGTAAAACGAACTTATCCACTGTTAATCCTCCGAAAAAACGAACATACATTCTGTCTTTCTTAGTATAACACAAATATCCAAAAAGTATAGTACTCTTTTATGGAAATAAAAAAGACCTCCTGAGGTCTGTTCCTCAAAAGGTCCATCTTATATCTATTCCGTTATTCCAATCTCTTCACGTAGCTTCTCCCTAAGACCTAATGACATTTCAGGATGAAACTTGCGGGCAAACAGACATCCGCTCGCCTTTACCTTATCATAATCTGCTTCCGTCAAATACGCCGGACTCGAACCATCTCCGCGACTCCAGTCCATATAGCGAAGTTCCCTGTCCGTTACCTTCTCTGACCATTCATTGTTATTCATAAAAATCGTCTGGAAGAAAAATTCCTCCGGCACTTGGCATTTGTACAAATCTTCCCAAAACTCTTCGTGGCGCGCTACATATTCTACCACATAAGCCGCCGCCTCTTTTGGCATGGAAATATAGACAAGTCCTTTGTAAATACGGTTAAATTCTCCGATACCCTCGCGGAATACACCACATCTCTTCTGCAGAAGCACCGTCATATGCTGTAGCATCCAAAGTGCTTTGTTCTTCACATTTTTGTCCTGGAACCAGTTATAGTACCGGTACCGCACGGTTACCGCCTCCGGCAAATCCTCAGGCTTAATATAACTCATGTAAATATGCGAATCCGAAAGAAACATTTCATCCAGTTTCTGTGGCGATACCAGCGGAAAATCCTCTCCGGTCAGCATGTGCATATAGGCCACATCATGATTGGAAACCGCCATCATAATCAGTTCCAAAATTGCCTTCACATGATTAAACCCGCCCCATTTTATGTCATATTTGCGAATCGCAACGCACCCCGGAATATGATTCAGCTTTTCGATATCGTCATCCGTGATGGTTTTGCTCTTTTTATCAATATGAATATAAACATAACCGGTCTGTGTAAAAAGCCCGGCCAGTTCAAACAAAGATGCAGCATCTTTGTATGCCGTAATCAAATAGGCCTGTTTCATTCCTTTATTTCTCCCGAAAGAATTTCCTTCGCGCGTTCCAGCTGATTGTCGCTTCCGTCTTTCACATAAGATTCGGCATCAAGTTCCAGCACTTCGTCCGGCTCAATTCCAACCTCATGGATGTCATTTCCCTTCGGTGTATAATAATGACTAATGGTAAGCTTCACGCCGGAACCGTCCGTGATACCAAACACTTTCTGTACGATACCTTTTCCGAAAGTCTTAGTGCCGACAAGCGTTCCGATTCCGTAATCTTTTACCGCACCCGCAAGAATCTCCGCAGCGGACGCACTGTTTTCATTTACAAGAACAACGAGCGGAACTTCCAACTGACGCCTTCCGTCACACGCATATTCCTCACGCTTTCCTTTTTTATCTTCCATGTAGACAACCAGACCTTCCGGAAGTATCATTCTCGCAATCTGAACCACACTATGCAGCGTTCCTCCAGGATTGCTTCGAAGGTCTATAATCAAACCTTTCATTCCTTCCGCTCTCGCCTGCTCCAACTTCTCCTCGAACTGGCCTGTTGTCACTTCCTCAAACTGCGTAATCTGAATATATGCCATTCCGTCATCAAACATTTCATAATTGACCGTCGGAGCCTCCACGCGTCTGCGCGTTACCGTAATATCAAGGTAATCCTCTTCTCCTATACGCGAGATGGTCAATACAACTTCGGTATTTTCCTCGCCCTTAATCAGTTCAACGATCTCCGTTGTTGTCATTCCGTAAGCATCCTGACCGTCAACCTTTACAATCAGGTCTTCTGCTTTCAGACCTGCCTCCTCTGCAGGTGTACCCGGAATCGTTCCCGTAATTTTACAGTACTGCGTATCCGTATCCAGGCCGACATAAGCACCGATTCCGTAATAAATACCGGAAGTCGATTCTTGAAGCTCCTGTAGTTCCTCTGCCGAAAAATAGGAAGAATAAGGGTCACCCGTGGCCTCAACAAGTCCGTAATACAGTCCCTCTTCCAACTCTTCCTTCGATATATCTCCGAGATAGTACTCATTGATGCTATCTTCCAGAACTTTCAGTTTCTGCTCCATCTGTGGATTGACAACACTGTCTGACTGCTCCGTCTTTGCAGCATCCTTTCCAATCAGCCCCACGTCCGTGCTGTTTTTCAGACTGATAAGATATACAACACAGGAAATCAGCAGTGCAATCGTCAGGCCCGCAATCATTCCGCCCGCAAACCAGTTGCGCTTGATTCCGCGGCTCTCACGTTTCTGCTCGTTCAACTGTCTGAGCATCTCGTAATCCGTATATTCTGTTTCTACCGTATCATTTACATCTCGCACGATATTATTCAATTTGATTATTCCCTTTCACTTATAAATAATTCCAAGGACTGACATAATTTCCGTCAAGACGAACACTGAAATGCAGATGCGGTCCCGTCGAACGTCCCGTGGATCCTACTGCTGCAATCTGTTCCCCTTTGGAAACCGACTGTCCGGACGAAACATACAAAGCCGACGCATGCATGTAAATTGTAAACAATCCACCGCCATGGTCAATCATGACATAATTGCCCATCGTTGAATTATATGTCGCCGCAATAACAGTTCCGCCTGCTGCCGCCAAAATCGGACTGCCGCTCGGAGCTGCCATATCTACTCCGTTATGGAACTGCTGAACTCCTAAAATAGGATGGTTACGCCAGCCGTAATCATCCGAAATACGTGTATAGGACGGAGCCGGCCAACAGAACGCACCTCCGCTGTAGGAACCGCCGGCACTGTTTCCCGAAACATCCATCTGCTCTCGCTTGGCTCTCGCCGCTGCCACAGACGCTTCCAAAGCACTGATGACGGCATTCTGTGCCGCAATCATTTCCTCGTATTCCTTAATTGCCTCTTCTTTGTTGGCTATATCCAATTCATACTCTTCAATCTCGGTCTGTTTTTCACTGATGAGCCCCTGCATTTCCTTCTGCTGCTTCTGAACATCTGCTTTGACCGTTGCAAGAATCCCCTTCTGCTCCTCGAGTTCTTTTTCGAGTTCTTCCACCTGTACTTTCGTCTGTTCATAATAATCCAGCATTTGTCTGTCATACGCGGATACCTGTTCAATATATTCTGCCTTGTTCAAAAGGTCACTGAAACTCGAACTTGAAAGCAGTATCTCAAGAAAGGACATAGAACCGTGTTCATACATGAACTGTATGCGGATTTTCATATCCTCATACTGCTTTACCACATCTTCCTTCGCCTGTGCCAGTTTCTCTTCTGTCTCTTTATGTTCCGCTTCCTTTTTGTCAAGAATCTGCTCGATTTCAAAAAGCTTCGTTGACACCTGATTCATTTCATTGTCAAGCTGCACGACATGTCCCGCAAGCTCATCTTTTTCCTCCTGCAAAGACTGCTTTAAAGCTTCTGCAGCTTCGAGATTCTTTTCTAGCTCTTTTTTCTCACTCTGTGCACTATTCAGTTCCTGCGATTCAGATTGTATTTTTTGATCCAGGCTTTCCTTTGTATCTGCAATAACAGAACATGGGGTTACCAGCAGCATGATTGCTACAAGCAAAAAACAAAGCCATCTTTTTGTTCTCACCATGATGTAAACTCCTGCATATTATTCCATATTCATCATCAGACGCGAATATGTTTGCGGACCGTCGAAAAACTTCCGATAAAACCGATTCCGATACCAATCATAAGAGAAACCGGAATCAAAATCTGGAATACCTGCTCTACCGTCAGGAATTTCAGAAGCTGCGTCAGCATCTGGAATCTCGTCGTCACGTAACCGATTACATGATTGTAAATAAAATATATAATGGCAAGCGGAAGTACCGAGCCCGCCGCTCCGATTAACATACCTTCAATAACAAACGGTGCCCTGACAAAAAAGTCCGTCGCTCCAATATATTTCATGATATTGATTTCCTCCTTACGCACGGAAATACCGATGGTTACGGTATTGCTGATAAGGAAAATTGAAACCGCAAGAAGTATCGCAATGATACCGATGGAAACATATCCGATCAGGCGGTTCATCCCCGACAAAGTGTTCGCCGTAATCTCGGAGCGATTCACTTTACGCACACCCTGAATGGATTCCACGTAAGTAACAAGGCTGTCCTGCATGGAAACATCGTTCAGATAAACCTCATAATTCTCGGAATCCTTAATTGGATTGTCATCTCCGAATCCGTCTGCATATTCTCCGAGATAAACATCTTTAAAGTTCTCCCATGCCTCGTCCGAAGAAACGAAATTCACACGGGAAACCTCCGCTCTTTTCTCAATCATCTGACCGATTTCAGCGATTCGCTCATCGCTTGTATCTTCATTAAAAAACACCGTGACCGCAACGCCTTCCTGTGCTTCTTTGACAATGTACTGGAAATTGGCCACTACAGCATAAAAGATTCCGAACATAAAAAGACATGCACTGATGGTTGCCATAGACGCCAGCGAATACCATTTGTTGCGAAAAATATTAACTACGCCCTGTTTGATTGTATAAATTAATGTACTAAATCTCATCGATGTATGTACCTTCCTTCTCGTCACTTACAATAACGCCCTTGTTCATCGTGATCACACGCTTTTTCATGGCATTCACAATTTCACGATTATGGGTTACCACAACAACCGTCGTCCCTCTCCCATTAATCTCCTCGAGCAGCTTCATAATTTCCCATGAATTCTTCGGGTCCAGATTACCTGTCGGCTCATCTGCCAAAAGAATCGGAGGATTGTTGACAAGAGCTCTCGCCAATGCGACCCTCTGCTGTTCTCCGCCGGAGAGCTGTTTCGGTCTGGCTTTGTATTTACCTGCCAATCCTACCGTCGATAAAATAGACGGAACATTCTTCTTAATCTGTTTGTTCGGCGTCTGCACAATACGCTGCGCAAATGCGACATTCTCATATACATTTCTATCCTTCAACAGACGGAAATCCTGAAACACAACCCCAAGACTGCGGCGATACTTCGGAATCTGACGATGACGAAGTGCAGCGACATCCATATTGTTTACAACAATCTTACCGGATGTCGGCATCAGTTCTCTGAGAAGCAACTTGATTAGCGTTGACTTACCGGAACCGCTGTCGCCAACGATAAAGACGAACTCTCCCGCCTCAATATTCAGGCTGATTCCGTTGAGCGCCGGTGCACCGGTTGAATATGCTTTAACTACGTTTTCCAATGTAATCATAGGAATCTTATCTCCTTAATTAATACTCAAAGTTTTCCATATATTTCATATACTTTGCAACCATCATAGCAATCTTGAATGTGATGGCATCTTCAAAGATTCGCAGATCGAGCCCCGTGCTCTTCTGCAACTTATCCAAACGATATACCAGTGTATTTCGATGAATAAAAAGCTGTCTCGACGTCTCGGACACATTCAGGCTGTTCTCAAAAAACTTATTGATGGTCACAATCGTCTCCTCGTCGAAATCATCCGGGCTCTTGTTTCCGAAAATCTCTCGGATAAACATCTTACAAAGCGGAATCGGAAGCTGATAAATCAGACGCCCGATACCGAGCTCGCTGTAGGCTACAATCTGTCTTTCATCAAAGAAAATCCTTCCGACATCCAGCGCCATCTTGGCCTCTTTGTAGGAACGGCTCACTTCTTTGAGTTCCCCTACCATACTACCATATGCAATATGTACCTTTGAAGCACCTTCTTTTTCCAGCGCGGCAACGATACTCTTCGCCGACTGCTCAAGCTCTGTCTTGATTGATTCCACACCGGTTTCCTTGACAATAATCACGCTGTTCTCATCCACCGCCGTCACAAAATCCCTGTTCCCGGCCGGAAGAGCCGCACGCACAAGTTCCACGGAATTGACATCTTTTCCCTCTGCCGCCTCCACAATCATAACGGTACGCGGTGCCTCCATACGGATATGGAGCTTCTTGGATCTGCTGTAAATATCGACAAGCAAGAGATTGTCCAGAAGAAGATTCTTGATAAAGTTATCCTTATCAAAGCGCTCCTTGTATGCCACAAGGAGATTCTGAATCTGGAAGGTCGCCATCTTGCCGACCATGTAGACATCCTCACCGGAGCCCGTCGCTACAAGCACATATTCGACTGCCTGTTCATCATAAATTTTAAAAAACTGATACTTGGAAACTTCCTGGCTGTCTGCCGGCGACTTCACAAAATCAACAACCGCCGAGACATAATCCGCCTCATTGTCCGTTGTGGATGCCACCGTCTTTCCATCCGTATCAATGACCGAAAAATCCACTCTGGAAATCGCTTTGAGCCCATCCAGAGTATTTTGCAGAATCTGATTTGAAATCATGTCCCCCACTCCTTTTCCAATACACCCATTTTCAGATATTTATACATTTTTCACAAAGAATACCTTCCTCATAAATACCTTTTGCACATTACTTTTTTTATTTTAAAACATTTTAACAAAAAAATCTACCGATTTCGCCTACTTTTTTATGCATTTTTTCATAAAAAAAGAGAGAAAACAACTCAAAAGTTGCTTTCTCACTTCTGCAAGTCATCTTCGCGCTCATGATACCTCTCCACTTTCCTGTGGAAAAGTTTTTTGGACAACATATCTCCGAGGCGCCAAATAATATCTTTTTTGTGCGTCGCATGCACAACCTTATCCTTGAGCATCAGCCAAATGCGCGCATTCATCTTCATGTGATTATTTTCAAAAAACACTTCTCTCTGCGGCGATGAAATGTTGGAAATCACAACATCCGGCATCAGACCGTTCATCTCATTAATCAAGTAGTCCTCATCCTTCTCGAGCTCATCAAGCGAAAAACTTCCGACAATCCGCAAATTCCCTTGATAACTTTTCAGACATTGCTCCAGCTCCTGAAGCTGTTCCTTCGTGCCCGTGAGAAGATACATTTTCCTCTTTCCACGGACGAGCTTCTTGAGGAACTCCTCCATAAATTCATCGTTTTCGATTTCTTTTACTCTGTTGCGGTTCGCAATCCCCGCCGCATGCAGAATATCACTGTCTGCTGCCACCGTCAAATCAATATTTGACAAAAAATCCTTTAATTCCGGGGACTCTTCTGCTGCCATCAAGCCTCGTGTCGTAATGTAAGCAATCGTACTTACCTTATTGTCACGCAGAAAATAATCCACTTTTCTCATCGCTTCGCGCACCGTATAATCCTGCAACTCCACTCCGAGCACATGCATATGTCTCATAACAAATTCACCTTTACTACTTCATCCATGCAATTTCTGCAATCATGTACATTAAACAAAGAGCCATTGAGAAAATAAGGGGCAACGACCAAATACGGCGGTTCGCATCCTTCACACCCGCTTTTCCATCTTTGGCAAACATGAGCCGGATATGCTCTGTTCTTCCTTCTTTTTTCAGTATCAGATAATACAGACACCCTGCCAGGGCTGTCGTAAAACAAGATATCACCGCATACACGGCAACCACAATACACATCGCCTGCTTATACGACATCTGCATAAGAGATTCTATCATTTGCTGTGTCTGCTGTGCATCCATCGCCGCCATCTCCGGATCCTGCATAAGAAGCTGAACTACATTCGTCAGGTTGATACACGCATGAAACAAAAAGCTGTAAAAAAAGCTACCCGTCCCTTCTATCAAAAGGACTCCCATCACACCGACCAATATCGCATAGCTCATCTGATTAAAATTCAGATGCATAAGCCCAAACAGCACCGCCGACATAAGCATCGCCGCAACCATTCGTCCGCTTCGACGATAACCGTGATAAATAACGCCCCGGAACACAAACTCCTCACTGAGCGGTCCCAAAATTCCAATCATCAGCACAATCTGCCATGCAGGCACGCCCTGCAGAAGCGGCTGAAGATTTGACACTTCATTTTCCACGAACAACATGGAAATCGCATTCACCGTCACAATCAAAGGCATGCAGAGAAACGTGAGCAGAATCACCAATAGTGAGACAGACCATTTCGGTCTCGCTGCCGCAATCAAATCCCCCGGCCTCGTCTTCGTCCCTGCCAAAAACAGAACCGCCGGCACAAAAATAATCACCTGGCTGAGAAGCAATGACGGAATCGTTCCTATCGAGATGCGGTCACCCGCCAGTACAACGAGCACAACGAGTATAACATTCAGTACAATAATAGATGTAAATAACCAATTAACCTTTTTTGAATTCATATCCTAACTGTTCATCATAAAGTCCACTAACTTGTCAATATCTTCCGGCTCGTACGCCAAAAGTTCAAGTTCTCCGATGGAAGGATCTGAAAAAATATTAGCAAGCGATACATACTGGGCCAATTTAGATTTCAGATTCAACCTATCGCCCTCGCCCGTCACAAGCTCAACCTTCCCACTACAACTGTCAATCACCTCAAAAAACTTATCCATATCTGTAATGTTCTGAACTTTCATTTCTGTCTCCTTTATGATTTCATTTTCCCTTATTTTTCCCTAGTATAATGCAACTTATGAAAAAAAGCAATTTTTCAGACAAGACGGATACTTTCCGGCTCTACCGTAATCTTGCGTTCTTTATACAAACGGCCTTCCGCACGCTTGAATTCATTCTTGCTCATACCGGTCCATCTGCGGATTTTATCCGGTGAGGACTTGTCTCCAATCGGAAGTTCCCCTTTATGTTCTGCGAGCAACTCGAGCAGTTTTTGGGCATCGGTATCCATCTGCAAATGCGCTTTCTGACGGATGGACAAATCTAGCTTACCATCTTCTTTTACTTTGACAACACGCGCCGTCACGCTCTGCAACACCTCAAGCTTTCCGTAGAGCTCTTTCTTGGCAATCAAAGCGGAATACTTGTCATCCACGGCCACGAATGCTCCGAAATTCGTGCTGATTTCATAAATCATACCCGTCACTTCATCCTCTGCCTGATACGGACTTTCGGTAGAGAGATACGGATACACGCGCATCGTCGCACAAAGACGATTGCTCTTATCCAAATAAAGCGCGACAATCACTTCGTCGCCTTCTTTTACCTTAATCGTCTGCTCGCGGAACGGAAGGAACAAATCCTTCTCCAGTCCCCAATCGAGAAACGCTCCCACTTTCCCTACAGAAACGACACGAAGCCTTGCCGTCTCTCCAAGCATAAGTTTTGGCGTATTCGTCGTCGCAATCGGACGGTCCTGAGAATCTTTATACAAAAAGACCTCTATCTCATCTCCCGGGCGCAGTCCCTGCGGTACCTGTTTTGCGGGAAGCAGGACTTTCTCCTCTTTTTCCGCAGCATTCTCGGCAAGATATACACCGAAATCCACTTTTTTTATCATAACAAGTTTCTGTTTTTGTCCGAATAACATAGTTTCCTCTTTCTGTTTCGCCCGCCACACACAGACGGGTTGTCCTTTATTTTGTATTACAAAATTCTACATTCGCATAGGCACTTCCGTTTTCGTCGCAGAGTGCAACACCGATACAGTGCTCCTTTTCTCCGTATACAACCGGATACAACAAATCGGAGAGCATTGCCGATTTGTGATAGGTTGCTCTCATGCGGCAAACTTCGAATGCCTCCGGCAGGAAATCACACGCAATGCTCACATACTGCGCATTATTGACATGATGGTTCGTATCCAGATGATGCTTTCTTATCTCCACCGGTTCCTCTTTCTTTCCTCCGCCTTCAAACGTAATCTTCCGGTCCAAGTATTCCATATCATAAGGCGGTTCCATCCCATATTTTTCAAGCATCTCCTCGGTCGGTTTTGTCGGCCGTCCGGTGTTGGTATCCAGAAATGTCCAAAGCGTATTTGCCACTGAAACCCTGACACCGCTCTCATCGCGCATCCCGAAATTTCGCGAGCCGAGGCAACGCTTAAAATCATACGGATGCGTCTCGATCTTTACTTTCTCACCCAGCGCCGGAAACCTATCAATATCAATCTGCCAAAAATTCATTACCCACACACTGTGAAGCTTTTCCAGATATTCCACACCTACTCCCAAATCTTCCGAATGGAATGTTGCACAATCCTGAAAATAATTCAGCAGTGAAAGCAACGTCAGACGTCCGTCGCTCCCCACCTCGCTGTATCTGATTCTGCTGTCAAATGAATACATACTTTCATCTCCCGTTCTACACGCCGATTCCTAATCTTACCATTCTACGCAGGAATCCATACGCGTTACATTATATTTGAAATCCAAATCTTTTGCAACTCTTTGGCTCTCTCCTGCTTTTGCCTCTCCGGCATTCTCTTTCCACGCGGGGCATAGAAAAAAAATCCCCATCTCCGCTACCCCGAAATTACAAAAACGGGATGGCAAAAAAGTAAAACATCTCCTGATACCCCGCAGCAGTCATTATCCCTTGCACCCGAACATAAAAAAGCATGTACCTTTCGATACATGCTCTTTTTCGCTGGGCTACAAGGATTCGAACCTTGAGATGACGGAGTCAGAGTCCGTTGCCTTACCGTTTGGCGATAGCCCATCACAAGGACAAAGTATACACGATAATTATAAATTGTGCAAGTGCTTTTTTTAATTTTTTTTGATTTTTTTCAAAATAGTTTTTCTATACTATGCCCCTATTCTTCTTCCTCTATACCAAGTGCCTTTGTCAGCTGTGATTCCAGATATTCATGGAGCGCATCTTCACTCCAGCGGTCTTCTTCTGTCATCGACCATTGAAAGGTCATCATATCAGAGGCTTCATAAACTCTGCCGTCATAGGCAACCGCTTCATACATAAACCGGAGATTCATACCCGTGTAACTGACATAATTCTGATAATCGCCGCCTTCCAAATCAACTGCAAGCGCATAGCCTTCATCATAGCTAATAGAAAGCATTTTATCAATCCGCGCACCCGCTGCCGCCATATTATCAATCACTTCTTTGTTTTCTTCCACTGTCCCCATCGGAAGCTCAAAATAAAACACATCCGGGCAAGCCCCCTCGCCGAGAGCAATATCTTCATCCAGCGTGTAGGAAGGGTCCCTCAAATATTGCTTCAGACCATATTGCTCCAGTATGTCCATAATTTCCTGCTCGTGCGTTTCCAACTTGGCCGCAATATAGTTGTCCGAGATATAACAGCGGTAAAGTCCAACCTGAAACCAACCCTGCTGCATTTCACTGATGACGGCAAATTCCACGCCGTCCTCATCCTCAAACATATGTATTACTTTCTTTTCCTCCGGATACTTATCCGTCGAAATATAAGTCACATCAGAGCCGATTACCTGCTCCATCAGCGCCTCGGACTCTTTCTTCGTGTAATGGTTCAAATCAGCAGCACAGGCAGTAAGGCTGCACATCATCAGCACAGCCACAACCACGCAAATCATCTTTCGCAGATATCGTTTCATTTTTATACCTCAAACATCAATTCACCATACGTCGGAATCGGCCATACTTCTTTGTCTACGATCATCTCAAGTTCATCCGCCGGCGCGCGCAGCTCCTCCATTGCCGGAATCACTTCATTCATATAGAAGAACGCCTGCTCTTTTGCATTTTTAATGCTGCCCGCCTTGCGCTCTACATCCTTTAAATTCGCGCACGCCGTCTGCATCGCTGAAAGGCGCCCGGAAACACTCTCGAGCATTCCTTTCTGCACCGCGATATCCATACCCGCATCGCGAAGTGCATTGACTGCCTGAGCAAGTGTTTTTGCATATTTTACAACCGCCGGAATAATCTGTTTGCCCGCCATATCAATCATCGTAAGGGCCTCGATATTGATAGTCTTTGCGTAAGTTTCGTAAATAATCTCCTCACGGGATTCCAGCTCTGCTTTCGTGTAAATACCGAACTGCTCGAAAAGCTCTACCGACTTGTCGCTCGTCAGCATCTCCGCAGCTTCCACCGTCGTCTTGATGTTCGGAAGCCCGCGTTTTGCCGCCTCGCGCACCCATTCCTCAGAGTAACCGTTTCCGTTGAAGATAATGCGCTGATGCTCGCTCATATATTCTTTAATCAAATCATGCACCGCAAGATCAAAATTTTCTGCCGCTTCCAGTCGGTCCGCAGCCTCACAGAACGCCTGCGCCACAATGGCGTTGAGCGTCGTGTTCGGTCCTGCAATCGAGTCGGAAGAACCAACCATACGGAACTCAAATTTATTACCCGTAAAAGCAAACGGAGACGTACGGTTACGGTCCGTTGCATCCTTTTCAAAATCAGGAAGTGTGGAGACACCTGTCTCAAGCGTTCCACCCTCTTTGAGCGATTCTGCCGCTCCTGTTTCCACGAGCTGTTTTACCACATCCTCCAGCTGTTCACCGAGGAAGATGGAAATAATGGCAGGCGGAGCCTCATCCGCACCGAGACGATGGTCATTGCCCACGTCTGCTGCCGACTGACGCAGAAGGTCTGCATGTTTATCCACCGCGCGCATAATACATGCAAGGACAAGTAAAAACTGAATGTTCTCATTCGGTGTATCACCCGGGTCAAGCATATTGATGCCCGTATCCGTTGTGATGGACCAGTTGTTATGCTTACCGGAACCATTGACACCCGCATATGGCTTCTCGTGCAAAAGACAGCGCATGCTATGCTGTGTCGCCACACGTTTCATTGTCTCCATCACAATCTGGTTGTGATCTGTTGCTATATTGCAGGTTTCGTAAATCGGAGCAAGCTCGTGCTGTGCCGGAGCAGCCTCGTTATGCTGCGTTTTCGCTGTCACACCGAGCTTCCAAAGCTCTTCATTTAAATCCGCCATGAACGCACCGACGCGCTCACGGATAACACCGAAATAATGATCTTCCATCTCCTGTCCTTTCGGAGCCGGAGCACCAAACAAAGTTCTGCCCGCAAACATCAAATCCGCTCTCTGTTTATAAAGAGCTTCATCCACAAGGAAATATTCCTGCTCCGCACCTACGGACGGAGTCACTTTCATCGCATCCTCATTTCCGAACAGACGGATGATACGAAGCGCCTGCTTCGAAATTGCTTCCATCGAACGAAGAAGCGGTGTTTTTTTGTCCAAAGCCTCTCCGGTATAAGAATAAAACGCAGTCGGAATACAAAGCACAACACCTGTTGCAGAGTCTTTCAAAAACGCCGGAGAAGTCATATCCCACGCCGTGTAACCTCTCGCCTCAAATGTCGCGCGAAGACCTCCCGAAGGGAAGGATGATGCATCCGGTTCACCCTTGATAAGCTCTTTACCGGAAAACTCCATAATCATTTTTCCTTCTTCGTTCGGATGCGTAATGAAAGCATCATGCTTCTCGGCTGTGATGCCCGTCAGCGGCTGGAACCAATGTGTAAAATGTGTCGCTCCGTTTTCGACTGCCCAGTCTTTCATAGCCTTGGCAACTACATTTGCAGCGGTCATGGAAAGAACTCCGCCCTGTGCCATGACTGTGCTCACCTCTGTATAAACTTCCGCCGGAAGACGTTCCTGCATTTTTTGAAGATCAAATACATTCTGCCCGAAAATCTCTTCCACGTTAATCATTTTTCTCATTCTTTGTTCCCTTTCTTTCGCAAAATGTCATATTTTTCTGCTTGCCCCGAAAGCGTTACCTTAAGCTTTTGCTGCGGATGCGGAGCACTCTCCTGCTCCTGTCCGTCCTCATTCCGAATCGAAAGCACCTCTACCTCCAAATTGCTTCCGTCCGGTTTCATAATCTCTATCATCTCACCGACGCTGAACTTGTTGCGCTGCTCAACCGACACGATGCAGCCCCCCGGTTGCTGCGCGTCTCCGGCCGATGCCACATCCTCCACAATACCGAGATAAATGTAATCCTGCTCGTATGTGTTGCTATCGTAAATCTGCGTCGTTTCATCCGGCTTACCGAAATAAAATCCGGTCGTAAACTGCCGGTACGTGCACTTGGAAATCTCCTCACGGCACCAAGGAAGCAACTTTTCATACGCCTCCTGTGATTCAAAATACGCATCAATCGCCTTGCGGTACGTACGCGCAACCGTCGCCACATAAAGCGCAGTTTTCATACGACCTTCTATCTTAAAACTGTCAATTCCCGCATCTACCATCTCCGGTACATGCTCAATCATACACAAATCCTTGGAATTGAAAATATAGGTTCCTCTCTCATTTTCATACACCGGAAGATATTCGCCCGGTCTCGACTCCTCCACGACCGCGTATTTCCAGCGGCACGGATGTGTGCACGCACCTCTGTTTGCATCGCGGCCTGTAAAATAATTGCTCAAAAGACAACGGCCGGAATAGGAGATACACATTGCTCCGTGAATAAAGCTTTCAATTTCCATATCATCGGGAATCGCCTCGCGAATTTGCTTAATCTCACGCAAAGAGAGTTCCCTTGCGCTAACCACGCGCTTAATTCCCTGCTCATACCAAAAACGATACGTCATATAGTTCGTATTGTTCGCCTGTGTGCTCAAATGAATCTCTATCTCCGGACAATTAGCTTTTGCTAACATTATCATACCCGGGTCTGACACTATAATAGCATCCGGTTTCAGAACTGCAAGCTCTTTAAAATATTCCGCCGCAGCCTCCATATCATAGTTGTGTGCAAGGATATTTGCCGTCACATAAACAAGCGCGCCGTGTTCATGCGCAAACGCAATCCCCGCCGCCATGTCTTCTTTTGAAAAATTCTTTGCTTTGGCGCGCAGACTGAACGCCTCGCCACCGATATACACAGCATCCGCACCGAATATCACTGCTGTTTTAAGTACCTCCAGGCTACTCGCCGGGATAAGTAACTCAGGTTTTCTCATGTTCTTTCTCCTTATTTTTTGACTGAAAGAGTAATGCCGTCTCCAACCGGAAGAATGGATGTCTGAAGCTGCTCATGATTCTTGAGTTCATACAGGTAATCCCTCATGCGCGCATGAATCGTACGGTTGCGACGCGTCACCGCATAACGCGACTCAATCACATCCCCGTCCTGCAGCACATTGTCCGAAAGCAAGACACCACCCTGTCTGAGCAGACGCATGATGTCCGGCAAGAAATGTATGTACTGCCCCTTCGCTGCGTCCATGAAAATCAAATCATATTCCCCCGTAAGATTTGCAAGCACATCCGTCGCATCTCCCTCTATCAGAGTAATCTTATCCGACTTACCGTATTTCTCAAAATTATCACGTGCAATCGGTATCCGCTTTTCGTATTTTTCTATTGTTGTAATATGCGCATCCGCTGGCATATATTCACTCATCAGTAACGCAGAAAAACCGATGGCAGTTCCGACTTCCAGAATCTGCCTCGGTTTATTCATCGTAAGCAACGTTTTTAAAAAACTCTGCATTTCCTTGCGAATGATCGGAACTTCCGTATCTATCGCATATTTTTCAAGCTCCTCCAGATAGGGAATTTCTTCCTTCTCAAAAGAATTCATAAAATCAACATATCTCTGTTCTACGATCACTTACTCCGTCTCCTCTTCCTCCGACTCCCCGTCGGTTCCTTCCTCCGCCATCGCTGCCATGATTTCAAGCATCTCCTCGGACTTCATGGAAGTGTTGAGCGTATAAACACCCGGAAGAAGTTTATCATTGTACTCAAGAAGATACGCCTGTACGAGGAAAATCTTCGCATCGGAAATAAGACCTCTTCTCTCTAAGGTTTCACCGATATCCAGAATCTCATCATCCGTCTCTACCGTAATGCTGACATCGCGTCCCGGCGAAATTTCCATCGCCGCATCCGAAAATACCATATACCCGAAATGATAGGAATACATGGCAGCTCTGTAAATCAGCAGAACGACAATACACGAAATCGACAATCTGAAAAACATATTCAGAATGGCTATAAGTACCTGTTTTATGCTCACTTTCTTTCCTCTTTCCTAATCAAAATCCTCTGAGACCGCCTCTACAATCGTCGCGGTTACCTTCTGTATCATACGACAAAGCGCAAGCTCCGCCGCCAAAAAATCATGCACAATGGGAATATCCCTCAAATGCTCGCTCTCTCGCTGAAACCGCTCCATTTCATCATACATGTTTTCCGGATAATTTCTTGTCTGAAGCTCGTAATTTCTGCGCCGATAATCATCCACCCGCTGTTTCAGTTCCGGTTGCCCGCTGATACGGTTCTTTTGTTCCTGATATTCACGGTAAACTTCCGTCTGTTTTAGTTTGACAATAAATTCACCGAGTTCTTCGTGTAATTCCAGCATACTTTTATCCTTACCCCGTGTTCTAAACCTCCATGATGATCGGAAGAATCATCGGACGTCTCTTGGTTTTTTTCCACACATATTCGTTCAGGGCATCCTTCATAATATTTTTCATTCTGCCCCAATCCGAAATATTTCTGTTAATACAATCATCCAAAACCTCAGCCACAATCAGCTTAGCTTCGTCTAAAAGTTCATCTGCCTCTCGTACATACACAAATCCGCGCGATACGATATCCGGTCCTGAAACCACATAATTGTTCTCACAGTCGAGCGCAACAACAACAATCAAAATACCGTCCTCGGCCAGATGCTGTCTGTCGCGAAGCACAATATTTCCGACATCTCCGACGCCGAGACCGTCCACAAAAATGGAACCGACCGGAACTCTTCCCGTCACTTCCGCCGCCTCTTCATCCAGTTCAAGCACCTCTCCGGAACGAAGAATAAAGATATCATCCTTGTCCATTCCGAGCTCTCTTGCAAGATTTGCCTGTGCCTTAAGATGGCGGTATTCACCGTGCACCGGTATCGCATATTTCGGCTGCACCAAAGAATAAATCAATTTAATTTCTTCCCTGCACGCATGGCCGGATACATGTGCATCCTGAAAAATAACATCCGCGCCTTTCGCATATAACTCATTGATAACCTTAGAAACCGCCTTCTCATTTCCCGGAATCGGATTGGAAGAAAAAATGACCGTATCGAGTGGCCCGATATGAATCTTTCTGTGCATTCCGCTCGCCATACGGCTGAGCGCAGCCATACTTTCACCCTGACTTCCCGTTGTGATAATCACGGTCTTTTCATCCGGATAATTCTTAATCTGCTCAATGTCAATGAGCGTATTTTCCGGAATGCTGATATATCCCAAGTTCATGGCAGTATCAATGATATTTACCATGCTTCGTCCTTCTACGACTACTTTTCTGCCGTATTTGTAAGCAGAATTGATAATCTGCTGTACACGGTCCACGTTGGATGCAAACGTTGCAATGATAAGACGCGTGTTTGCATGCTCCGAAAAAATATTGTCAAACGCCACTCCCACTGTCTTTTCGGAAGGCGTAAATCCCGGTCTCTCCGCATTCGTACTGTCACACATCAACGCCAGCACGCCCTTTTTACCGAGTTCTGCAAATCTCTGCAGGTCAATCGCATCACCGTAAACCGGTGTATAATCCACCTTAAAGTCTCCCGTGTGTACGACCACCCCGGCCGGTGAATAAATTGCCAGTGCGGCTGCATCCGCAATACTGTGGTTTGTTCTGATAAACTCCACACGCATCTGTCCGAGATTGATATGCTGACCGAATTTCACGACTTTTCTCTTTACCGCTTTATCCAGTCCGTGCTCAGACAATTTTCGTTCAATAACACCCATCGTGAGATTGGTCGCATAAATCGGGACCGGAAGCTCTTTGAGTACATAAGGGAGCGCACCGATGTGGTCCTCATGTCCGTGTGTAATCATAAAGCCTTTGACTCTGTCCGCATTCTCCTTCAAATACGTGACATCCGGAATCACAAGATCAATACCGAGCATGTCGTTTTCCGGAAATGCAAGTCCGCAGTCCACGACAATAATACTGTCCTCATATTCAAAGGCAGTAATGTTCATTCCGATCTGCTCTAATCCACCCAATGGTATGATTTTAAGCTTACTATTCAATTATCTTTCCTCCGAATTCTATAAATAGAACTTTTCATTTTAATTTAGTATTGGTTGCTTTACTGCCGGATTATTCCTCGTCTTCTACAAAAGTGACATCATCCAGCTCGCTTTCAAATATTGCAGCCACTGCCTCAAGCTCCTTGTCGTCCGAAACCACAACATAGGTGCTCTCATCACCGTGCTCTGCCGTCACATCTTTTAAAATCAGCGCCTGTGCATCACCTTCTTCCCTGTCTGTCACAAGAAGATAATCCACCCCGCCGAGCCGTGTTTTCTCTAATACAAAAAGCTGTATTGCCTCTTCTTCCGTTTCCGGTGTAAATGTAATCTTTTCCATCTGCTCTCCTAAATCTGTCCTTCGGACACTTCCTTCTGATGATGAAGATAATCAAGATATCCCTGTAAAATATAAGAAGCAGCAATCGCATCGACATATTCCTTGCGATTTTCCCTGCGAATCCCTGCTTCCATCATCGTTTTATCTGCTGCAACGGTCGTCAATCGCTCATCCCAGAGCACAACCTCAATTCCCGTACGGCGAAACAGCGCATCCGCGAACTCTCTTGACTTCTCAGCGCGTTCTCCCTCCGTCGCATTCATGTTCTTCGGTAAACCTACCACAAACTTCTGTACTTCATACTCCTGCGCCAGCTCTTCGATTCTGGCGTACGTTTGTCTCAGCTTGTTCTCTGATTTGCGGCGCACAATTTCAAGACTCTGCGCGGTAAGCATCAGCGGATCGCTGACTGCCACCCCAACCGTCTTAGAGCCGACATCCAAGCCCATAATACGCATATCGTACCCTCACTATTTCCAATGGTTTGCTTTGATATACTCTTTGAGCATTTCCTCCACCAGCTCATCTCTCTCCACTTTCATGATGAGACTTCTGGCATTTTTGTGACTCGTGATATAAGTAGGGTCTCCGGACATAATGTAACCCACGATCTGGTTGACCGGATTATATCCTTTTTCACTCAGTGCTTCATATACGGTGGATAAAACAACTTTTACCCCTGTTTCCGGTTCCACTTCTACTTTAAAATATTGTGTGTTTCCTAAATCCTGCATTTCATCACACCCCTATCTTTCATTGTCGTAATTTAAAAAAATACATTTTTTCACTCGTATACCATTATGATTATAACACTACTTTGCGATAAACTCAATTCTTTTGCGCAAAAACCGTCTCTTCATCAAGCATATCCGTCAGCGTGCACATAATTTCGCAGTTGGTCACATCCTCCTCAGCGCAAAGTGCCACCTTAATGTAATTCTGCGTATGCCCAACCTGATACAAAACACCGTCGATCTCCTGCTCCTGCTCAAACAGTACAGACATTTCTTTCCCGATATGCTGCTTTCTGTATTCGAGCGAATGGTGCCTGTCCATCTCCAAAAGCCTGCTGCTTCTAATCTTTTTCTCCTGCTCCGTCAATTGTCCCTGCATCTTGGCTGCCACTGTTCCTTCACGCTTTGAGTAAGGGAACACATGCATCTCAAAAAACTTGATTTTTTCAAGAAAACGCACCGTCTCCCCGAATTCCTCCTCCGTCTCTCCCGGAAATCCGGTGATAACGTCCGTCGTGATAGCCGGATTGTTAAAATAGCGGCGCAATATCTCCACGCCGTCCGCAAATTGCCCGCACGTATACCGGCGATTCATTCTCTCAAGAACACTGTCGCTTCCGCTTTGCAATGATAAGTGAAAATGCGGACAGATTTTCGGCATTTCGGAAAGCGCTTTTGCAAACCCTTCCGTCACAATTCTCGGTTCCAGCGAACCGAGACGAATTCTCGTGATACCATCCACATCATGAATTTTCTTTATAAGAGACAAAAGCTCATCCGAAGCGTCACTGCACCCCTCTGCCTCACGGTTTGCGTTGTAGGATTCTCCACGGAAATCAAGCCCATAAGAACTTAAATGAATTCCGGTCAGTACCACTTCCTTGTACCCTGCCTGCACGAGCCCCGTAATTTCTGCAAGGACATCCTCCGCACGTCTGGAGCGCACACGTCCCCGCGCATAAGGAATGACACAGTAGCTGCAAAATTGGTTGCATCCGTCCTGTATTTTAATATACGCACGGGTATGCTCCGCCGTATGGGAAAGCCTCATTTCTTCATACTCTTTCTCACAGGCAATGTCCGTAATCGTTTTCCCCGAAAGCGTCTTTGCATCCGCCTGCTCACGTTTTTCCAAAAACTCCTCCACAAGCTCCACAATCTGCTTTTTACGATTGTTTCCGATGGCAAGGTCAATACACGGATCACTTTCTATCTGCTCTTTTGCCGTCTGCACATAACATCCGACCGCCACGACAATCGCATCCGGATTCCTTTTCTTTGCACGATGAATCATCTGACGACTTTTACGATCTGCAATATTTGTTACTGTGCATGTATTTATGATGTAAATGTCCGCTTTTTGGTTAAAACTTACAATTTCATATCCGCTTTTTTGTAAAAATTGCTGCATTACGTCCAGTTCATAGGAATTCACCTTGCAGCCAAGGTTATGGAGTGCCACACTTTTCATTGGTTTCCTCGCTTTTTTTTGTAAGGTTTTCGGCTTGACTTTTCAAACTCCTGCATTTAGTATAATAGGCGAAGGTATAAAGAAAAAGGAGGATTTTGAAAATGAAAACAGTACAGATTTCTTTAAATTCAATCGACAAAGTAAAATCATTCGTAAATGATATTACAAAATTTGATTATGATTTCGATTTAGTATCAGGAAGATACGTAATCGACGCTAAATCTATCATGGGTATCTTCAGTTTAGACCTTTCTAAACCGATCGACTTAAACATCCATGTAGAAGACGGCGCAGAAGATGTTATGGAAGTTCTCAAGAACTACACAGTATAATCTTCACTCTTCACACCGATATTAGTAAGAACAGGGCATCTGCCCTGTTCTTTTTAATTTCACAATTCAGCCATGCGGCTCAGCCACTACTTAATCTCAATAATCTCTCTCGTATCAAGCGCTGTCTGCACAAGACCGTCAATCACATCCTCTAAATTTTTCTCGTGACCGCGAATGACATTGACATTCGGTTTGGTCACCGGATGTTTTGCCACAAAAATCGTACAACAATCCTCAAACGGCTGAATCGACGTCTCATAGGTGTTGATTTTTTCGGAAATATCCACAATATCCTGCTTATCAAATGCGATGAGCGGACGATAAACCGGAAGCTCACACACTTCGTTTGTAGAAATCAGGCTCTGCATCGTCTGCGATGCCACCTGTCCGATACTCTCACCCGTCACAAGCCCCAGACATCCTGTTTCCCTCGCAATCATCTCCGCAATGCGCATCATATAACGGCGCATGATAATCGTCAGTTCGTCATGCGGACATTTCTCGTAAATCGCAAGCTGGATATCCGTAAAATTAATCACATGAAGATTCATCGGTCCCGCATAGGCAGAAACATATTTGGCAAGGTCGACCACCTTCTGCTTTGCACGCTCGGATGTATAAGGCGGCGCATGGAAATAAGTCGCCTCAAGCTTCACACCTCGTTTGCTGATCATATAACCTGCCACCGGCGAATCGATTCCTCCGGAGAGAAGCAGCATAGCCTTTCCTCCCGTGCCGACCGGCATTCCGCCCGGTCCCGGAATCGTCTCTGAGTAAATATAAATTTTTTCACGAATTTCCACGCTGAGCTCAATCTCAGGATTGTGTACATCCACCTTCATCTCCGGATACGCATCTAAAATCACGCCTCCGAGCTCACAGTTGATTTCCATCGAACTCATCGGATAGTTTTTGCGCGCGCGTCTCGCAAACACCTTAAAAGTCTTGTTCTTCTCCGGATACACCTTTCCGATATAATCCACAATCGTCCCGGAAAGCTTTTCAAATCCTTCATCCTCCACATAAATCATCGGGCAGATTCCCGAAATACCGAACACCTTTTTCAGTGCCTCCACCGTCTCATCGAAATCGAACTCCGACACTGCGTCTACGTAAATACGTCCCTGTGTTTTGCGAATCTTAAATTCTCCTTCCACCTTTTCAAGTGCGAAACGAATCTGGTCCACAAGCGCATCCTCAAACATATAACGGTTGCGTCCTTTCACTCCGATTTCTGCGTACTTAATCAAAAATGCTGTAAACATGTTTTCTCCTTTTCTCTTTAGTGCCTCGTGTACTTGCGAAGCATCGGCAATATTTCATTCAGACATCTCAAAGTATAATCCAGTTCTTCCCTTGTTGTAAAGATGCTGAAACTGAATCGTATCGTTGAATCCAGCATATCCTGCGCCACACCCATACCTGCGAGCGTCGCACTCACCGTGTGTTTATTGGATGCGCAGGCGCTTCCCGCAGACACATACACACCTCTGTCTTCCAGCGCATGCAAAAGCACTTCGCTCCGCACCCCTGCAAACGACACACTCACAATATGCGGTGCACCATCCTCATACAGCGGACCATTCACTTTTACATTGCTGATCTGCAATACTCCATCCGTAAAATGACGTTTCAGCCGATACAGATTTTCTACGTCCTTTGCAAGGTCTCGGTAAATGAGCTCGCAGGCCTTACCGATTCCTGCTATGCCCGGTACATTTTCCGTTCCGGAACGCATACCCTTCTGCTGCCCACCGCCAAATACAATCGGTTTGATTTTTACATGCTCGTCAATGTATAAAAATCCGGTTCCCTTCGGACCGTGAATCTTATGTCCGCTGACGGACAGCATGTCAATATTACTTTTTTTCGGCAAAATTCTGTATTTTCCGAAACTCTGTACTGCATCGACATGAAACAGTGTTTTCGGATTTATTTTCTTAATCAGAACCCCTGCCTCCTCTATCGGTTGCACAGCTCCGACCTCGTTATTTACATGCATAATCGAAACAAGAATCGTATCCGGCCGAATGGCTCTCTCGAGTTCCTCAAGTCGGATTATCCCCTGCTTATCCACCGAAAGATAGGTGACCTCATAGCCAATGGACTCAAGATATTCCATAGTCTGTATCACCGCCGGATGTTCAATCTTCGTGGTAATCAAATGCCTTCCGGCGCGGCTGTTGGCACTTGCAGCACCCATCAGCGCCCAGTTATCCGATTCTGTACCGCCGGATGTGTAAAAGATTTCCTTTTCCTGTACTTTTAATATCTTAGCAATCGTCTCTTTCGACTTCTTGATATATTTTTCTGCTTCAACGCCTTTCAGATGCATGCTGGAAGAGTTTCCGTAATCCTCATACATCACACGGCTTACCAGTTCCACCACTTCACTCTGTGCTCTTGTCGTCGCGGAATTATCCAAATAGATTTCCATTTCAAGCCTTCCTTTCAGCTTTTTGTCCTTTTATATCATATGCCCTGACAACTTTTGTCGTGCAAGGACGAAAAAAAGTCTACGCCTCTTTCCCTTCCAGTTCATACATAAGGATAGACAGCATCGTCATACCCGCCGTCTCCGTGCGCAAAATCCGTTTACCCAGGGTAACCGGACTAAATCCGTTCTCTGTTGCAAACGCAATTTCCTCCTCCGCAAAACCACCTTCCGGTCCGATGAACACAGCCACCAACTGTCCGGGCTTTATCGCTCTGATGATTTCTCTTGTGTAAGACATATCTTCTGCCATCTCATACGGAATGAGCTTTACATCCGCCTCTCCAACTTTTTGCACAGCCTCTTTAAAACTCATTACGTTTGTTATCTGAGGAATACAGGCGCGTTTGCTCTGCTTTGCTGCCGCTTCGGCAATGGACTGCCAACGCGCAAGCTTGCTCTTTTCCTTCTTCGCATCAATCTTTACAACCGCTCGTTTCGTCGCGACCGGAATTACTTCATGCACACCCAGCTCGACCGCCTTCTGGATAATCAGTTCCATCTTGTCCGCCTTCGGAAGCCCCTGAAAGAGATACACCTTGACCGGAAGTTCCACCGCATCCTCCTTTACAAAGCGCAGCTCGCACAGAATCTCATCCTCGCCGAGCATCAAAATACCACAACGGTATTCTTTTCCGTCAATACCGTTGCTGACTGCAATCTCCTCGCCCTCTTTCATGCGAAGCACATTTTTAATATGATTGACATCTTTACCCGTAATCGATACACGGTTCCCCGCAATTGCTTCCGGTTCTACAAAAAACTGATACATGTCTTTCTCCTGTCGCCTCTCCTTGATTAGCCTATGCTAACTTCCGCGCCGTCACGCTCATCCACTCACCCTGCTGTGTCACTTCAACGACTTCCATCCCCGCATCCGTTGCAGCCCTCTGCACAAGGCCTTCTTTTCCGTTGATAATTCCGGACGTAATATAAATTCCGCCCGGCTTTAACTGATTGACAATGACAGGTGTCAGCGGAACTAAAACCTCTGCGAGAATGTTTGCCACCACAATGTCATACTTTTCATAACCGACTCTGTCCTGAATTTCCTTGTCGGAAATAATATTTCCTATCATCATTTCAAATTTATCCGGCGAAATACCGTTCATTTCCATATTTTCGGCCACCGCCGGCTCCGCACACGGATCAAGATCCGTTCCGACCGCAGACTTAATTCCGTACATCAGAGAAACAATCGCCAAAATCCCGCTGCCTGTTCCCACGTCCAAAAGCTTCGTTTCCGGCGTGATAAATTTCTTAAGCTGTCGGATACAGAGCTGGGTTGTCTCGTGCATACCCGTTCCGAACGCTGTCCCCGGGTCAATATGAAGCACTTTTTTACCCTTATCCTCCTCGCGCACCTCTTCCCACGATGGTGTTACGAGCAAATCATCAATGTAAAACTGGTGAAAAAACTGTTTCCAGTTGTTCATCCAATCGATATCCTCTGTCTCCGAAACCGTAACCGTTCCCTCGCCAATATCCATGAACATGCGCAAATCATCAAGCTCACGTTTCATGTCTTCCACGAGCGCATCGATGTCTACATGTTGCCCCGTGCTAACTGCAAAATAGGAGTTATCCACACCGTCGGAAAGTCCGGCAGTAATGCCTGTTGCCTCCGCTGCCGCGTCCCCCTCAGTGCCTTCCTCTTCCGGAACTTCCACAAAAAAGCTGACGTACGCCACGCCGTCATTCTCCGGTGCATCCGGCAGAATATCAACAAACATCTGCTCCTTCTCCCAAGCCGTAAGCGGTACCTTATCCTCTATTTGTGCCCCTTCCAGACCAAGGTCATACATCGTACTGATGATAATATCCTCCGCCTCCGCAAGCGTTTTAATCGTAAGTTTTGTCCATTTCATTTTGAATTCCTCACTACATAAAATTATATACCCAAATGACCACCGCGCTAACCGCAATAAACATAATACCGATAATCAGCATCGTATATCCGGCCGACGCAGAACTACCCGGCTCGTAAAACTGCTCCGGCTTATCAGGATTAATATAAATATCCCGATATTCTCCTGCCCACGTGTTGTTTAAGTTTGTATAAAAACCGGTATCTCTCACATAGGTCTGACCATTGTAAAAATATTCAAACACCGGGCAATAGATCATATTAGCTCTGCCATTCGTCGTACTTCCCACACGCTGTTTTACATCCACACAGCGTCCCTGCACCACATAGGTACATTTTTTCTGTTCCTTCTTCTCAACATAAAGCATGGACAGACAAAGCAATCCCACAATCGCAAACAATCCACACGCAATGTTCGGTATCTGTGCAATAAGCTGCTCCTGCAACGCATCACTTCCATACTGCCATATAAGTGCACACGCCGCCACCGTAAATCCAACAAGCGGAAATGTAATCACAATCGGGTGACGGAATCCTTGTTTTATCTCATTTACCAGCGCCGCCATTCCGATTACAATAAAATACTGTCCAAAAATCGCCAGCGCCCATCCGCCCTGTCCTGACTTCGCAGTCAAGAGAAGTCCTGCAATCGACGCCACAAACCATATGATAAATACGATAGATATTGCCCACTGCGCAGGCGTATATTGTTTTTGATTCATACAAAGTCCCCCTTGCTCAATTCGCCGCTCATTATACCATATTTTCAGCGATGCTACAACTTGTGCACCTTGAAAATAAGCACTATCTTCTCGCACGGGCCACTTTGACATTATTGTCACTTTTTGTTTTCACAAAAAAAGATTGTCCCTACCGGAACAATCCTTTTTTCTTCTTTGATCCCTTGCCGCCGGAATCTTTCGGATCCTTTTGGTCTTTGGAATCATTATTTTTCTTGTTTTCTGTGTACTCCTTTACTGCCTCAAGGGAATTTCCTGTTTCCGCATCGAACTTGCGGAGCAGTTCTTTGGCCTCGCTTGACATCTTTTCAGGAACCTGTACCACAAGTGTCACATAATGGTCACCGCGTACATTTTTATCCCGCAGGGAAGGAACACCTTTGCCCTTCAGGCGCACTTTCGTGTCGGTCTGTGTACCTGCTTTGACATCATAAACAACTCTGCCGTCCACAGTATCAATCAAAATCTCACCGCCGAGCGCTGCAATCGCAAACGACACCGGAACGGTGGAATAAATATTGTAATCCTGTCTCTGGAAAATAGGATGGCGCTGTACCATAACCTCGACAAGAAGATCTCCTCTCGGTCCTCCATTAACACCCGGCTCTCCTTTTCCGGGAATACGGATACTCTGTCCATGGTCGATACCGGCCGGAATCGTCACTAAAATCTTCTTGCGGTTTGATACATAACCGCTTCCATGACAGTCCGTACATTTTTCTTTGATTACCTGACCGCTTCCGCCACAATCCGGACATGTCTGCACATTGCGGACCGTACCGAAGAATGACTGCTGGGTAAATACTACCTGACCTTTTCCGCCGCACTTCGTACACGTCGTCTTGCTCGTACCCGGCTTGGCACCGCTTCCTTTACATGTCGGGCAGCTATCCTTGAGCGTCAGCTCAATTTCTTTCTCAACGCCGAAAACCGCTTCTTCAAAAGTAATACGGACACTTGTACGGACATTGGCTCCTTTCATCGGACCATTGCTTGCACGGCGGCTTCTTCCGCCGCCGAACATATCTCCAAAGAGATCCCCGAAAATATCCGTAAAATCTGCACCGCTGAAGTCAAAGCCGCCGAAGCCTCCACCTCCGCCGCCTTGCTCAAACGCAGCATGACCAAACTGGTCATACTGACGTTTCTTTTCCGGATCACTTAAAATGGCGTACGCCTCGGAGGCTTCCTTAAACTTTTTCTCCGCCTCCTGGTCGCCCGGATTCATATCCGGATGATACTTTTTGGCAAGTGCTCTGTATGCTTTTTTAATCGCCGCATCATCGGCATTTTTATCTACGCCTAAGACTTCATAATAGTCTCGTTTCTGCTCTGCCATAACGATTTATTAAACCTCTCTGTAATCTCCGTCCACCACGTCGCCTTCCGGCTCGCTGCTGCTCTGGGCTGCGCCCATGTCAGGACCCATTCCTGCTCCCATATCCGGTCCTGCTGCCCCCTGCGCCTGCTCATACATCTTTGTGAAAAGTGCCTGTGCAGAGTTCGTGAGTTTTTCCTTCTTTGCTTTCAGTTCTGTTACCTGGTCTGCTGTCATTTCCTGATCTTTTGTTGCGTCCAGGAAGCTCTTAAGGTCTGCAAGGTCTGCTTCTACCGGAGCTTTCTCGCTGTCGGATAATTTGTCACCCACTTCGCCGAGCGCTTTCTCTGTCTGGAACGCGAAAGAATCTGCGTCATTTCTTGCGTCAACCGCTTCTCTGCGGGCTTTATCCTGTGCCTCATACTCAGCAGCTTCTTTTACAGCCTTATCGATTTCGTCATCAGACATATTAGAACCTGCTGTAATTGTAATGTGCTGCTCTTTACCTGTGCCAAGGTCTTTTGCGGATACATTTACGATACCGTTTGCATCAATATCGAATGTAACTTCAATCTGCGGAATTCCGCGCGGAGCCGGAGCAATACCGTCAAGACGGAACTGACCCAATGATTTGTTGTCTCTTGCGAACTGTCTTTCACCCTGAACTACGTTGATGTCAACTGCACTCTGGTTGTCAGCTGCCGTAGAGAAAATCTGGCTCTTCTTTGTCGGAATTGTTGTATTTCTTTCAATCAGTCTTGTAGCTACACCACCCATGGTCTCGATAGAAAGAGAAAGCGGAGTAACGTCAAGAAGAAGAATATCACCTGCACCTGCATCGCCTGCAAGCTTACCACCCTGAACGGAAGCACCGAGTGCCACACACTCATCCGGATTAAGGGATTTGTTCGGCTCATGTCCTGTGAGCTGTTTTACTTTGTCCTGAACTGCCGGAATACGTGTAGAACCACCTACAAGTAACACCTTTCCGATCTCGGAAGCTGTAAGACCTGCATCTTTTAATGCGTTCTGAACCGGAATTGCTGTTCTTTCCACAAGGTCATGTGTAAGCTCGTCGAATTTTGCTCTTGTAAGGTTCATGTCAAAATGAAGAGGTCCACTTGCGTTCATGCTGATGAACGGAAGGTTAATGTTCGTTGTGGTAGCAGAAGACAACTCTTTTTTTGCCTTTTCTGCTGCTTCTTTTAATCTTTGAAGCGCCATCTTATCGTTTGATAAGTCAACACCGTTTGCTGCCTTAAACTCTGCAATCATCCAATCGATGATTTTCTGGTCAAAGTCATCTCCACCGAGACGTGTATCACCGTTTGTGGATAATACTTCGATGACACCGTCACCGATTTCGATGATGGAAACGTCGAATGTACCTCCACCTAAGTCGTATACCATGATTTTCTGTTCTTTTTCGTTATCAAGACCATAAGCAAGTGCTGCTGCTGTCGGCTCGTTGATAATACGTTTTACTTCAAGACCTGCAATCTTACCTGCATCCTTAGTTGCCTGACGCTGTGCATCGTTAAAATACGCAGGAACTGTGATAACCGCCTCAGAAACTTTTTCGCCGAGATAGCTTTCTGCATCTGCTTTTAATTTCTGAAGAATCATAGCAGAAATCTGCTGCGGAGAATATTTCTTTCCATCGATAGTACGTCCGTTGTCCGTACCCATATCTCTCTTGATGGATGCAATTGTGTTGTCCGCATTTGTTACGGCCTGACGTTTTGCCGGTTCACCGACAAGTCTCTCGCCATTCTTTGTGAATGCTACTACAGACGGTGTTGTTCTTGCTCCTTCTGTATTTGCGATTACTGTAGGCTTACCACCTTCCATTACAGCTACACAACTGTTTGTTGTACCTAAGTCAATACCAATAATTTTACTCATGTTTTTTCCTCCTAATTATATGAATGTTCATTGTTTCCATTTTATTCTTGTCAGCAACTGCTAACCACTATTGCACAACCGCTACCATGCTGTGACGAAGTACCGTATCACGGTACATATATCCTTTCATCAGCTCTTGTGCCACAAAGCCTGATTCGTATTCCTCGCTCTCCACCTGCATCACCGCATTGTGGAAGTCCGGATTGAATTCCGTTCCGACCGCCTCAATCGGTTTTACGCCGAGCGATTCAAGCTCTGTCATCATCTGTTTATAAATCATCTGCATTCCGTCCGCAAATGCTTTCTCTCCATCGCTTGGCACCGTCATCAATCCTCTCTCAAAGTTATCAACGACCGGCAAGATTTTCTCGAGTACATTTTTGGCTCCCATGTCAAACATCTGAGCCTTTTCTTTCTCAGTACGGTTGCGGAAGTTCTCAAACTCAGCAAGCTGGCGCTTTACTTTGTCCTCAAGCTCCTCAATCTTCTCTTTGGACTTGTCTTTCTCTTTTTTCTTTTTGTCTTTTCCAAAAATTTTGGACCCTTTCTCGTCCTCTTCCTTCTCCGAAGTCTCCTGCGCTTCTTCTGTTGCCTCGGTCACTTCCTCTGCAACTTCTTCTACTGTTTCTTTTTCGTCTTCTTTCGCTGCAGCCTCCTGCGCATCCTTAATTGCCTGCTTTACTGCATCTTCTTTTTTATCTGCCATTTTATCATTCCTTTCGGCTATTCATTTTTGTCATAAAGATTATCCAGCTGATGCATCAGCCCTTTAAGAGAATCGACTACTTTTTCGTAGTCCATACGTTTTGGTCCTATGATACCAATAGTTCCCCGCATACCTTCTCCCAACTCGTAAGTCGCTGTAACAACACTACAATCTTTGATGGTCGAAACCGGTGACTCCTCGCCAATGTACACCTGTATTCCTCTGCTTTCCGAATTGGTAAGCGTCTCCTTCACCAGAGAACCCAACATCTGTTTTTCCTCAAATGCATCGATGATTTCACTTGCTTTTTGGTTATCTGCAAGCTCCGGATAGCGGAAAATATTTTTGGCTCCCGAAGTATAAATCTCCAGTTCCTCATCTTCGCCCTTAATTGCATCTGCCACAGCATCAATCACATTGCTGATAATGTCCTCATGCACACCCGCCTGCTGTTTTAATCGTGCAATCATCGCAAGATTAATTTCCGAAATGGAAAGTCCGCCAAGAGAACTGTTCAACATAATATTCAACTTTAGGATTGTCTCATCATCCAGATAATCATCCACATGAATAATATTGTTTTTTATAATGTTCCCTTCTACCATAATAACCGCAATCAACTGATGCTTATCCACTCTTGATAGCTGAATAAATTTTACTTTATTCCCCTGCACAGCCGGTGCGGAAATCATCGCCGCATAATTCGTGTCATTAGCCAAAACCTTAGCTACACGCTTTAGCATAGCGTCCATTTTTTCCTCTTTTTCAAGAAGAAGCTCTTTCATCTCGTTAACTTCTTTTTCCTTCTCTGCCATCATCGTATCAACATATAGCCGATATCCTTTATCGGAAGGGATTCGCCCCGCCGACGTGTGCGGCTGAAGAATATATCCGAGTTCTTCCAAATCTGCCATTTCATTCCGAATCGTCGCAGAACTGAGATTTAAATCCGTATACTTTGAAATGGTACGGCTTCCAACCGGTTCGCCTGTCTCAAGGTAATTGCGCACAATTGCCTGCAGAATCTTCATTTTTCTTGCATCGATTTCCACCGTATCACCCCTTTCTTCACTTGTTAGCACTCATTTAATTCGAGTGCTAACATTTACTATCATAGTTATAACACCCGACCTTTCCATTGTCAACAGAATTGCCGGAAAAGAATTCTAAAAAAAATATAAAAAGAGAGCCGACCACACAATTGTGCGTCGACTCTGAATTTTTTAATCTTATGTATCGTAACTTAATTAGATAGCAAAGCTTCCTGTTACTTCTCCGTTGATTACGTAGTAAACTGCGCTCTCTTCCGGTTTTACATATAACTCAACTGCTTTGAAATCAGCCACTTTCTTACCAAGGTCATACTGCCATACATCTTTCGCAATTTTTACGAAATCTTCTGTTTTATATTCTTTGCCGTCGAACTGTAAGCTAACGCTTGCTTTTACTTCAGCTTTCTTTGCAGGTGCCTTCTTAGCTGTTGTAGCTTTCTTTGCAGGTGCTTTCTTAGCTGTTTCTTTCTTTACTGTTTCTTTTTTCGCCGGCTCAGCTTTTTTAGCTGGAGCTGCTTTCTTTGCAGGTGCTTTCTTAGCTGTTTCTTTTTTTGCTGTTTCTTTCTTCACTTCTGCTTTTACTTCTTTTACTTCAGCTGCTTTTGTAGCTGCTACTGCTTTTGCAACCGGCTTAGCTGTTGCTGCTGCTTTCTTAACGTCTGCCATTGTGATTACTCCTTCCACACTGTTATTCAAACAATTATCATAAATGTGTTTGATGCGTTTTCGTTTATTTTTTACGCGTTAACTATAACTCACTTTTTGCAAAGTGTCAAATTTTTTCACCCAAAACCCTTGCAAATACTGCGTTTTCTCTGTTTTGTACAAAAAAATCAAAGTTTTACGAAAAAATATATCAATAATACTGCACCGAGAACGATTCTATAAACACCGAATGGGATAAAATCGTGCTTTTTGATGTAACTCATGAGCAGTTTTATGACCAAAACCGACACAATGAAGGCAGAAATACATCCTGTTACAAGTATGATAATCTCCGCAGAAGTAAATGCCAGCCCCTCCATCATAAACTTCATAAGCTTCAAAAGACTTGCTCCGCACATAACCGGAATCGCAAGATAAAATGTAAATTCCGCCGCCACAACACGCGATACAGAGAGCAAAAGTGCCCCGACAATCGTCGCCCCCGAGCGTGATGTGCCCGGAAAAATCGCAGCAATCAGCTGGAATACTCCGATGAAAAGTACAGTTTTATAGCTAAGCTCCGCCACACTGTTCACTGCTGCCGCCTGCCCTTTTTTCTTTGTCTCAATTACAATAAACAAAATACCGAACACAATCAGCGCCGTTGCCACACACGGAAAATTGTACAAATATTTGTCGAGCAGGTCATCAAACAAAAGACCGACCACCGCAGCCGGAACGCATGCAATCAGTATCTTAACCCAGAGAAGCAGAATGTCCTTTTTCCAGAACGGTTCGCCTTTTTTGGTCAAATTGACAGGAAAAATATTGTTCCAATATAATATGACAACCGCCAGGATTGCGCCAAGCTGAATCACAACAAGAAACAGACTCCAGAAATCTTCCCTGACATTTAATTTGATAAATTCATCCAAAATAATCATATGACCGGTACTGCTGATCGGAAGCCACTCCGTGATTCCTTCCACAATACCGAACAGGATTGCTTTTAAAATTTCTAACATTATAATAGTCCTTTCGCAATTACCCTTAGCTTACTTTTCAAGATATGCAATCATCTCATCAAAACATGCCTTCGCATCTTCATATCCCTGCTGATAAAGTTCTTCCAGTCTCTCGCGGCTCTTTTCAAGACGCCCTACTTTGGACGGCGTCTTCGGACGGATGACAAACACGTTGCCCCGTGCCTGCTCTTTCTCAAGAAAATCAAGCGTACGGTTGTAACGCGTATGACGAATTGCAAGGTCATGAATCAGATGCGGAAACTTGTGGTATCTGACTTTGGAGAGTCCCAACATCGAAAACGGTTCTCTGCGGTATCCCTCCTCTTTTGTCATGATAACAATATTCTTTCGGTTACCGTCCTTTAACGATTTCATAATCGGAATACAATCCGAAATTCCGCCATCCAGATATTTCCTGCCGTCAATCTCCACCATGCGTGAGACCAGAGGCATTGAAGATGATGCCTGAATTGCCGCAATGTCCTTGCGGTAATCTTTCATCTCATAGTAGACAGGCTGTCCCGTCTCCACATCGGTGATGACTGCATATGCGTTCCCTTTGTACGCATGTGCCGTATCATAATCGTACGGGTCAAGTTCATTCGGAATACGGTTATAACACATATCCGCATTGAAAATATCGCCCGTCGTAAGCAGGCTGTAAAACCCACAATAATTTTTATCACCGAGATTGTCTGCCACCGTTCGGAATCCTCTTCCGTGCTGTTTTGAAACAAAACTGCACATCACACAAGAACCCATGGATACACCGTATATGCTTTCAAACTCTACTTCTTTTTCTAAGAAATAATCAAGGACTCCCGCGGTATAAATCCCCTTCATACCTCCGCCTTCCAAAATAAGTCCTGCCTTATACACAATATCACTTCTTTCCTATAAATATGTTATTTCGTCAAACCGTATTCCTCCGCAAGAAGCGCAAATGCCGCAAGGGAACGTTTTACTTTCTCTGTTTCTACGCAGTAAGAGATACGGAAAAATCCCGGACATCCGAAACTGTCACCCGGCACAAGCACAAGATTGTATTTTTCAAGTGCTGTATTACAAAACTCATTTGCATCCGCAATCGGTGATTTCGGGAACATATAAAATGTTCCGCCCGGTTTCACGATAGAAAAACCAAGTCTTGTCAGCTCATCATATAAAATATTTGCATTTGTCTCATACACCTTTAAATCGGATGTCTCACCAAGGAGCTCTGCCACGGTCAGCTGAATGAGCGATGCCGGACAGTTGTGTCCGATTCCTCTGGAAATCTGTACGCACATATGGATGATGATCTCCGCATCTTTGCAGGCAGGGTTGACTGCCACGTAACCGATACGCTCTCCCGGGAACGAGAGAGATTTGCTGTAGGAATAGCACATAATCGTGTTGTCATAGAATTTGGAGATACAAGGTGCATCCACACCTTCAAATACGATTTCTCTATATGGCTCATCGGAGATGATGTAAATATCATGTCCGTATGTCTCCTGAGCTTTCTTTAAAATGTCCGCCAATTTCTGAATCGTTTCCGTCGAATATACAATACCTGAAGGGTTATTCGGCGTATTAATCAAAATGGCAGCTGTCTTTTCATTCAACTCTTTTTCAAACGCTTCAAAGTTAATCTGGAACGATGTGGTATCCGCCGGGATAACCTTCAGCACAGCTCCCGTTGTCTCCACATAAGGTCTGTATTCCGGAAAGAACGGTGCAAATGTAATGATTTCCTCGCCCGGACAAACAACGGCACGGAATGCATGCGCAAGTGCACCTGCTGCACCCGACGCCATGAAAACGTGATTGTAATTATACGGAAGGCCGTAAGTTTCCTTCAGGTAACCGGCAATTTTCTCGCGCACTGCAAGAATACCATGTCCCTCGCTGTAACCATGAAGCGAGAGCGGTTCCGATTCATCCAGAATCTTTTTGATGACTTCATTCACACGCTCCGGTGCCGGTACACTCGGATTGCCCAAGCTGTAATCAAACACATTTTCAAACCCGATCTCCTCTCCGATTTTATGTGCCTTGGCACTCATTTCACGAATGACCGATTTCATTCCTAACATTTCTTTGTACTTTGGTGAAAGCATATGATATCCTCCTTAATACTTCTTCTTACCGTCCATGTAATCTTGTATATCACGGATGAGTTGCTCCGTCCGAAGGCGGGTTCCTTCATCCGTCAGATGCGTATGTGCATCAAAAAAGTAAGCTTTATCTAACATGTAATCCCTGAAATCTGAAATTACCGGGCAATCAAGTGCCTCCGACATCTCCCGTCCCATTTCATAATACTGCCGGGCAGAAGGCGTCTTTTCATACACCGCAACCGGATACGCTGCCACAAGCATGGTCGCCCCGCGCTCCGCCAGATATGCATTGAGTTCATTCAGCCTCTGTGCTGTAGTCTCATTGATATGATTGATGGTCACAGCCGAAAAATCTATCCCTCCCGCCGTCTCCGGTCTCGGATAGTAAATATCCCCGTATTCATTGAATGCACTGCGCCGGTATGTGTCATTCGTCTCGCCGTTCCCTGTCTCAGTCCGCCAAAACGTCAAGCATTTTTTGAGATACGTCGGATACGCCATTACCATATCCGGCCAATCTTTCGCGCGGATCAGCGGATAAAGCTCCTTGTGATTTTCAATCGTAATCCATGCAAGCATCGGATTTTTAATTATATCTGCATCATCATAGTTCGTGTGCGATACGATATAAATATCTCCTTCATCTACATTGTATTTCGCTGCCTGCTCATTAAATGCATTTCCGACTCCGCCATGCAGTCCCATATTGACGACAGGCATTCCGAACGATTCCTCAATCATGGCACTGTCAATACCGAACGCAAGGTTTGAATTCCCGATTAGAACAATTTTCGGCCCTTCCGTGCTCTTAAGCCGCTCCACCTTATCAAGCATGGACGCCTGATAATTCCCCTCATACTGGGGCATCACGACCACAAAGCAAAACACAAAAAGCAACGCCGCAAGCACTATTAACTTTATAAAAAAAGCAATTTTCTTTTTCATGATAACCTTTCCTTAAAACTGGAAATAGATAAATGCTGTCTGTGCGTATTCATATCCGTAAATTCCGAAAAACATAATCATCAAAAGCAAGGTTGCGTACACAACATAGCGCATCGGTGCCCCCTGCGTGAGTATTTTCCGGTTTAAATCCATCCCTTTGTATCTGCAAACATCAACAAAGAAAAGCAGCGCAAATGCAACGGCAAGTGCCGTCAGAGAAGTTACATCAAGCCCCCAGCTTTCCACGGCATAGCCAAACATTCTCGAAAATCCGAAATTCGCCTTTATCTGCCGCAGCATTCCAAACACCTGAGAAAAACTTTCCGCGCGGAAAAACATCCACGAAAAATCAACGAGTGCAAACGTCCATAATCCTGCAAAAAATCGATAAGAAAAACGCGTAACATCCACACGGAATATGTCTCGCATACGGCGACGCAGAGGTTCACCCACCTGCTCAAGCACGAGATAAAGTCCATTGAGTCCGCCCCAGACTACGTATGTCCAATTTGCCCCGTGCCACAGACCGCTCACAAGGAAAATAATCATGATATTTACGTATTTACGAACCTTTCCTTTCCGGTTTCCCCCGAGAGGAATGTACAGATAGTCCCGGAACCAACTCGTCAGCGAAATATGCCAACGTTTCCAAAAGTCGTTGACGGATATCGCCAGATACGGACAGTTGAAATTCTCCATAAGCCGAAAACCCAGCACCCTCGCACTACCGATGGCGATGGCAGAATAACCTCCGAAATCACAGTATATCTGAAATGCAAAAAGTGCGGTCGCAAGCAATATTTCCACACCGGTATATTCCAAATAATTATCATATACCTGTGTGACAATCCCGGACAAATTATCCGCAATCACAATTTTCATAAAAAGTCCCCAGAGCATCGTAAGAAGCCCGCTGCGGATACGGTCTACATCAAAAGAATGTTTCTCCTCAAACTGCGCCAGAAGATTTTTGGAGCGCTCAATCGGTCCTGCCACAAGCTGAGGAAAGAATGATACAAAGAGCGCATAACGGAGAAGATTTTTGGTCGCCTTAATCTCCCCCCGGTAAACATCCATCGTATAGCTCAAAGCCTGAAAAATATAAAACGAAATACCCACCGGCAAAACAACATCAAACGCCGAAATCCGCGCCCCTTGGCCGATTACCTCCATCAGGCGGTTTATATTCTCCGCAAAAAATCCGCTGTATTTAAACGCAAACAATATGACAAGATTGATTATAAAACTTCCCGCAAGCGACCATTTTGCAAGAGATGTTTTTCCTCTCTCCCGAAAATGAGACACAAGCAGACTGCATACAAATGTAACCAGCGTGGAACCCGCTAAAAGAATGGCATACTTTGCGTTCCAGTTCATATAAAAATAGTAACTGACCACAAGGAGCCATACATTGCGCATCTTATATGGAAGTGCAAAATAAAGAAGCACTACAATTGGAAAAAACAGCAGATAGCTGACCGAATTAAATATCATTCTTTTTCCTTCCCTTTGCAAACAACATAACTAGGATGATTATACTTCGAAAGCCTGGTTTTGGCAATTTTTTTGTTTATTATTGATAGAATCCGCAAAAAAGTGTGGGCACTATCACTCTAGGTTTTTTTTTAAAACAATGCTATGATAGGAACATGTATATGGGTTTATCATTTGCAGAAGCTTTAGCGACTACTTCTGCAGTGTTATTCTTTCACCTTAAAAGGACCTCAGGCATTTGCCCGAGGTCCTTTTTTTGATTAGATATAAGTAGGACTGCGTCCTTATTATTTATCGTTTTTCTTTGTTACGATATCAAAGATAACTGCTGCTAAAAGCACAAGACCTTTTACCACCTTCTGGTAGTTGGCATCCACACCCATGATAGACATACCCTGGTTGATGATACCCATAAGAACCGCACCTACGATAACGCCAGGAATCGTACCAACTCCACCGTAAGCAGAGGCACCACCTACAAAACAAGAACTGATTGCATCCATTTCGTAGTTCGTTCCCTGTGTCGGGTTCGCACTTGTCTGACGCGCGATGGTAAGCATACCTGCAAGCGCTGCAAGGAATCCCATGTTTGTATATGCAATAAAGTAAACTTTCTTTGTGTTAATACCGGAAAGTTTGGTTGCTTTTTCGTTACCGCCGACTGCGTAGAAATAACGTCCTGTGGTTGTTTTACTTGTTACATATCCGTATACAAGAACAACTACAAGTACCCATACAAGAGAAGTCGGGATACCTTTGTACTGTGCAAGAAGGAAAGAAAGCACGAGCACTACCGCACAAATAACAACTGTCTTGATAATCATGGAAGCAAGCGGTTCCATCTCATATCCTTTTTTCGCTTTGTTCATACGACCTTTGATTTCAATGATTACATAGATTGCACAAGCAACTACACCTGCAATCATACATGTAATGTTAAATCCGTTTCCGCCGAGGAAGTCCGGAATATAGCAGTTCGCACCACCACCGAACACTTTAATGAATGCTTCGTTAGAAAGGGATACGGTAAGACCATCCAAAACTACGTTTGATAATCCACGGAATACCAACATACCTGCCAATGTTGTGATAAACGGCGGTACATGTACATAAGCAATCCAAAATGCCTGCCATGCTCCGATAGCAAGACCTACCACAAGCATCATAATCGTAGCTGCAATCGGATTCCATCCTTTTGCTTCCATCAACGTTGCTCCGACTGCTCCGACGAAACAAACAACCGATCCTACCGAAAGGTCAATGTTACCACCGGTTAAGATACAAAGTAACATACCGGAAGCAAGTACGAACACATATGCGTTCTGTGAAATTAAGTTACTAATGTTCTGTGGAAGAAGGATTTTTCCACCTGTTTGCCAAGTAAAGAACAATGTAACTAAAACTAACACAATGATCATTGTATATTTTTTAACACCACTCATTAATTTCGCTTTATCCATTGTTTACTCTCCTTTATTTGATGATTTAATAATATGTGACATGATAACTTCCTGAGACGCTTCTTCTGCTGCAAGCTCTCCGACCATCTTTCCTTCGTTCATGATATAGATTCTGTCACACATACCAAGAACTTCCGGAAGTTCGGAAGAAATCATGATAACCGATTTACCTTCTGCTACCAATTTATTGATGATACAATAAATTTCGTATTTGGCACCTACGTCGATACCTCTTGTCGGCTCATCCAAAATAAGTACGTCCGGATCCGTAAACATCCATTTAGCAAGGAGAACCTTCTGCTGGTTACCACCACTCAAGTTACCTACATTCTGCTCCACAGACGGACATTTTGTATTCAGCTTTTCTTTGTAATCTACAGCTACTGCGTATTCTTTATCCTGGTCAATCACACCGTTTTTAGAAACCGCACCAAGATTCGCCAAAGTTGTATTAATTTTAATTGGGTTGGAAAGAATCAGTCCGTTGCCTTTTCTATCTTCTGTTACATATGCAATTTTATGGGCAATTGCATCTTTGATATTTTTCAGCTGTACCTGCTCTCCATTTATTTTTAATGTTCCGGAAATATCCGTACCATAACTCTTACCAAAAATACTCATCGCAAGTTCTGTACGCCCTGCACCCATGAGTCCTGCGATACCTACAACCTCACCTTTGCGGACATTCATGCTGACATTGTCAACCACTTTCCGTTCCGGATAGAGCGGATGATATACGTTCCAGCCTTCTACCTCGAGATTGATATCGCCGATTTTCTTTTCGGTACGTTTCGGGAAACGGTCGGTAAGTTCACGTCCAACCATTCCTTTGATGATACGTCCTTCCGAGAAATCATCTGTTTTCTTATCCAACGTCTCAATTGTAGAACCGTCACGGATGACCGTAATCTTGTCTGCTACATATGAGATCTCATTTAACTTATGAGAAATAATAATGGATGTCATACCCTCTTTTTTGAACTGAAGCATCAAATCCAAAAGTGCTTTGGAATCTGTCTCGTTCAAAGAAGCGGTCGGTTCATCCAAAATAAGTAGCTTCGCTTTTTTTGCAAGCGCTTTTGCAATTTCAACAAGCTGCTGCTTTCCTGTACCGATATCTTTAATCAATGTTCTGGAAGATTCTTTCAGTCCGACCGTCTTTAAATATTTCTCAGCCTCACCGTAAGTTTCATTCCAGTTGATCGCGAATTTCTTTCCTCTCTCATTTCCGAGGAACATATTTTCGCCGATGGTCATGTAAGGAATCAGTGCTAACTCCTGATGGATGATAACAATTCCCTTTTCTTCACTGTCTTTAATCTTGGCAAATTTACACACTTCTCCGTCATATATGATGTCACCTTCGTAGCTTCCGTACGGATACACACCACTAAGTACATTCATTAGCGTGGATTTGCCGGCACCATTTTCACCTACAAGAGCATGGATCTCGCCTTCTTCAACTTGTAAGTTAACGTTATCCAATGCTTTAACTCCAGGGAATGTTTTGGTGATATTTTTCATTTCAAGTAATATTTTCGCCAATTGTATCCCTCCCAATATCTAATCAATTTCTTTTATCATATAACAGGCGGGACATTCATCCCGCCTGCCAATAAACTTTTCAATAATTCAAATTACTGTAAGTCTTCTTCTTTGTAGTATCCAGAATCGATTAACAGTTCTTTGTAGTTGTTTACGTCTGCAAACACAGGCTCGCAAAGGTATGAAGGGATAACTCCTGTACCGTTGTCATATGTTGCTGTATCGTTAACTTCAACTTCTTCACCTGCAAGAATCTGTCCAACCATCTTAACAACCTGGCTAGCTAATGTACGTGTATTTCGATTTCGTTTTCATCCATGACACTTCGGAATCCCGTCTCAATCATTGCCACATTGCTGTCTGCCACAGGACCCGTAAGCATAAGAACCTTCTTCCTTGGAAGTCCACTTTCTACCAGCGCCTCCCCCATCAAAATCCCGACTTTTTCATTATCAAAGGATATATGCAAATCAACGTCTGCATTGCTAATCAAACGGTCATATGCAATCACTTTAATCCCCGCCTGTTTTGCCTTCGCTACCACACCCGAAAGCCCGTCACAGTCAACTGCGACAATGACAATCACATCCACCTTTTTATCAATCAGATATTGTATCTGCGAAATCTGTTCCGACAAATCGCCGTTGGCATTCTGTACATTCACTTCCGCACCACTTGCCTTTGCCTCTGAAACAAAGACATCCCGGTCCTTCTGCCAGCGTTCAATCACAAAGGAATCAAAACTCATTCCAATTTGAATAGGCTCCTCCGACGGCTGTGTCTCCTCCTGCACAATTTCCTCCGCCACGGAGCAACCACACAGCGTTACCCAAAGACAAATGCTGCAAATCAAAGCCGCGAGCATTCGAAATCGTTTTTTCATACCTTGCCCTCCTTATATTCCGTAGGCGTCACGCCGACATTCTTCTTGAACGTACGGCTGAAATAGTTCGGATCTGCATATCCGACTTCCCCACAGATTTCTTTGATACTCAAATCGGAACTCTGCAGAAGTTCTTTCGCCTTTGAAATACGGATATTGGTTACATACTCAATAAAGTTTTCTCCTGTTTCTTCCTTGAAAATCTTACTGAAATAGTACGGACTGATATCCACTTCACGCGACACATCATCCAGTGAAATATCTTTATTATAGCGCGCACTGATATAATCCTTCGCTTTGTCAATGACGCTGCTTGACTGTTCCTCTTTGCGCATAATAATGTTTCTGCAGGAGACAGACAATTTATCCGTAAACCATTTGCGGAGCTGCTCATAGTTATCATAGGAAAGTATATCCGGAAGATATTCTTTACGCGAACGGAATTGATATACTCTTCCGGTGTTAGAATAAGCAATATGTTCTCCCCAAAGAACAAATTCCAAAGCCTTAAGTTTAATATCCGTCGGACAGTCGGCGTAATTCTCCACCATCCAGTCAAAAAACTGATTGGCAGATGCGAGCATTCCGTTCAAGTCACCCTTTTCCAACTTATCAAACATGCTCTTCTCTGTCTCGGCAGGATAATTTTCTTCATATCCGCAGCCAATCGGTAAATCATCAACATGCGCAACCGTACCTGTCGTTGCAGTAAGGGAATCAAGTGCCTCATTGTACGACTCCATCGCATTACTCAAATTGGTTATCGAACCAAAGCCTGCACGGAATGCCACATCAAAATGCTGGCGGAGTTTGCGCACCATGACTCTCGCCTTCTCAATCAATTCAATTCTTTCATTATATTCAAATTTATCATTTTCCGTCGGCACAAAAACCGCAATCTTATTTGCCATAACAGAACCGACCACGCCCGGAAAATAACTTTTGACCACCTCACGCACCTCGCGTGCATGATTCTGAAGCCGCACACTCGTCCCCACTGCGTTGGTCATATGGTTTCCTTCCTGACTCTCTCCGAAAACAAGCGCCATCATATATCCGTGATCCGCCTCAATCCCGAGCAATTTTTTAAAGTTATCAATATCTTCCTCAAAAAACTCTTGAAACAGAAGATTTTGCACAAGTCCGTTTTCGATAATCGGAATGACCGTCTCCATTTTTTCACGAATGATAAGATCTTGACTTCGTTTGTCACGCTCCCTGTCAATCCGGCGCATCGCACGGCGGACGACCTCGATGATTTTGACACGATCCATCGGTTTATTTAAATACTCCAGAACACCGAGGTTAATCGCTTCCTTAGCGTAATCGAACTTATCATATGCAGACATGATAATAAAAATCGTGGAAGCATTTGTTGCACGAATTTCCCTCATCGCCTCAATCCCGTTGATACCGGGCATTTGTATATCCATAATTGCGATATCCGGACGAAATCTTTCCGCAAGCTCTATGACACTCCGCCCTGTTTTGGCCGATTCAATGACACAGTCATCCCCGAACTCTTTTTTTAATATAAACTGAAGCGAATCAATTACGATCCCTTCATCATCTGCAAGCATGATTTTATACATAGCTCATCCTTTCCGGAATTATGCTTCCTCGCAAGGCACAATGATATATACCCTTGTGCCTTTCCCTTTTCCTTCACTCACAATCTCAAATTTATCCTTACCCTCAAAAAACAGATGCAGGCGCTCCATCACATTATTGAGTCCGACACCGTTGGAATCCGTTCCGATTCCCGTCGACTGAAGCTGTCCTCCCATAATCTCATCCACACGCTCCTGTTCCATACCGGCGCCGTTGTCGCTGATACAGATGCAGACGCGGTCATCTTCCCGATAAACTGATAACGTAATCCGACCTTCCCAATCAATGTCACGAATTCCGTAATTGACGCTGTTTTCCACAATCGGCTGTAAAATCATACTCGGAACTTTCACACGGAGCAGTTCCTCGTCCACCTCTTTGGAAAAATGGATATCTCCGGAAAATCTCACGTTTAAAATATAAATGTAATTGTCCACGAGACGAATTTCATCCGCCAGCGAAACGACATCGTTATCCTTCTTTATGTTATACCGAAAAAACGCCGCCATGTTCTGTATATAGTCATAAGTTCTGTCTGCACTTTCCATCATGGCAAGCTGCGCTCCCGCATTCAGTGTATTAAACAAAAAGTGCGGATTAATCTGCGCCTGAAGATATTTAAGCTGGGGCTGTCGGGAAATAGATAGCCTATAACAAGGGAACGGTGTGGTTCACATGAGCCACGCCGTTCCCTAAAATTTTACCCTAAAAAAAGAAAAAAGATGGCTAACCACAACCATCTTTTCTCCGT
>SVFI01000020.1 GCA_015056905.1 Lachnospiraceae bacterium
TTCTCTGAACAATTCTTCTTAGAATTTTCAGGGTTGCATTGCTGTTTATTTGTCAAGGTTCTCTCGTTGCATCGCTCGACGCAACTCTGTTATAATAGCATGCGTCTTTTGCTCTGTCAACACTTTTTTCAGAAGTTTTTCTTTTCCTTCTGTCACTCGCTTTTTTGCGGTGGGTTTTTATCATATCATTGCCATTTTTCTTTGTCAATAATCTTTAAACAAAAAAAGCAAAAATAATACCAACTAAGAGAATACCATAAGCTGCTCCGACAATAAAGCCAAGCAGCTTATTAAGTCCGCGGACAATCGGTAGTTTTGCGAGAACCCTCAGAGAAAGAATCATCGCTTTCAACAAAAAGAAAAGTGCAATGTACAAAACTACACAAAGGACAATTCTCACAACAACCAACATATGGTCCGCAAGAAGTGTCAAAAGCAAAGATTCCAGCGCCCATGTATTAAGCAGATAAACAAACACAATCGCCAGTAGACTCGCCAAAATTGTTCCCAGTGTATTTACAAATCCTTTTTTGAATCCCCTGATTGCGCATATGGCAATCAGAAGAATTCCTACTACATGTTCTACATTCATTTATCTCAGTTTCATCAGCCTGATACCATCCGGAAAAACTGCGAGGATTTCCGTAGATGAATCCGTCGGAATCAAAGCCTGAATGTTTCCTCCTAAATCACTGTTGTACTTTTCGACACCATTTAATCCTAAAACAAGTACTTTCGCTTCATTATATATAATCGCTTTTTTATCATCCAGAATAATATCCGAAAATTCAAAATCCACCTTGTGCTTCAGCTCTTCTTCGCCCTCCGCATTATATATATGGATATTATATTGACCTTCCCCATCCAGGTCACGGTAAACAAGTGCAAATCCCGTTTCACATTTGTATATTCCCTGAAGTTCCTGCTCAAAGGCAATTTCTTTTTCAAGCGTCGGTTTCTGCTTTCCCTTTAATAACAGAAGTCGTTCATCACCTACCGCAACCGCGTCCGTCTCGTTCAGATACGTAATCAAAGGAAAAATTTGTCCATCATATTCATAACCGCTCACCAAATTGTCTGTCGCATTCTGTCCGACACCGCCAAAATTATAAAATGCCAGACTCGTATTAATTTTTCCCGCCTCTGCCTTCACATAAGAAACACCCAGTTTGATGTTGTCCGGCGAAATTGCAAAAGCTACCGGATAACCATTGTTGCGCATGCTCGTCTTCACTTCGGAAATAAGCTCTCCCTTCTCAGAATACAAACGCAGCCATGTCACATCGTTATCCTGAAGCAGTACCGCGGCGACTCCCTGCGCCGATACATCCAAAGAAAGGATCGGGAGATTCGTCTCAACTTCCGCTGTAGTTCCTTTCTTTCCTATTATATAAAGAGTCGTGCCTTTATAATCCCCGACTGCAACATAGGACCCATTATTTTTTACCAATGGCGCCTGCATCTCATAGGACTGATTCCACATCTGTCCTCCGTTCTCATCATAGGCAGCAATACCGTCTTTACTATGTACAAGTATATTTCCGTCATAATTCCGAAATGTGCTGTTTTCAGTCCCGAAACGTTTCATCTCCCTCACGATCTCGTACTTGGTATACACACGATTGTCAGCCTGCACCTTCAATATTACAATCGCCACAACAACCAGCGCAATTATAAGCACCGTACGATACATAACCTGTAATTTATGTTTAAAAATCCTATCCTTATATCCTGTCTTGCCAAACCAATCTTTGAGCATTTTAACACCTGTGCTTTCATTCGTTACTTTATCGATACAGTTTAGTATAACACATTTTCCTATGGAAGGAGAATTTTTTGTCCATAGAATATATTATCTTTGTTTTCAATCGCGTTCATCTCACATATTTTATCCATATTAGAAAGGTTCCCGTAATATTTCAAGCATATTTGGGCAAGTGTGTCCCCTTTTTGAATCACATACGTTGTCTGCTCCGGCGCCAAAGGCGCTGATGCATCTTCTATCTGTTCGTCGGAAATCTCCTGCATAGGCTCATCTTGCAAAGATTCATCTTGCAAAGGTTCATCCTGCGGACTCTCCTCCTCTGTTTCCTCTGTCATATTCTCCGAAGTTGTTTCCCCGCTCTGAGCAAGTTCCTCACGGCTGACAGACGGGGCCGGCTCGTCCACTTCCTGTACCAATTGCTCGACCTCCTGCACGTTTTCCGCGACAACATCATCCGCCCCCTGCACTTCTTCCATCTTGGCCGCTTCTTCTGCGTCGGTACTTTGTTCTATCTTACCGGAAATCTGATACAGAACCTGTTCCATATTCTGCATCTTTTCATAGTTGTTGAGCATGGTAACACCAATCACCATAATTACCATCATAAGCACAAGACTGACGCATGTCATCAGTGTCGCCGAACGCCTGCGATGTATTTCCTGTTTTTTTTCGCTGACCACCTCCCGGAACTGGTGCGTAGCCCTGTCCGCCTCAAATTCCTCCGGATGTCGTTCCGCTGCCCGCAGGGAAACCATATAATTCTGCATGCACTCATTTCTTTCATAATATATGTAGTAACCGCTCTGCTGGCGCATTTTTCCTTTTTCATATAAATAAATATATTCTTCTTTTTCTTCCGTATTATATTCAAAATACAGCTTCTGATCCGGTCGGAAAAACTGTTTCTGTGTGCGCAGAATCTGCTCTTCAATTTCCTTTGTCGATTCACTTCCGACAATTGCCCATCCGAGTACCGTCAGCTCTGGAAAAAAACGCCCTGCCATCTCGTTTACGCGCTGCCATGATTCCTGGTCAATTACCGTCTTTTCCATAAAGAAATCTTTTTCCGCACCGACAGCCCCGTTGACAAACCAGCAAAGCTCATCCCCCATCATTTCTTTTTTTCCGTACAAAATAATCACTCGCATGGATTCGTCCGACGCAGGAATCTGTTTCAAATATGTAATTACATAGTCTTCAAGATACACCTTTTGATTACCGGAGACTTGTCCTATCTGACGGATGTTTTTCGGAGCTTTTCCTTCCTTCACTACTTCTATCATTGTTCGTACCCTCTTTCTGTTTTTTATTACATATAACACAGAAGGAATTGCACTTTTTAGCGAAAAAGCAAATTCGTAACACGTTTTTTTGTGACATGAATCCGCACAAAAAAAGACGAGAAAATATTTCTCGCCTTTTTCAGTCAGCATATGTTGTTTTGCCCCTCTCTTTTCTCTTGAAAAAGAAAAGTTTTTGCGATAAAAAACTGTCCTACTCAGAATCTTGTTCGGAATCATCATCTGAATCATCATCTAAAATCGGGTCATAATAGTCCCTCTTTATCAGACGATATACCGACCAGACTACGATGACGCCGCCCGCCAATGCAAAAAGCACTACCGCAGCCCCTAAAATAAGCGTGTCATTCCCTGTTGTATTTTTCAGTCCTATCCCGATGGAATACGCCTGATACACCAAAAAACCACCTATCATAATCCGAAGCCACAAATTCATGGCTGTTGTCTTCTTTAATATATCTTTTTTCTCCATTTCGCTCCAACCTTTGATGCCTGTTCGTAAGCTTAGACAAACTTATAAATTGTTACAGATGTAAAAGGTTTGTCCGGAGTAACTACCGGTTTGATAAATCCTTCCTGACGTGCGCTGTTCGGGAAGAACTGCGTTTCCAAACAAAGACCTCCTCTGCACGGATAATAAGCACCTGCTTTACCGTACTCCGGAACCATGTTGTTACCTGTATAAAGCTGAACACCCGGAAGATCCGTGTAAACCTCCATCGCTCTTCCTGCTTCATCATCCACAACCTCTGCAATTTTCTGAAGCTTTCCTTCCTCATAATCGTCAATTACAAGGTTATGGTCGTATCCCTTTACAAGCGCAAGCTGTACATTATCAGCAGAGATATCCTTTGAAATAACCTTCATCTGTGTAAAGTCAAACGGTGTTCCTTCTACCGATGCAATCTCACCCGTCGGAATTGCTCCCATACGTACCTTAGTATAATGAGAAGCCTTCACCCATACTTTTACATCTTCGACCGTTTTTTCGCAGTCATGTCCCTTGAGATTAAAATATGTGTGGTTTGTCATATTGACAAGAGTCTTCTTGTCTGTTGACGCACCATAATGAATCTCAAGTGCATTGTCCTCGGTTAACTTATAAGTTACCTTAAACTCACGGTTCCCCGGAAATCCGAGTTCACCATCTTTGCTTTTTCGTGTAAATACGACCGCATTTTCTGCTTCGTTTTTCTCTGCTGTCCAAAGAACTTTGTGAAGACCTGCATTCCCATCACTGTGAAGATTGTTATCGTTATCATTGATAACGAGATTGTAAATCGTACCGTCAATCTCAAAACAGCCCTTTTCCGTTCTGTTTGCTACCGGTCCCATAGTTGCTCCAAAACAACTTCCATTTACAAAATAATCCTTTGCCTGATCATATCCGAGAACTACATCTGCCACTTCGCCTGCCTTGTTCGGAACAAAAAGATTTACAAGAATCGCTCCGTAATTCATAACATCCGCCTGTACTCCGTTTGCATTTGTCAAAGAATAAAGAATGATATCTTCCTTATCCAGTGTTCTTCCGAATTTCTTTTCTGTAATCATATAATCCTCCTGTTTATGTGAATCCACCTCATATCACCCATAATTATAGCTGCGTTCTTCCTTCCAGCGCTCGCAGAAGTGTCACCTCATCGATGTATTCAAGGTCTCCGCCGACCGGAACCCCGCTGGCAATTCTTGTCACTTTAATGCCCGTCGGCTTGATAAGCTTGCTTATGTACATCGCCGTCGTTTCCCCTTCCAGACTGGAATTGGTAGCAATGATTACCTCTTCCACCTCATCTGACTGCAGTCTGGTCATAAGTTCTTTCAACTTGATGTCGGAAGGTCCTACTCCGAGCATCGGTGAAATGGCACCATGTAACACATGATATATTCCTTTATATTTGCCGGTCTTTTCGTAGGCTGCCAAATCACGCGTATTTTCGACAACCATAATCATACTTCTGTCGCGTTTCGGGTTGGCACAGATTGGACAAAGCTTATTGTCTGTAAGTGTATAGCACTGCTCACAATAACACACGTTGTTGCGCGCATCCACAATTGCCTTGGCAAAATGCTCTACCTGGTCCTTTGGCATATTTACCATATGGAACGCAAGACGCTGCGCCGACTTGTGACCGATCCCCGGCAAAGACGAGAATTCTTCAATTAATCGATTGATATAGCCGCTGTAAAGATCCATTAGAACGGAAATCCTCCAAGACCGCCTGTCATACCTGACATCATAGCCGAGCTTGCTTCCTCCGCTTTGCCGAGCGCCTCATTCATAGCTGCCATGATGAGGTCTTCGAGCATCTCAACATCATCCGGGTCCACTGCATCTTTGTCGAGTTTAACTTTTGATACTGTCTTCTTACCGGTTACGGTTACTTCCACCGCGCCACCGCCGGCTGTCGCCGTAAACTCCTTCTCCTCAAGTTCCTGCTGTTTTTCTTCCATCTGGCGCTGCATTCTCTGCGCCTGTTTCATAAGGTTGTTCATATTTCCAGGCATTCCCATTCCGCCCGGATAACCGCCTCTTTTTGCCATTGTTTATATCCTCCTGCTAATTTATTCCACTTCTATATCCATATGAATCACCTGCGATAAATCGACATAGCTTGCAGCAAAATTCTGCTCCTTCTGCAAAGGCTTTACTTCAATGGAAATCTCTTTGCCGACCGCTTCACAGATACAATTTTTCAAATAATTCATATTGTCTTCATGCTTTAAAAAGTAGTCCGAATTGAGCCCGTCCGGAATCACAATCAAAAGCCGATTGTCTCCGCCTAAGCTCAGCTTACTTCCCGACAGATATGTCTTCATCGGCTGACCTGTTCTCTGGACAATTTCACCCCATCGCCGGACAACCTCCTGCACATCTTCCGGTACTGCTTTCGGAAGCGGTGCCTTGCTTTGCACCGACTCACTCTTCACAGTCGCGACACTCTCCGTCCCGGTAATTGCACCCGCCACGCCGCTTGACACAAACGCTCCGCTTTCCAGCTTCTGTTCCAAATCACGGATGCGTTCAAGAAGTGCATCGTTTTTCACTTCCATGGCAGGTCTGCAAAGTTTGATGATCGCCATCTCTACCATAATGCGTTTCGCTGTCGCATACTTAATCTGTCCGGACAGTTCCGAAAAAATGCGGATATATCGCATAATTGTGCTACTTTCCACCATCCCGGCTTCTTCTTTCATCAGCACAAGATTATCGCTGGAGACATCAATGATATCCTCTATTCCGTCGGAACTCTTTAAGAGCAACAAATTGCGGAGATACCATGTAAAGTCCGCAACAAACTGCGTCAGTTCACGTCCCTGATAAATAATCTCCTCAAGCAGCGTGATTGCACCGAGTACGTCCTTTTCCGTAATATGTCGGAGCATCTTGGAAAATACTGCATTATCGACCGCACCGAGCACATCCAGCGCCATGTCGTACGTGAGTCTCTCTCCATAATGAAAGGCAATGCATTGGTCCAGAAGGCTGAGCGCATCTCGCATTGACCCGTCCGCCGCCTTGGCAATGTAACGAACTGCCTTATCCTCGATATCCACCTGCTCCTGCTCCATCAAATCACGAAGACGGTCTGCAATCGTCTCGATGGAAATTCTCTTAAAATCATATCTCTGACAACGCGAATGAATCGTAATCGGAATCTTGTGAGACTCCGTCGTTGCAAGTATAAAAATGACATATGACGGAGGTTCTTCCAGCGTCTTAAGCAACGCGTTAAACGCACCTATCGACAACATATGAACCTCATCTATGATGTATACTTTATATTTCCCTTCTGCCGGTGAGAATGAAACCTCGTCCACAATCTCGCGGATGTTGTCAACGCCGTTGTTGGAGGCAGCATCAATCTCAATAACATTCATGCTTGTCCCCGCTGCGATGGAACGACACATTCTGCACTCACCGCACGGATTGCCATCAACCGGATTTTCGCAGTTGACGGCTTTTGCCAAAATCTTGGCAATCGTCGTCTTCCCGGTACCGCGCGTTCCGCAGAACAGATATGCATGTCCGACCCTCTCTGCCTTTATTTGGTTTTGCAAAGTTGTAACGATATGTTCCTGCCCCTTGACATCCAGAAAGGAATCCGGTCGGAACTTACGATATAATGCCTGATAGGACATAAAAATCCCCTTTTTCTACTGTTTTAAATCACTGCTTAGTCATCTCCGAAACAGATTCCAAGCATCTTGGCTTCCTGAACGATGGAAGCGTCCGGGGAAACCATTTTCAGTTTTCCGGCCACTTCTTCCAGAGGCACTTTGATAATCTCACGGTTTTTGATACCGACCATAAATCCGTACTCACCGTTTAAAATCAATCTTCCGGCTTCAGAACCGAGACGTGATGCAAATACACGGTCATAAGGACACGGACTTCCGCCTCGCTGTGTATGACCCGGGACTGTCACGCGCACATCATAACCGCCCTTTTCCTGAATCTGCGCAGCCACCTCATAGGACACGGACGGATACGGAGATTTTTTCAATTTTTCTTTATATTCTTTCTTAGATAATTTCGCATCTTTTTTGGAAATCGCACCTTCTGCTACTGCAAGAATCGTGAATCGACTTCCGTTCTTCATACGCTCGTCAATCTTTTTAACTACGCTGTCAATATCATATGGGATTTCAGGGATGAGAATGATGTCCGCTCCGCCTGCCATACCGGCATTGAGTGTCAGCCATCCAACCTTATGTCCCATGACTTCCACGATAAATACACGTCCATGCGAAGCTGCTGTCGTGTGGATACAGTCAATCGCATCTGTCGCAATGTTGACAGCACTCTGGAAACCAAATGTCATATCCGTGCCCCAAAGATCATTGTCAATCGTCTTAGGAAGCGTCACGACATTGAGCCCTTCCTCACGAAGAAGATTCGCTGTTTTATGTGTTCCGTTACCGCCGAGGATCACGAGACAGTCAAGCTGAAGCTTATGATAATTCTGTTTCATTGCTTCAACTTTATCAAGACCGTTCTCATCCGGCTCACGCATTAATTTAAAAGGAGTACGGCTGCTTCCGAGAATCGTTCCGCCCTTTGTCAGAATTCCGGAGAAGTCTTTTCCTGTCAGCATACGGAAATTCCCGTAAATAAGACCTTTATAGCCATCTAAAAATCCGTAAATTTCAACATCTTTCTCCGCATTTGTGATACTTTTTACAACACCGCGCATCGCTGCATTTAATGCCTGGCAATCGCCGCCGCTTGTCAACATTCCGATTCTTTTCATGTTTGGTTCCCTCCTGTCGCTTCTCATACTGTGCATAGATTAAAAGCACCATTTTTATATTACTATATTTTTCGTATTATCACAACGTTATGCGCAAAATTTATATAAAAAACGCTGCAGGCACTAAGCTTACAGCGTTCTTTATCCTTAGTTAATTTAACTTCTTCCACTTCGCGTAAAGTGTATAGTTCTTTTTCGTTCCTTTTTTTATGACCGTTATTTTGTTCTTATACTTCTTATCTGTATACCATCCTTTAAAAACGTAACCCTCACGGACCGGATTTTTCAAAGTCACTTTCTCATTGTAATAAGCAGACGGGTTCTTTTTGCTGTTCGTACCTCCACCGAGCTTATACGTAATTTTGTAAGGAACTATGATTTTACAGGTGGCTTTTTTACCGCTACCGTCCGCCGCCGTTGCCGTAATAACCGCCACACCGTTTCCTACCGCTTTCACTTTTCCTTTTTTGTTTACCGTTGCGACCTTTTTATCGGATGATTTCCATGTCACCGACGCTTTCGTTGCATCCACCGGAGAAATCAACACTTCCAGCACCCGTTTATCTCCTTTTTGCAAGGTTACTTTTTTCTCGGAAAGCCGAATCGAAGATACCGGGACTTTCTTTTCGCCGGTGCTGTACGGAATCTCGTTGCTTTTTGCGTACTTATGTGCCACAGAATTTTTGGTACAGTAAATCACCAACTTATTGCATCTGTAAAATGCATCCTCACGTATCTTCTTTACCGTCTTCGGAAGGACAATTCTTTTCAATTTCACACAACCAGAAAATGCACTGTCTCCGACTTCTTTGAGCTTATCCGGCATTTTAATGCTTTTTAATCCGGAGCAATCAAAAAACGCATTGTCATCTATAAGCACAACACCCGAAGGCAACACAACGCTTGTCATACGGATGCAGCCGGAAAATGTACCTTCCAATATTTTCTTTACACCAGACGGGACAACCACACTTTTTAAACTTCTGCACTCGTAAAACGCATATTTCCCTATACTTGTGACACCCGAAGGAATTGTAATTTCTTTCAGGTTCTTGCATTTCCAGAACGCCGCCTGGCCGATTTTCGCCACACCGGATGGTATTTCTACGCTTTCCAGATTATCACAGTCAAAAAACAGCCAACCGCTGACCGTTGTAAGTTTTTTCGGCAACACAACGTGCTTTAAACCTTTACACTCTCTAAAAGCATGCTCACCGATGGTCTCAACACTTTCAGGCAACTCAATACTTGTCAATTTATAACACCCGCGGAAAGCCTGATATCCGATGTTCGTCACCGTATCCGGTATTTCTACGCTTTCCAGAACGTCATAGTCATAAAACAAATTGCTGTGTATACTTGTAACCTTCGCGCCCTCAACTTCCGACGGAATGACAACGTTCGTATCACTTCCCAGATACGACGTCAATTCTGCAGTTCCGTCATCCAGCAACTGGTATCCGTAATCTCCGTCAAACAACATCGCACGGCCCAGTTTCTCTGTCTCTGTCAAATTCGTAGATTCCGCATACGCACACACCTGCATGGCAGAGAACATCTCAGTGCATGCAAGCAACATAACTAGCATCTTAATCCACTGTTTTTTCCCTCTCATAAGAGTCCTCCTTCTGCTCCTTAAAAATAAGGATCTTCGGTCAACTTGTACCATATTGCAATTATACACCTTTATTTTGTCAGGTACAACCGGGGACATAGTAGTGTTTTTATTCAAGTAAAAGACGGAGCTGTTGCAAAACAGATGAATAATCATCTATGAAACAACAGCTCCGTTTCCATATACAAAATTTTATATTTTCTCAAATGTCCTATACATACAGAATTGTGACTCCGCCGAGGCTGACATTTCCGCGGAGTGTCAGAATCGGGCCGTCAGCTCCGTTATTGCGGTTTTTCTCCTCAACACCGCCGAAGGATGCAGACATCTGATTGTCGATGCGCCAGTTCTTCGGTACGTAAAGTTCCACGCCTGCAAATGATACGTTCAGGTTAACTGTCGCATGTCCGTTCCGGATTACTGCATTGTCAAAATATACTTTCATACCCGCGAATTTTGCATCAATATTTGCAGATTCAAAATTGTCGGAATTTACATACTTGATACTTCCCACGAAAGAGGAGGAAAAATCAAACTGATTACTGTCTTCCTCATCGAACACAACAAAATCGTTTCCGTCTATTTCATGATGCTTTGACTTTTTCTTCTTCTTTTTCGGTGTGTAAATCAAACTCATACCGATGCTCAAAAGCAGTGCCACAAGCAGAATTGTCCACGGTGTAATCGCTGTAATACCAAGTTCTTTGTCATATATAATTCCCAAAAAAGCAAGGCTGAAAAACACACCCGGAAACGCCAGATTCGCAAGGCTGTTGACAAGTGCCACCGCAAACACAAGTGTCCAGAAAATCTTCATAATACTCATCTCAGGAAACGCTCCGAGTTTCGCAACCAGAATCAGCACTGCGGCCGCAATTAAAAATAATCCCCAAAACAAATTATCTTTTTTCATTTACTTTAACCTCTTTTCTTCTAAGCTGATTTTCAAGGACTTGTAATAGTACCTCGAAACATAAACCTGTTTATGACTGTTCGTAAACTGTACAACACTCGACGCCGTCAGATTTCTCTCCACCGAGTAAACCTTGGATACATTGAGTATTGTCGATTTGGAAACTCTGATGAAATTTCGCGGCAAAACCTTTTCCAGCTCATAAAGCTTATACTTTACCGCATAAACGTCCGTCGTCGTGTGCGCGCTGATACCGCCGCCGTCCGTTTCAAAAAAGAGAATGTCATCGAGCGGTATGTAAAACTCCGTCTCATTTTTGTAAAATGTCAGGGTCTGTTTTCTGGCGAGTACTTCCGCGACCGCCTTTTGCACCGCCGCCATCTCTTCCGTCAGACTGCTTCCCCGGATGACAATTTCTTCCTCCGTTAAATTTTCATCAATTTCAATCTTAATTTTCATTTGATGTATCTGTCTCCTCTTTACAAACTCCATTTTAGCGGAATTTGTAAAAATGTAAACACGATTCAGGTAAGAGGTAATTTTTTTGAGGTAAGAAGTATTAAAATGCAAAAAATATGGCTTGACCGGACTCCGATGCGGTGGCAAGTCGTCCGGCCAAACCATATTTTTTATTTATGAATCGTAAACTTCACAGTCTTCACATTTCCTGCTTTGTCTGTAATCTTTAATGTGTAGGTTCCGTTGTTTTTTACTTTCTTTCCGGATTTGATTTTCTTTCCGTTCAGCGTTGCTTTCTTAATTCCGGAAATGCTGTCTTTAAATGTAATCTTAACCGTCTTTTTGTATGTCTTATTGTTCTTTATGTTCGTCGTCGGCTTTTTGCGGTCAACATAGAATGTTACGGTCTTTTTCTTTCCGGTCGCTGTTGTCGCCGTCACTTTGTATTTCCCATCTTTACTTGCATAGAAGCTGTTACCGGTCTGGGCTTTTCCGTTTACCTTGAAGGATGCAACCACTCCCTTCGAACTGACTTTTACGGTCATCGGCTTTTTATACGCCTTTTTGTTGGTAACACCCTTGACGGTTATGTTATCCGCGTTTTTGAATGCTGATGCACTGAGCGCATACGCGCGGGAAATTTTTTTCTTCTGCATTTTCTTGATATCATAAAGTACCGTATAACCATCAGGTTGAATCTGTCCGTTGGATTTCGCCACCTTAAACGGATAAGTCACACGATAATAAAAAAATCCCATACTGTTGTAATCCACATTGGTTGTTCCGGTCACATCCTCCGTCGCCGTCTGAGAATCCGTTGAAATATCCATCACGGCTTTCTTACCTGTCAATTCCACAAACATGGATTTCGTCTCTTGTGTCGTATTCTTCGCGGAAGTCGTATAGCAATTGTTTAACTCGCCGTTGATGATTTCTGTCCCGCTGTATGTAAATTCCATACTTTTCATCATATCAGCAAAAGTCATTTCCTCCGTCGAACCCATATCCTTAAGACTCTGCATAATCGCATCTTCTTCTGCCTTCGTTGTGTAACTGTCCATCACAACATCCGAAGATAAATCCGCTTTGATAGTGACACGTTGTTCCACGGAACATCCTGTCAACATGACAACACCAAGCAACATCGCTGCCATAAGTCCTTTTTTCATCTTACTCCTCCTTATACGTTTCAAGCATCCAGCTTTTCAGTTCTCTCTTCCTTGTTCCCTCAGACAGTCCGATTCTCACCACGCTTCCGCGAAACGGACGAAAGCTGCTTTGCAGACCTTGAAATGCTTTTTGCATCTCTTCCGCAGTCAGCTTCCTTGCAACCGTCGCATGGGGCTGCCAGTTAAACGGCTTGTAACATTCCTGCACTCTCGCACCCTCAAAAGTTTCTATCTCCTGACACACACTCACAGATAAGTCGTGCAGATATTCATTCAACACCGGTGAAAGATACAGTACTTGCGGAAAGAATGCTGCGACAGATACCCATATAAGTTCTCCTGCCCTTTTCTCCATCATCACCTTGTCCAGCTTCTCCGTTAGCCGCTGCTCACTTTCCTTCGACTCAAACACTGTCAGTGTGATATGCGGCGGAACCGCCTTGTCCAGCATATCGGTATTGCCGGAAGCATCGGCTGCGCACTGCATGTGGCCACGAATTATTTGATTTGTTTTTTCATCAAAATATAAAGATACAAGATACATGCTTTTATTATAGCGTCGGATTTTCCGGATGGCAAACAAAAATGCACCTGTAATCATTTCGTAAGTTTTTTGTAAAACCGCCGATGGTCAAGTTCTGCCCAGCAATGCATTGCCATTGTCCGGAGCTGAATTTCAACGCGGATTATATCGTCGCCCTCTTCGCACGGAACAGAAATCTCCGCAATCAAATGAATACTCCTATATCCGTTTTTCTTTGGACAGCTTATATAATCTTTTTTTCTCACAATAGCTAACTCCGTACATCTGCACAAAAAACGCTCCGTTGCATACACATGCTCCTCAGAACTGCAAACGACCCGGACTCCTGCCAGGTCACTCAAACTCTCCAATGCATTTTCAAAGGATATATTACATCCCTTTTTTTCAAGCTTATCGGCAATACTCTCCGCCGTCTTCAAGCGAAACTCCACCATATCCACAGGACTTATTCCGTGCTCCTTTTCATACTCACAAGCATATTCCTCCACAAACTGTTTTATGTAGGTAACTCCATACATATATTTCTGTTTATATGTTTCATCTTCTATCATCCGCGCAAGATCACGAAGCTTCTGTGCGCGTGTCTCCGTCTGTTTTTCCGTTTTGAACATATCTTCTCCCGCCCGTCTTTCTATATTTACGCTCAATAGACAGTTTATGTAGAAAAACGCCATTTTAGAACTAAAAAAGGAGTTGCCTCAAAGCAACTCCTCTGCTTCTTTACCTATTTATTTGTACTGTGCACGCTCTCCTCCGATGTATTTCAGTCTCGTACGCGCGGTAACGACGTGAGCATTTCCGATTGTTCTTTGCTCTACTCTGACCGGAACTGCAACAGGACACAAATGCATTCCGATGAGTGTATCTCCGATATCGATACCAGCCTGTGCCTGTATTGATTCGATTGCAACCGGCTCCTTAAAACCTGTGTATGCAGCTGTAGCAAAAGAACCTCCCGCCTTTAGTGCCGGCATTACGTTTACCATAGGTAATCGGTTAGCCTTTGCATATTCTTTTTCAACGATGAGGGCACGATTTAAATGTTCACAACACTGCGCCGCAAGATAAACTCCTGTACCTTGAAGTTCCTCAACAATAGTTTCAAAAATCGCTTTCCCGATTTCTTCACTGGAATAGGAACCAATCTGATGACTTGCCACTTCGCTGGAAGAACATCCGACAACAAGAGCATCGCCTTCTTCAAGCTGCGCTTCCTTCAGTAAGCCTTGCACAACTTTACGTGTATCTTCCTTTATCTGTTCTAAATCCATCTTATTTTCTGTTGCAATTCCTGCTCCCATATTTTTACTCCTCTAATCACTTGATTCCATTTTCTTTATAATCTTTGTAAAGATCCGGACAATTTTTCTGTAGATAATCCAGTTCTTCCGATGTCAATTTTTGTCCGACATATACTTTGGACGCAATCTTTTCACATATCCCCAGCCTTCTGCAACCACAACCGGAATCACTGCACCTGCAAGCGCATTCAAATAGGATATTTTTTCACTGTAATAGCCGAATGCCCACGTCACCGGATAATCCCATTCCATAATATAATGTAGCGCAATGGTTACCACGCCATAGCATATGATGTGAAACAGCATAATGGCCAGGCTGTGACGCCCAAGCAAACAGAAAACTTTATTGAAAACGGGCATTTTGGTCATATATCTTGCCAGACAGACAAACGAAAATACGCCGACAACGGACAAAATCACCGTCATTGCACCCGAGCTTGTCTCGCCGTATCTGACATTTAGTGTATAGTCGTAATGGCTCCAGATTTCATTCATAAAAAGTAAGCTGAGCACAAATATTTCTGCCGTATATTTCCCGGACACGATTTTCCGGCTTACCTTCGGGTGATTGTGGTAATAATAGCCCAGTGCACAGAAAAACAGCGCGTAGGTCAGTGAATACACCACAGAGCATTTGTTCCAAATAATGCTGCTGAGTGGCTGACGAAAATATAAACCGATTAAAAAGATGACGAAGGTCACACCGAGAAGCACCTCATCTCTCCTTGCCACTTTCGCCAGGGCAGCGTGCAGGAAATAAAAAATAAACACGACCAGAAACATCGGCAGTAAAAACCAGCTCGGCGACATGATATTTTCTGCAATCTGAAAACTGAAAATACGCAGTGCCGCTTCCTTAAGCGTATAACCATAGCCGCCATAGCCTGATAAGCTGTAATAAAATTTCCCGATGAAATAGCCCGCAAAGTTAGCCAGAACAAACGGGACATATATGCGCAAAAGCTTGGATTTCAAAAAGGCACCGAACGGCTTACGTTTGAATGTACATCCTGACACGAAGAAAAACGCAAACAAAAATCCGTACTCCATGAAATACACCGGATGTCCCGTGTGCATGATGCACACGAGCAGAATACAGATTCCTTTTATAATGTCATATTCTGAAACGCGGGATTTTATCTCCGCCGAAAGATTTTCTTTTCCCATGGAAACTCCTCCATTTTTTATGGATTCATTTTAGCACATCCTTTTATGTTTTGCCATAAAAAAGGAAACGCCGATAAATTAAGCGTTTCCTCCATCATCAACCAAGTGCCCGCGACCGGAATCGAACCGGTACTGTATCGCTACAACAGGATTTTAAGTCCTGCGCGTCTGCCAGTTCCGCCACGCGGGCTCTTTATAAACAGCAAAAGACCTTGCGGTCTTTTACATAATGGGCGGAGAAGGATTCGAACCTTCGAAGGCATTGCCAGCAGATTTACAGTCTGTCCCCTTTGGCCACTCGGGAATCCACCCATGTAAGAGCTTTATTTCGCTCTGACAATATGAAATGTTAGCACAAACAATGCTAAAAATCAAGAAAAAAATACATATTTAATTATTTTTATGTTTCAGAATAAGAACGGACGTCGGCGGCAAAGTTACCTGTACCTTACCGGCTGTTACTTGATAAACCATCTTCTCCGTCGTGTAGCCATCTGCGTGCGTGAGCATCAGACGCTCCATCGTCGCTTCTCTCGGAACACCGTATTCCCATACGGTAAGCTCTTTCGTCATATCGTGATAATTGTTATTTACCATGACAAGCATCTGTTCATCCTTATTAAAGCGTGCATAAGCAATAAAATTGTAATCCGAAAGCGCCTTCTTGATGGATCCGGTTTTCAGCTCCGGATTCTCCTTATGAATGCGAATCATCTCTTTGTGGAATGCAATCAAATCATGGTCTTCCCTACCCCACGGATACGTACGCCTGTTATCCGGGTCTGTAAATCCGCAAAGACCCGCCTCGTCTCCGTAGTAGATGGTCGGAGCGCCCGGCCATGTCATCTGTACTGCGACCGCCTCACGCATCACTGCCTTGTTGACATCCCAGTTTGCAGCCTCACTTCCCATCGTGTTGACACGACCGACCTTCTTGTTCGTACGTGTCAGAAAACGGGAATGGTCGTGGTTGGAAAGCTCATTCATTGCAACCTGAATCGCAGGCGTCGTAAACGCTGCTCCATGGTGAATCATTGCTCCCCAGAAGCTGTCCGCATTTCCGTATAAATCTTCACGATAGTCATCGCTGTGCTTTTGCATTCCCGTCAAAAACCATGTGAGCGGCTCCATGAACGCGTCATAGTTCATGACCGTATCCCATTCACAGTTCTCAATCCATTCTTTCGGTGAACCGTAGTGCTCTGCCAGAACAATGGCATTCGGATTCGCTTCTCTGACTGCATCATGGAAATCCTTCCAGAAACGATGGTTCATTTCCGGTGAATGTCCAAGGTCTGCTGCCACGTCAAGACGCCATCCGTCCACATTGTATGGCGGCGACACCCACTTGCGCCCGATTTCAAGCACATAATCATAGAGTTCTTTGGAACCCTCATAGTTGAGCTTCGGCAGCGTATCATGTCCCCACCATCCGTCATATGTCGGATTGTAAGGCCATCTGCCTTCATCATAAAAATGGAAGAAGTTACGGTACGGACTGTCTGCTGCCACAAAAGCACCTTTGTCGTACCCTTCAAAATTCTCATAAATTCTTTCACGGTCCATCCATTTGTTGAAAGAACCGCAGTGATTAAATACGCCGTCAAGGATAACCTTCATACCGCGCTTGTGTGCTTCCTCTACAAGCTCCGCAAAGAGCTGATTGGACGCCTCGAGGTTCTTCTTGTTCGCTACGCGGTTAATATAGCGCGTCGCCATACGATTCTCATGCTCATGCGGCTGGAGAAGTTCTCCCTGATCGTCCACAATCTTACCAAAATGCGGATCAATATAATCATAATCCTGAATGTCGTACTTGTGATTGGATGGTGAAACAAAGAGAGGATTAAAATAAATCACATCCACACCCAGATCCTGCAGATAATCCATCTTCTGCATAACACCTGCAAGGTCTCCGCCGTAAAACTCACGGACACCCATCATCGCCGGATATTTGTACCAATCCGTCACCTGATTGACATGTTCACCGATGTAGTTGTACTCATCCGTCAGAACATCGTTCGTCGGATCTCCATTATAGAAACGATCCACATAAATCTGGTACATAACCGCACCCTTCGCCCAATCCGGCGTATGCTGTCCCGGTACCAGCGTAAATTTATAATAATCCTGCACTTCCTTTGCTACGCCGCGCATATCAAAGATACAAGATACTCTTCCGTCGTGAATCTCGAAATGATATTCCATCTTTTCATTGTCAAGTTGTACTTCGACTTGATAAAAATCAAATTCTTCCGTCTGCTCCACTTTATCCATGACAATTTTTTCATCTTTATGTACAAAGAAAACATAATCCACATTGTTCTTTGCGGTACGAAAACGGATTTCTACCTTGGAATACGGCTGAGGCTCCGGCGGAATCACATAATCCGCTGTCATGTCGGAAAAGAGAGCTTTTTTGTTTAAGACAGGTCTCATGGAAGTAATGTATTTTAAATTCCTCTCTACTTGATAGAGTTGCTTGTCATTCATTCTAAAAACCTCCGCATTTCCACTCTATTTTATAGTATATGCATTTTTAATTCAATAAGTTTTTATCCCAAAACGGTCGAAAGACCGGTTAACCAAGTTAACCGGCCTTTCGGAGAAGGTATTTCTTTCTTATGGGGTATAGCAAAAAACTATGTAATGTATTGGGGGGTTACAAGTGTATTCTAGCAAAGGGCTTGCATTATGTCCAGTTTCATTTTTCACAAAATTAACAAACCATACACTATTTTTTTGTCTATTATTACCAACACGCAAAAAGACGCGTCAATAAACTGCGCGTCTTTTGCTTGTTTTCTTGTGAATTTTTACCAATAACTATTCAAAAAGCGCTTCAAACTCTTCCCTCGTAATGCGCTCCTTCTCAACCAAAAGTTCTGCGCAGGCATGGAGAACGTCAATGTGCTGCTCAATAATCTTCTTGGCATCGTCATAACATTCCGTAATAATGCGCTTAACTTCCTGATCAATCTGTCCCGCAACCGCCTCACTCATCGTCTTTGTATGAGCCAAGTCGCGTCCGATGAAAACTTCATCATTGTCATTATCATAATTAACAGTTCCGATTAAATCAGACATACCAAAGCGTGTCACCATACTTCTGGCTCTGCCTGTCGCCTTCTTAATATCACTCGATGCCCCTGTCGTAATATCGTCAAAAATAATTTCTTCTGCAATTCGTCCGCCGAGAGAAACCATGATATCCTGAAGCATTTTGCCCTTTGTCATGAACATATCATCATTCTCAGGAAGCGGCATTGTATAACCCGCTGCCCCAACACCGGTCGGAATCACGGAAACGGTATAAACCGGTCCGACATCCGGAAGCACATGGAAAAGAATCGCATGTCCTGCCTCGTGGTAAGCTGTGATTTTCTTTTCCTTATCGGAGACGATACGACTCTTCTTCTCCGCACCGATACCAACCTTGATAAAGGCTTTTTTAATATCTTCCTGCTGCACGTAGGCTTTGTTTTTCGTAGCCGCAATGATAGCAGCTTCATTTAACAGATTCTCAAGGTCCGCACCCGTAAATCCGGCGCTTGTCTGAGCAATCTGTTTCAAATCGACATCCTCGGCAAGAGGTTTGTTCTTCGCATGTACGCGCAGAATCTCCTCGCGGCCGCCGACATCCGGTCTTCCGACTGCAATTTTACGGTCAAATCTTCCCGGTCGCAAAATCGCCGGATCGAGAATATCCACACGGTTCGTCGCAGCCAGAACAATAATTCCTTCATTCTCTGCAAAACCGTCCATCTCTACCAAAAGCTGATTGAGCGTCTGCTCTCTCTCATCGTGTCCGCCGCCCATACCGGTACCGCGGCGTCTCGCCACCGCATCAATCTCATCAATAAAGACGATACATGGGTGATTTCTCTTCGCCTCTTCAAACAAGTCACGCACTCTCGACGCTCCGACACCGACGAACATTTCCACAAAATCGGAACCCGAAATAGTAAAGAACGGTACATTCGCTTCCCCTGCAATCGCTTTGGCAAGAAGCGTCTTACCTGTTCCCGGAGGGCCCTCGAGAAGTACACCCTTCGGAATACGCGCGCCGACTCTCGTAAATTTCATAGGATCGCGCAGGAAATCAACGATCTCTTCCAGTTCTTCTTTTTCTTCCTTCAAACCGGCTACATCTTTTAAGGTAAATTTGCCTTCCCCGATACCGGTCATGCGAGCTTTGGATTTCCCGAAATTCATCATCTTTCCGCCACCGCCCCCGCCACCGCTGTGGCTGCTCATCAGCGAGAAGAAGAATATAAATATAATAAAGATGACAAGCATCGGCAGAACATAATACATAAACCAGTTCTCACTTGGCATATCCCGCATGACTACTGTAATATCCTTCGTTACATGTAAAATATCTTCCACCTTGGTAACATCAGAGACATACATCTCATTCATATGACCATCTTCTGTCTCGATGTAAACAGTACCTGTCGGAACTTCGCTATTTGGAACGATTGTCACAGAGACGATGTTTGCCGCCTCAAAATCTTTCATAAAATCATTCCAGTTGTATCCCGTCTCGTTGCTTCTGAGCGTTCCGATCCAGACAGCAATTCCTAAAAGGATGAGAATGAATATAAAATAACCTCCCAGGCCTTTTGACTTTTTGTTGTTTTCCATTGTTAAAACCTTTCTGTGTTTATTTATTCCTCATCAAATTCCACGATACCGATATACGGTAAGTTGCGATATTTCTGTGCATAATCAAGACCGTAACCCACAACAAACTCATCCGGTATGGAAAATCCGTTGTAATCAATCGTTACCGGCACCACCCGGCGGTCCGGTTTGTCAAGGAGCGTACAAAGGCGCAAACTCTCCGGTCCGCGCTCTCTGAGCATTTCAAGCAGATAGCTTAATGTGCGTCCCGTATCAATAATGTCTTCTACCACAATAACTTCTCTTCCGACAATCTGCTCTTCCAAATCTTTGACAATCTTAACCACTCCGCTCGATGTTGTCGACATACCATAGCTGGATGCTGACATAAAATCAATTGTCACAGGTACTGTAATACGCTTAGCAAGCTCACACATAAAAAAGCATCCGCCGCGTAAAATACCGATCAAATGAATTTCCTTTCCCTCATAATCACGATTAATCTGATCTGCAAGTTCGCCAATTCGGTCCTCCACTTCCTTCTCAGAGTACATCACTTTGATTTTTTCAGCCATTCCCTTATCCTCCTGTAACCGTTATCTTCAGTATTCTCCTTGTCGTCTCATCTATCTTCACATGATGACTGATTCTACCGTCCACAAAATAAAGCATCCGACTGCCACTTGTCACAAGTATACATTTGTCACGCTCTGCAGACGGTATTTTTTCGTTTACCATATAATCTTTGACATATTTTCTATTTTTATTATCGAAATAAAAAAAATCATCTCTGCGCGGCGAACGAACCATAAGCGGTTCTTTTATTTTATCATAATCCAGCCATTTCGTATATGTTTTTGTAGGAATCTCTGCCTCCGGGTCACAATCCACCACCTGCAGATACATCACCCTTCCGTCCGGAAGACTCACTTGCACTCCCTGCTCCAGGAACTCCGTATTAACTGTCACTTCAAACGGCTCTTTTGGCGGAACTTCCTCTGTTTCCTTTTGAAAAAAAATACAATCATAACTCTTCTCGGCCGCAATGCCATACGGAAGGTTACATCTGCTGCCGACCTGAAGAGAAGCGAGATTGCGCACCGCCTCCACATGCACTTTGGAAATATCCTTTCTGTTTCCTGCCAACAGGAAGATACACATGCGGATTACCTCTCCCTTCATATAATCATGGAGATTATTCCAAGCACTACAGGTAAGCCTCAGACAACCTTCATCTATCTTTTCGGTATCGACACATGTGTCCATGGCTTCGCGAGCCTGCAACTTCAGATAATCGGAAACCTGCGTCATAAGCTCTCCCGTTTGTGCAATGTGCGTTGCTGCCGACTGACAGACCTCCTCCAACATCGGAAGAATATCATTCCTGATTCGATTCCGCGTATAAGCAGTATCTGCGTTCGTCTCATCTGTCATATACGCTCTTCCGACTGTATCGACATAATCCTCAATTTCTTTCCTCTCAAGACATAAAAGCGGGCGGATAACCCTATCCCTGACCGGTCTGATGCCACACAGTCCGTCGATTCCTGTTCCTCTGCAAAGATGGAACAAAATCGTCTCCGCATTGTCATTTGCATGATGCGCTACTGCAACCTTGTCCGCGCTTGTCTTTTGTGCCACTTCCTCAAAAAAAGCATAGCGCACTTCCCGCCCCGCTTCCTCCAAGGACATATCCCGCCACTTAGCCAGCTCTGCCACATCCTTACGGAGAATATGGAGCACAATTCCTTCCTCCTCACAGAGCCGTTTTACGAACATCTCATCTCTCTCCGCGGTCTCTCGCAACATGTGGTTCACATGCACCGCCTCTACGGTAAACGAAAACTCCTCACGAAGAGCGAGTAATATATCAAACAGACAGACCGAATCCGCACCGCCGGATAGCCCGACGATAACCTTTTCCCCCGGATGTATCATATGTAATTGTCTCATATAGGCAGACACCTGTTCCCTCAACTGTCTGCATCTGTTTTTATCTTTTCCCATAGTCACAATATATCGTTTTTAGCATTAAAATGCAACCGGAAGGGATTCTTTTTCACACACTCCCACAGCCAAAATCGTCATGTCGTCTCTGATCACCCCTCCGCCGGCGCGGATTGCCATCTGCAGCACATTTGTTGCCATATCAGACAGGCTCATTCCTACCAGCCCGCTTACATATGACTCAAATAATTCCATATTGTCATAGAACAAATCCATCACACCGTCCGACGCAAGCAAAACAATATCCTCACTGTGCAAAAAAATCGTCTCCCGATATCCGTCAACCCGCGGATTGATTCCGAGCGAAAGGCGATCCGCCGCAAACTCACGCACTTTTTTATTGCGAATCAAAAACGAAGCGGCGCTTCCGTTTTTATAAAAGGTACACTCTCCCGTGTACTGGTTTAGCTCCATCAAATCAAGAGAAACGCTTCTTTCACCTCCGTACTGCACGTACAAAAGTTCATCGCAGGCACGGATACAGCTTTTGACGGAAAGCCCTGATTCAATATGCTTTTCCATGAGCGTGAGCACATTTTCACTATCCCGACACGCATCTGTTCCACTGCCCATACCATCTGCAATCGCTGCAATATAAGTACCCTCGCCAAACTCACGCATCAGATAATTATCACCGGATATCTCCTCCCCCTCCTTCGTCACCTTGGCAAATCCCCCATATATCTGAAATCGCGTTTCTTCCTCGAAACAGAGGGATGTCCATTCATCCCGGACATAGGTATATCCATCCGCTACAGGCAGCAGAGACAACCTGGTAATTTCAGATAAAAGCTGGGCAATATCCTCCACATCGAAATATGTTTTTTCCTGCGCCCTTACTACCATTCCGATTTCGGTGTAACCGTTCCTGTTTTCACCCCGATAATATTCCTTCACAAAAATCCCGGACGCCAGCAATTCTTTGCAAATCTTTTTTTCCTGTTTTTTCGCGGACAAAGAATCCGAAAATCGCGTCTGCGCAATGCGCGTCAGTTGTCTGGAGGTATCCATGACAAACCCGGAAAAAGCCACCCTCTGATCATCTATCTGTCTTCGCGCGAATAAATCCGCACGGCTAACCGCCGGTCCGTCTGCCTCCTGCTCCCCGGGCAGATATATCTCTGCAATATCCTTGAGCAGATTTGCATACCCAATCATACGGCTTTTGGTAAATTCCGTAAGTACTCCTTTTTCTTCCATAACATGACTCCTTTACCGCCCGTAGGCCTGTACATTTTCTCATGTTCAAGTATAACGGAAGACGACCACGGAATTTGTCAAACTCTAGCTCCCTGCTCCCTGAAAATTGCGACAAAAAAATAAAGTATATGTGCTCATCCATGCAAACATACTTTATTTTTGAAGTTTGAATAAAATTTCATCACTATGTACCAGACCAAGTTTCTCCTGCGCAATTTCTTCCACATAAGAATCTGTCTGAACGTATTTTTTTAATTCTTCCAGTTCCTGAGCTCTTGCCTCCTGCTCTGCAATCTGCATCTGCAACTCTTCTTTCTGCGCTGCATATGCACTCTGCTTGTTCTGAAGGTCTCTTCCTTCTACAGACACGAGAACCATCATGATAAGTAATACGGAGACTACGAGAACCTTATCGAACCGGCTTTGTCTTTTCTTTCGACGTGTTACCCGACTCATTGGAATCCCTCTTCTTCCTGTTTTTGTGTTTACATAAAATAATCTTAACCCTTTTTATGTTGCCCGTCAACTTGTTTTTTATGCCGTCAAACGTTCTTTTTAACACGCTCAAACCCTTGAAAAATGCACGTTTTACAAGTTTTAGTGGGGGTGATGCCATCCATACCACAAGATGTAGTACCCGACCAATAATTGTTGACATAAAAATTACCAGCGAATCACCAAAAATTTTTTTATAAAAAAACATCCCGACGAACAATCCGAACACAGCAAACCATCGAAGCGACCCATTGTTCATGTGATATAGCAACAAAAATAAGACGACGGAAACAAAAATCCAGAACACAATATCTTCAAAAGCAATCACGGGGTAGGGATGCTTTATTACACGCCTGAAAATCCGGAGCAAGTCATACACTATTGTAATTCCGATGCCTGTCAGGAAACAGCATAGCCAAAATACACTCTCATTTACAACCTCAGCACTCATTATTTAAATAGTCTTCCTAACAAAGATTCTCCTTTTCCGCCATAACCTGTCACATCCGAATACGTCAGGGAGTCAATTTTCCCCTCGATATCTACCTCACCCTTCTCAAGTGTCAGCCGGTTGACATGCAAATCATTCCCCTTAATCATAAGCATTCCCTGGTCCGTTTCGAGCAGGATTTCCGACAAATCAAAAGAGAGCACATCGCAGACTCCGCTAACAAGACATGTCCTTCGGTTTGTCAGCATAAATTTATGCGATCTCTGTTTTACATTCATAGTTTCGTCCATAATTTTCCTCCTTGCAGTCTTAGTCCGACAACTAAATATATGAAAGAGTCTGCCCGAATATTCACATTGCTTTTTACGAAATAAAAAAGACGCTCCGTTATAAATAGCGGAACATCTCTTTTGCCTCTTCCTTGCGGACCGTTTCCTGCACGGTTACGACTTCTACCTTTACATCCTTGTTACCGAAATTAATGGTAATGGTATCACCGACCTTCACTTCCGTACCCGCCTTGGCAACCTTGTCATTAATCATCACGCGTCCTGCGTCACAAGCCTCGTTGGCCACGGTACGTCTTTTAATCAGACGCGACACCTTTAAATATTTATCAAGTCTCATAGGGATTCCTTTCTAAGTAAAAAAGCTGTAACACATGTGTGCTACAGCTTTCTGTTCACTCTTTCAGATTAAGCGTTTACTAAATCTTTTAAAGCTTTACCAGCTTTGAATTTAGGTGCTTTAGAAGCAGCAATCTTCATCGGCTCGCCGCTCTGTGGATTTCTTCCTTCTCTAGCTGCTCTTTCAGAAACTTCGAATGTACCAAAACCTACTAACTGGATTTTGCCACCTTTCTTTAACTCGTTAGAAACAACATCTGTGAAAGCCTTTAATGCGTTTTCTGTATCCTTTTTAGATAATCCTGCCTGATCAGCCATAGCTGCAACTAATTCTGCTTTGTTCATTTGAACTTCCTCCTCTTACTGAGTATTTTAATTTTTTATTTTGATTTTCCTTACCGGAAAATGCCTAATATTATTTATATCCCTTTTTCCATGCCTTGTCAAGGAAAAAAAGGCAATTTTACGGCTTTTTTAGGCTTTTCCGAAAGATAAAAGTTTCACAAAGAAATATGTTAACCACTTTCGCCGTTTTTTGCACATTGGTGATTCCTGCCACGTCTTATGACAGCGCTCCCGGCGCTTAATATCGTCCCAACTACGCAGCTCTTTACCATTCTCATCTTTTTCATATGCCCCGAACACGTGAGGATGTCGGCGTATCATTTTGGCACAAATATCGTCCACGACATCATCAAGAGAAAAGAGTCCTTCCTCCTCCGCCATTGCACTGTGGAGCACTACCTGAAACAGAACATCCCCGAGTTCCTCCCTGAGCGCATCGGGATTTCCTTTCCGCTCAAGCAGCGAAATGGCATCAACCACCTCCGCAGCTTCTTCCACCATGCATGTCCGGACAGACGAATGTGTCTGAGCTTTATCCCAAGGGCAACCGTTCTCACCCCGGAGCGTGTGCACAATCTCATTTAAGTCATCAAAACTATGTTTCATCCTTATCATCCTCTTCCTTTTCAAGACTTGAGAAGGAATATCTGACATCCTTGTCGGAATCATCGACTTCAAGAGAGTAGCTTCGTGTTTTGTAGCCGCTCTTGCGAACAGAAACAGTGTATGTTCCGCTCTTTTTGTTAAAGCTCGTCGGTAATACTCCGATATATTTGCCATCTACATACAATTCTGCACCTTCCGGAGCGTCGATATACACTTTGTATCCATCCCCGTCCGTAGCAGCAATGGCCGAATTACCGCTTACGGTTTCATCTTTGTCATCTTCGTCATCTTCATCGGAATCATCTTCATCCGCCTCTTCCATATTGATACTGATGTTTGCCATCTCCTGCCCGACCTTAATGTAGCGTGATAGTGTACTGTAGCCCGCCTTAGTTACCTCAATATGGTGAATTCCGTAAGAGAGATTTACCACTCCGCTGTAATCTGTTTCCTGCCCGTCGACCTTCAGCACAGCGTCCGAAGGATTGATAGTAAATACAATCCCACCGATTTTATCTTCGTTATCTTCCTCCTGCACAAGGTCAGACACATCAACCTGCGTCTCCTCGCCATCTGCAACAACAACCGACTTGGTACCGACATTCCCGTCATTGGAGATTAACATCTCATACGTTCCTGACGGAATGAGCAAAAGCATGTCCTTCTCCACCTTGCGGATGATGGACTGCCCAAATTCAACCCATCCACCCTCAAAGCTCTCCGCGCCTACAAGTCGAACATACCCATGTCCGTTCGTAATAGCAATACTTTGAATGGTTCTGTCGACACTTGTAATACGAAGCGTGTCAACCTCGTTAATATCCATAAGCGTGAGCACTTCGCCACCGGAAAACACCGGCGCCATCGCGTCAATCGCATACTGTTGCCCGTTTATCTCAAAAATACGGGCCGTCCGGTTCATCTCAAAGTTCACGACATTTTCCGTCACGACTGCTGTCTTATCGAGCCAAATGTTTTTGACACGCTTTTCGTCTTTGACAAAAGTCACTTCCACGATGTCACCAACCTGAAGCTGTCCGACAACAAGCTCTTCTTCATGGCGGCTCTTAATTCCGGTCGCATTATCATAGGATAGTGTATAGCTCTTTCCGAGGGAAAGATTATAAAATGTAATTTTATGTTTCGCTTCATCTATTTTCTGTATCACTGCCCTGTCAAGAGAATCTGCCAGACGAAGAGTCTCTTCTCTCTCCTGCATCATCTCCTGCCCCACAGGTATGCTCGCTGTCTCCTGCGTCTGTGCTCCGCAACCCTGTAACATCAAAAAAACAGCGCAGAAAATAAAGAACCGCATGAAATATCTTTTCATATGCAGCCTTCCTTTCTGCGCTAAGTATAGCATACCCTATCTGCATGTTTCCAGCCATTTATTTAAAAACAACTGCCTTTTCTCTTCCATCTCCTCAAAAGCCATCAGCTTTTCCTGCTGCCTGCGGGCAGGTACGGACTTCCTTCGATTCAAATAACCATTCGCAATTTTCCAGAATTTTTCAGGATACAAAAATCGTGCACAAAGGTAATATTTTTCTGCCTTGTCGACTTCAAGCTCTTTTTCGTATGCTTCCAGCATCTTTGCCGCAAGCTCATAAGACCATGCATTCTTCTCCAAAATTTTACGCATAAACAGATATACATCCTTCATCTGCAAATGCGCGCCCATTTTTTCAAAATTGACAAAGGTAACACTTCCACCGGTAAAAAGTACATTATGATGTGTACAATCTCCATGCATCAGCATGCTTTCCTGCTGCTGTTTCTTATTGAGCGACGCAATGCATTCCGTATCGAGAAATGAGTAAGCAGTCGCTGACTGCTCCAAATAACGGTCGTAAGAGCGAAGAAACGCCAGTTCAAACTCATCCTTACGGGGACTCTTTCGAATATAATTCCTCGTCCTTACGATTTCTGCGGTACGTCGGTCAAAATCCTCCTGGAGACGGTCCGTTTTATTCAGATAGTCATTACCATCAGACAACTCTATTCTGCGCATGGCTCTGTGCAGCCGCGCCAGTGCACCTGCTGCCTGCTCGCACGCATCCTCATCCGCAACATTACATTCCGTCCCCTCGACATATTTCTTTACGATGTATTTCTTTCCCTCGTAATCACTACAATACAGTTCCTCATCCGAGGTCTTAAAAATCAAATCAAGAGGTGCATCAAATCTGTCTGCAATACAGCGCAATACTTCCTCCTCCACAGCAAGATGGTCCACAGGTCCACTGTATTCCACAAGCGCAACCGTTCCCTTGTCCGTCTCCGCAATAATGGCTCCTCTCCCTTTTCTCGTTTTTTCTATTGTCAAATCATATTTCTCAAACAAAGAAACTGCTCTGTCATTCATAAAAAAAGCCCCTTCATAAGAATGTCTTCTCTATCTTATGAAGGGATTTCTCAAAAAATGCTTTTCAATGCGACGGAAAGCAGGTTTTCTTTTGTGTTTTGGGACGGGTCTTCAAGCACGCACTCCAAAAGTTCTTTCAAAACAGCTCCTATCTCCGGTCCCGGTTTCATTCCGAGCGCTATTAAGTCCTGTCCGGAGACGGCCAAATCTTTTAAGCTGAAACAATCTCCCTGCTCCCTGATATCCTGATACGTCTTGCGAAGCTGCGCAAGCTCCTGCAGTTTTTCCTCGCGCCGATACATACTCTGCGCCAGTGTATCCGCCTCTTTGACTTCCAGCAGAAGAAGAAACAGTTCCTCACCGATTTCACTGAGTGCCCGTCTGACACTCTTCGGATTCGGATGTATTTTGCGGTCATGCCAAAATGTCAGTTTCAATGTTTTATGCATTGTGTCATTGTCAAATTTCAGTTGCCGTAAAATCTTCTTTGCGTACTCTTCCGACTTAAGCGCATGACCGTGGAAATGATCCACCCCGCTCTCATCCGTCGTCTTCGCATCCGGTTTTCCCATATCATGAAAGAGCATAACCAGGCGTAAAATTTTGTCTTCCCTCACATGTTCCATCGCATGCACGCTGTGCATTCCGACATTATAGCAATGGTGCGGATTGTTCTGCTGTGTCTCCATCATCCGGTCAAACTGCGGCATAATTACGCGGGTAATCCCGGACTCATAAAGCAAGCACATATGCTCCGGATGGTCTGACACAATCAGCTTGACAAGTTCTGCCTGTATTCTCTCAGCACTGATTTTCGCAAGCGTCGGTGCCATTTCGCGTATCGCCGCAAGCGTCTCCTCGTCGATACTATAACCAAGCTGGGCAGCAAATCGCACGGCTCTCATCATACGAAGCGCGTCCTCCGTAAATCGTTCCTTCGCATCTCCGACCGCACGGACCACTCCGTTTTCAAGGTCCTGCCTTCCCCCGAACAAATCCACAACTCCGTCTCTCTCATTGTAAGCCATCGCGTTAATTGTAAAATCACGACGCTTTAAGTCTTCCTCGAGACTGGCGGTAAACGTAACACTTTTCGGATGACGGCTGTCCTCGTATTCGCCGTCCACACGGTAGGTCGTCACCTCATACCCGACATGATGCATCATCACAGTAACCGTTCCGTGCTGGATTCCCGTGTCAATCGTGTGCGCAAAAAGCTCCTTTACCTGCTCCGGTAACGCGCTGGTTGTAATATCCCAGTCATTGGGCTGTCTTCCCAAAATACTGTCACGGACACATCCTCCGACCGCATACGCTTCGTATCCGGCGTTTTCCAATATTTGAATGATTTTTGCTACGTCTGAAGGTAGTTTAATCATAAGATTCCTTTCCTCTATCATTATCCTAAAAAGCAAAATATAATACGCAAAAGATTAAGAGGTATACTATGTTCATCCATGTAAAATATCCCATGTATCTGCCTCTTTGATTCGGGTAAGCCTTGGCAAACAGTTTGTAGGAAATCAGACTCGCCATCGACGCAATGAGTGTCCCGAGTCCGCCTATGTTTACACCGAGCAAAAGCGCTTTATAATCCGCCGTAAATCCTGAAAGCAAAAGTGCTGCCGGAACATTACTGATGACCTGGCTGGTAAGTACAGCCACAATAAATTCCCTTCCCTGCATCCATTGTCCCAGAAATGCTGCTACACTATCTATGTTACCCATATTTCCGACAAAAATAAAGAATCCGCAAAATGTAAGAAGCAGGCAGTAATCCACGCTTTTGATGGTTTTCCTGTCCATAACAAAAACCACCGGCAAAGTAATGGCCAACGCGACCGCAAACGGCACAACCTCCGCCACAACAAGAATACTAAGCAAGAACAACGCTATATAAATCCCGGTCAATATACCTCTTTTGCGTGTCCAATACTGTATCGGCGGAAATACGATATCATCCATCGTTTCTCCCTTTGCAATCCACAAACAACTCGCAAACAACAGTGCAAACGAAATCACACACGGAAGTATCATAACTCCTAAAAATTTCGTCAACGAATATCCTGCTTGGTCATACAAATACAAATTCTGCGGATTTCCGATTGGGGTCAGCATACTACCGAGATTCGCCGCAATCGTCTGTAACACGATGACGGATATCATCTTTTTTTCTTTCCCTGCCATTCGTAGAACTTCTATGGCAAATGGTACAAACGTAATCAGCGCTACATCATTGGTGATGAACATCGCACTGAAAAAGCATAAAAACACAAGAACATAGGCAACCTGCACAAAAGACTTTACCTTTCGCATCAGTATCCCGGCAATGGACGCAAACACTCCCAGCTGCTTTAACCCTTCCATCACAAGCATCAGGCAAAGAAGAAGGGAAAGCACATGCCAGTTCATATAGGATGCGTATTGTGCGGAAGGCGCAACCAGAAACATGGACATGAGAGCCAGAAGAAGCGCAATACAAAGCACAACTTCCCCCTTCATAAACTGTATTATTTTTTTCATTTATCTCTCATAACTCCTCAAATATTCTGATTCAATAAACGCTTTTTACTGCACTGCAAAAAAAGCATCAATACCGTTGGCAATTCCCTCTGCTATTTTCATCTGGTATTCCGCTGTTGCCATATTCGTATCTTCTGTCGGATTCGTCATATATCCCATCTCAACAATTGTAACCGGAACCTGACACCAGTTAATTCCGCTCATTGTATCTGTTTCCCATACATATTGCTTTTTGCATCCGGTTGACGCCACCATGCTATCGAGCACATAGTCCGAAAGACTGCGGCTCTTTTCATAAATTCCCGGAGTATACGGATTCGACGGTGTCGGACAAATTGTCATGGCTCCGTTTACACTTGAATCTTCACTTCCGTTTGCATGAATTCGCACAAAAGCTTCCGCACCCGCATTATTTGCAATCGCAGCTCTCTCACTGTTACTCATATTCACATCGTTGGTCTCACGCGTCATGATAACCTGATATCCGCGGCTAACCAATATATCCCGTAACTTTAAGCTAACCTGCAGATTCAACTCGTATTCCGCCAGACCTGTCGTACGTCCGCTCGTTCCTCCGGTCACCTTCGCTTTGGTTTCGCTTGCGCCCGGACCGATAGGTTCCTTTTCACTGTTTCCGTGTGTCTGGTGTCCCGGATCAATCGCAATGAGATGACCGCCTGCTATCTGCTGCGGCTCCTCTTGTTGAGGTTCTTCTTGTTGAGGTACCTCTTCATTTAACTCCTCTGCCTGTGGCTCCTCTACCTGTGGCTCCTCATTTGCCAGTTCTTCCGACTCTTCAGGTACAACTTCCGGCGACACCGTTTCATTTTCTGTACCTCCTTGTTCTAACTGCGCCGAGACTCCCGCCTCAAAATCCTCATCCGTCGGAATTTCTTCTATTTCTGAAATCTCCGCACTTTCTGTCGATTCTGCTTGCTGCGTGCTATTACTGCATCCTGTCATTCCAAACAGTAAGCACAAGCAAAGCATTATAATTGTAAGGTATTTCCATTTTCTTTTAGCCATTTTCTATACTCCTTATAATCGGGCATAATTTCCTCCACAAGCTTCCAAAAGCGCGGAGAATGGTTCATCTCTTTGATGTGACAAAGTTCATGAACCACAACATAATCAAGCACCATGGGCGGTGCCAGCATAAGCTTCCAGTTAAAAGACAGCGTTCCGCTTCTGCTGCAACTCCCCCATCTTGTTTTTTGCCCTGCAATTCTTATTCTTTCATAGGTAACACCGAGTATTCCCGCGTAATACTCTGCCCGCTTCGGAAAATATTCCTTTGCCGCCTGACGATATCTCCTTTCAATCCCCTCTTTCTGCTCAGGCGTATACTTGCGGTCGCGCTCTTTTTCCTGTTCCTCACGCATCCTTCTGCGCTGTTCTTGAAGATTTACCTTTTCGTAAATCCAATCTCTCTTTTCTTCTGCCAGTTTCCTTGCGGTAACCAAACTTCCTCGGAGCGGAATACGAATCGTCACCTCTCCGTTCTCATCTACTACAATACCATAACTTTTTCGTTTACTCCGCACGATGCGACACAAAATATTCTCTCTGCCGGTGTACGAAAGTTCCAACTGCTCTTCTTTGGATTTCAACAGATTCATGATTTCGTTCCCTTGTCCGCTCTTTTCAGCATCTCATCGTACTGGCGATACATCTTTTGAACTCCGTTTTCCAGCAAATAGTAATGCATGATATAAGGCACCAATAAAATCATAATCGCCGCAAACAAGACGAGCAGACCGATGGAAAAATCGAGCACCAGAACAAAGAAGTTCATGAAACCGAAAATCGCAAATGCAAGTGTCACGAGCAAATGTATCAATCTTTCATGCTTAAAAAATTCAAGCTGAATCAGGTGTTGCTTCATCAGTTTTTCATAATCATCGTTCTGCTGCGCCTCGTCATCCGCAAGCAGTTTATCTATGTATTCCATGTAATTTATAATTCTTTCTTTCATTGCAGTACCTTCTTTCTGCGGAGAATTTGTATCGACTTATTATAGTACGTTTGGAATTGAATTGGCAATAAAAATAAGATGGGCATAGAAAAAATCTACTGCCCATCTCTGCTTTTTAATTCGACTGCAAAATTATTTCACCAAACGAACGGTCTCTCTTGCGATTGCAAGTTCCTCGTTCGTCGGCACAACCCAAACCTGTGTCTTGCTGTCTTCCGTTGAAATGCGGATTTCTTCGCCGCGTTCATTGTTTGCTACCGGATCAATCGTTACTCCAAGGTAACCTAAATATTCGCAAACGGCAGAACGGGCAGTAATATTGTTTTCACCGACACCGGCTGTAAATGCGATAACATCCACTCCATTCATTGCCGCTACATACGCACCGACATATTTTGCCACACGATAGCCCCATGTCTCAAGTGCTGCCTCTGCCTTGTCATTTCCTGCTTCCGCTGCTGCCGCCAAGTCACGGAAGTCACTGGACAGACCGTCTGACAGACCGAGTACACCGGATTTTTTATTGCAGATATCAATGATTTCCTGTACAGTTTTTCCTTCTTTTTCTGCAAGAAAACTCACAATCGCAGGGTCCATGTCGCCGGAACGTGTTCCCATAATAAGACCTTCGAGCGGAGTCAGACCCATGGATGTGTCCACGCATTTTCCGTTCAAAACAGCTGACACGGATGCTCCGTTTCCGAGGTGACAAACGATGATCTTGAGGTCTTCACGTTTCTTACCCATAAGCTCTGCCACACGGTTGCTCACAAAGTCATGACTTGTCCCGTGGAAACCATAGCGTCTTACTTTATGCTTTTCATAATATTCATATGGGAGTCCATATAAATATGCTTTCTTTGGCATTGTTTGATGGAACGCCGTATCGAACACAGCTACCATCGGTACATTTGGCATAATCTCTTTACAAGAATTGATTCCAATCAGGTTTGCCGGATTGTGAAGCGGGGCGAGATCATTACACTTTTCAATCGCCTCAACTACCTCATCAGTAATTATCACGCTGCTTGCAAAGTTTTCGCCGCCGTGCACGATTCTGTGTCCGACTGCACCGATTTCATCAAGTGATTCCACAACACCGACTTCCGCATCTGTCAATTTATCGATGACTGCTGCCACTGCCTGTGTATGGTCCTGCATGTCAATCTCTGTTTTTACTTTATCGCCTTCTCCCGCCTGATGTGTGATGGCACTTCCGGCGATTCCGATTCTCTCACAAAGTCCCTTGGCAAGTACCGCTTCACTCTCGCTGTCGATAAGCTGATACTTTAAAGAAGAACTTCCGCAGTTAATTACTAAAATATTCATAATATATACCTTCTTTCTGAAATTATTGTCTGTGTATATCTGCTATTTTATACGAAAAAACCCGCGCCTGCAACAGACGCGGGTATAATTTTTATTGATATTTGTCTTAGTACGCTCTTCCCCAGTAAACCATCTTCTTGGCAGGTTTGCCGCAGCAAACACATGTATCTGTAATCTGCTCCTGCTCCCATGGCATACAACGGCTCGTTACGCTGAGCTTCTCTTTGATGAGGTCTTCACACGCCTGGTCCTCACACCACATAGCTTTTACGAATCCGGATTTTTCTGTAAACAGTTTTTCGAATTCTTCCATATTGTGAGCGACATACGTATGCTCTTCTCTGTGAGCTCTTGCATTTTCAAGCATTTCTACCTGCATCTTGTCAAGAAGCTCTGCAACCTTTGTCTCGATTTCATCAAGACTGCACTCAATTTTTTCTCTTGTATCACGACGGACAAGAACGCATTTGTTTGCCTCGATGTCCTTCGGACCGATTTCCACACGTACCGGAATTCCGCGCATTTCGCATTCAGAGAATTTCCATCCCGGACTCTTGTCCGTATCGTCCACTTTCACGCGCAGACCTTCTTTTCCGGCTGCTGCCAGGCGGTCTTTGAGCTCGAATGCTTTGTCAAGAACACCTTCTGCCTGCTGGCGGATCGGAATAATCATAACCTGTGTCGGTGCAACCTTCGGCGGAAGCACAAGACCTGAATCATCGCCGTGTACCATAATAATGGCACCAATCAGACGAGTTGTCATTCCCCAGGATGTCTGATGTACATACTGGAGTTTGTTGTTATTATCTGTATACTGAATACCAAACGCCTTGGCAAATCCGTCACCAAAGTTGTGGCTTGTTCCGGACTGAAGTGCTTTTCCGTCATGCATCAATGCTTCGATTGTATAAGTTGCCTCTGCACCGGCAAATTTTTCTTTGTCCGTCTTACGACCCTTGATGACAGGCATAGCAAGCACATTTTCACAGAAATCTGCATATACGTTCAGCATCTGAACCGTTCTCTCTTCTGCATCCTCAGCTGTCGCATGCGCTGTATGACCTTCCTGCCATAAGAACTCGCGGCTGCGAAGGAACGGTCTTGTTTCCTTTTCCCAGCGAACTACAGAACACCACTGGTTGTACACCTTCGGAAGGTCACGATAGGACTGGATTTCATTTTTATAAAAATCACAGAACAAAGTCTCTGAAGTCGGTCTGACACACATTCTCTCCTGAAGCGGCTGCAGACCACCATGTGTTACCCACGCCACTTCCGGCGCAAATCCCTCGACATGGTCTTTTTCTTTCTGAAGAAGACTTTCCGGGATGAACATCGGAAGGTATACGTTTTCTACTCCTGTCTCTTTGAACATGGCGTCAAGCTGTTTCTGAATCAGCTCCCAGATTGCGTATCCTGCCGGTTTTAAAACCATGCACCCTTTTACGCTTGTGTAGTCGATGAGTTCCGCTTTTTTTACCACGTCCGTATACCACTGGGCAAAATCCACATCCATCGCAGTAATCGCTTCAACTAATTTTTTGTCTGCCATTTTGTTTCTCCTCTTTTCCTCGTAAATATTCTTCTAAATAAAATGCAACATATAAAAAAGGATGATCACGCCTTCCCATCCCAAAGGGACCGAAATATCGGCGGTACCACCCTAATTAGTGTCGATACACTCTCTCATACACCGTTAACGCCGGCGCTACGCTGTATTTTCATACAGAGCTCCAAGGTAGGTTCTGCTGCTTCCCCGTAAGAGTCTCCCAGCTATGACTCTCTCTCTGGAACGGTTTCACAATGTACTAATCCTTTTCATCGCTGAATTTATATGCTTAACTCTTTTCTGATTGTAGAAAAGGTTTTGTTTTTTGTCAAGATTTATCTGTGCTGCCGGTTCAGATTTTCTGTAAAAAGAATCATCAAAACTAAAAATATAAGTAAATATCCGGCATAAAGTCCGAAAGAAACACCATTGGCGATCCAACCGAAAATCGTCGGCATAATGGTCAGACCAATGTAGGCAAAGCCCATCTGCACTCCCATAATTGCCTGTGAATTCTCTGTACCGAAATGCGTAGGAGTTGCATGAAGCATACTCGGATAAATTGGCGCACAGCCCATACCTATCAGTATCAATCCGATAAGCACACACATTGGTTCGCGGGAAACCAGCAACAAAATCACACCTGCGAAACCAATCCATAATCCGAGACGCGTCATATTTTTGTCTCCGAGCTTATCAGAAATAAATCCGGATAAAAATCTTCCGATGGTAATTCCCATATAAAACAGCGCAGCCCATTTCGCCGCTCTCTCCACATCAATACCGCAATAAAGAGTCATGTAGCTACTCGCCCAAAGCCCGGCAGTTGTCTCAAAAGAACAGTAGCAAAAGAGGCTTGCCAACGCACTTTTGGCCCCCTTCATACGCAAAACTTCCCGAACCGAAAGAATTTTAATGTTGCCTTTATCGTCCCTCTGCATCTTGTCGCTCCCCTTCCATATCGGAAGAGAAACAAAGAGCGTAACACTTAAAATCGCCTGAAGAATTCCTATGATAAGATACCCGCTTGGCCAACGCATACCGTTTGAGAGACAAAATCCCATGATATACGGACCCGCGGTCGCACCGACGCCCCAAAAACAGTGCAGCCAGCTCATATGCTTTGATTTGTAATGCAACGCCACAAAGTTATTGAGTGCTGCATCCACACATCCTGCACCGAAACCATACGGTAGTGCCCACAGACAAAGCATCCCGAAAGAGTTGCTTCCTGCAAACCCGAAAAGTCCGATTGCGGTCAACGCCACACTGATTGCGGTCATAAGTCCGGTTCCGAATTTAGCCAGCACGCGATTGATGTTCATACTCGAAACAATCGTACAAGCGCAGATAATCGTCGACACAATTCCCGCATAAGAAACCGGTACATTCATTTCCGGATACATCGTCGGCCACGCAGAACCCAAAACAGAATCCGGAAGGCCGAGCGAGATAAATGCAATATAAATAATCACCAGTAATATAGAATACATATCCGTTTCTCCAATTTATTTCTTTTATTCCGATACGGATGCGTCTGCTTCACTTTGTGGCAGGAAAGTTTTATAAATTTCTACGTGATCATAAATACATCTCCAACTGCTCGTAGAATCCGCTGTCACACAAATATACTCGTTTTCACTACCGTCAAGTGCACAACTCGCTGCGCAGCTTCCCGACTCCACAACATAACCTGTTTTGCCTGCAAGCACAAATCCGCCTGCATCCTTGTCCTCAATACGACGTAAAAACCAGTTAGAGATAAGCAACCCTTCCGGATGCTGCTCCGTGAAAGATGTCGTATATTTCTTAGTCGACAAAACCTCCCGACAAAGCGGATTGTCCAGTGCCGCCTGCAAAATCATTGCCATATCGTAAACACTGCAATAGTGATTTTCATCGTAAAGACCGACACAGTTCGTAAAATGTGCAGTTGAAGAAAGTCCGAGCTGCTCCAGCTTATCGTTCATCATCTCTACAAACGCTTCCTGTGAACCTGCCACATACTCTGCAAGGCCGACCGCCGCATCACCTCCGGACGGAAGAACCGTTCCGTAAAACAAATCCTGTACGGTAACAACTTCTCCGACTTCCCAGCCAACAACGCTACAGTCGTTCTTATAACTGTAATCCGTAATTTCCTGTGTGATGGTAAACGTATCATTTAAATCCGTCACATGCTCCGCTGCCACGAGAACCGTAAGCACCTTTGTCATGGAAGCAGGATTGATCATCGTTTTTGGATTTCTCTGCGCTATAATCTCCCCTGTCTGTGTGTCTACCAAAATGGCGTAAGAGCTGACAACCTCTCCTCCGATTGCCGCAGTACTGTCTGTTGACGTCGCATGATATCCTCCTGTCGGTGGTTGCGATACCGATGCACTTTCGCCGATGCCTTCTCCCGAATTCTCTGTGGGCTCATTTGCTAAGGTCTGTCCCTGTTCTTCACCTGTTTCCGTATTGGTCACAGAATCCGAAAGCGCCTGCTTTTCCGCCTCCAAATCACCTTGTCCCGGCGTATAAACTTTCGCCGGTTCGTATTCTACCTTTTCCGGTTCTTTACCCGTAAGCGCAAGCTTACCGAATATCAAGACAAGCACAATCGCAATACACGGAACCGTCACCTTCATAATACGGCGGATTTTTTTCTGGCGTTCTTTCATTCGTCGCATCTCCATACGACGGCGGCGACGCTCTAACCTGCGCTGTTCCTCATAAGCTTCCATTTCATCATCTTGTAATTCATCCAAATTGAATTCGTTCATTTTATAACCCTTTTACAATTAATTTTTTCTGTATTTTATTTCCAGGAAAGCATCAAAATCAGTCAACAGTAAGCGATGAATCTCTTCGTCTATCCCGATGACAACACGCGGAAATTTTTCTTCATAATACTCTAACAAAGCTCTAATTTCTCCGGCGTCTTTCATGAGAGAATATCTTGTTCCGTTTAATGTATGAAAATTGATAGACGACCTTGCTGCATCTGCACACGGACTTTCATAGACCAAAACAATCTCCCGGTTTAATATCATATAAGGCACTTTTCCCATCAAATAAAACGTATAATTATCACCAATCCAATAATTATGCGCAATCTCTTTTGCCTTTAAAAATTCCTGATTTAACTGATATTCATCCACCCGATATTTATTAATATATTTCTTTATCTGAACACGATTTTTCCATCCAAGAGCCACATACAAACTGTATAGTCCGCATACTGATAATACGAAAAATACGAACACTTTAAACTTCATAGGCAATGTCGCCGCATCGCCAAAAGCCACATTTCCATCATCGAGCACATAAACATCTCTTTCATTTTCTGACAACAGCGTTGTATTTCCGTAATTCTTAATGAGAGCTTTTTCATAAAATTTCAAATGTTTTTCTGCACTCATACGCACATATCCCGTAACTCGAATTGTGCCTATATTTCTCTTGTAATCACGGCCAAAATATATTTCTCTTGTTTTTTCCATCATTTTTTCCACTTCCGCGCTTTTATTCGGAGGTACAAAAAAGAAAAATGGATTTTCAAGATTTTCATCCAAACCTATATATCCATGAGTATAATATTCTACTACTTCGTCATCCTCATCGTACAAATCGCCGTCATAAAAGTTAACCACATGCCCAAGCACATATGGTATCTCACATGTAACCTGCTTTTTATAATAACGCGACAAATCAGTACCTGCTTTGATCTCGGTTGGTTTTACAAACAAACTAATCGGAGATGCGTACTTATCATAAGAAATAATCATACACATCCAAAAAATAGCTCCCCAAAGAATCATGCATAATATTCTGTCTACGCTCCTCACAGAACGTTGCTTGAAGATATCATAAATTTTCAGTTTCATCGTGTTCCTCTTTCATCGCCCGCAGTCTCGCCACCGCAATCCTAATATTCGAAAATGCCATGAAACCTGCAACCACAAGCATAAATATGGCAGCTCCGTATACTCCGTCATCTCTCGACTTAACACCCGGCGCAAACAGCGCAATACAAGCAAGCTCAATAAACAAAAGTGAAAAGACAAGGCGGAGTGCCAGCGAAGCAAACACTTTAAAAATCCTTGTGATATCCAGAAGCTTCTTCGCATTTTCATTCATCTCAATATCATTTTTGTATTTTATTTCCACATAAAGCTGAAACATATTCTGTGCTGCAATAACACAGAGCACCAAAAGAGCAATAAACATAATCGCCTGCATACCAAGTGATAATCCAAAGCCGAAATTAACCTGTATATTGTCATCCGCCCTAAAACTGCCAATGGCTACTGAGAGTCTGTTTATCATAAAAACTGCAATACCTGACGTCAATATGTATTTCAATTTATTATTTACTGAATTCATATCCATTTTCCTTTCCTGAAGATAAAACCACCATGTATCATTTTATAGGTTATGGGAGGTAAAAGCAATATTTTCCCGCACAAAAAAGACCACGGAAAATTCCGTGGTCTGTCTTCTCACTTTAAATTTACTTAGAAATACAGCTCCTTGCTCGGATAAACCGGCTCACAAGTAACCCGAAGTCCCAACTGGCGAAGCATATCCTCATCACCGGCCTGCAACATCTGTGTTGAATGGAACTCACAGTCACGGAGCTGAGAAAGTGCTCGCATCGCTCTTGCCGTCAAAGTATTCGTCGCGCCCGAAATTGAAAGAGCCGTCAACACATCATCCAAATTCAAAAGCGTACTGTGACTGTTTAAAATCTTAGTCTTTAATTCTGCAATCGGCTCTAAAATAATCGGACTAAGGAGTGTCAGGTCATCATCAATATTGGTCAATGCCTTAATCGCATTTAACACAACGGATGAACTTGCACTCATAAGTTCACTCGCTTTTCCTGTCACAATTCTGTCATCCGGAAGCTGGATTGCTGCCGAAGGCATTCCTGAAACTTCCGCTTTGTCAAGCGCTGCCTGCACGACATCACGGATATCCGGGGTGATATTGAGCTGACGCATGATAAGCTTAATTTTATCTACTGCATCTTTTTCACCCTTACCCTGACGGTGCGCGCATTTCGCTGCAAAAAAGCGGCGGATAATCTCCTGACAACTCGCATCCCTAACTGCCTCATCATCAACGATTGCATAACCTGCCATGTTTACACCCATATCTGTCGGGCTCTTATAATCAAACGCACCGTTACTGATGCGCGCCAATGTGCTCTTTACAATCGGAAAAGCTTCCACATCGCGGTTATAATTTACGGTTGTCTCCCCGTATGCTTCCAAATGGAACGGGTCGATCATGTTCACATCATTTAAGTCTGCCGTCGCTGCCTCATACGCAAGATTCACCGGGTGCTTTAACGGAATATTCCAAATCGGGAATGTCTCGAATTTCGCATATCCCGCCGGAATACCACGTACCGTTTCATGATAAACCTGAGAAAGACAGGTTGCTAACTTCCCGCTTCCAGGTCCCGGTGCCGTCACAACAACAAGCGGTTTCGTTGTCTCAATATACGGGTTGGCTCCGAAGCCTTCGTCGCTACAAATAAAGTCGATTTCTGTCGGATAACCCTTAATCGGTTTATGCACGTAATTTTTCACGCCGCGCATCGTGAGCTTGGACATAAATGCATCCGCTGACGCCTGTCCCGCATATTTCGTAATGACCACACTGTTGACCTCAATACCGAGACGTGTAATATTATCAATCAGACGCAGAACATCCATATCATACGTGATACCAAGGTCCGCACGCATCTTCGTCTTCTCAATATCGCCCGCGGAAATGACAAAAATAATCTCTGCCTGTTCTTTTAATTCATATAAAAGCTTGATTTTGGCATTGACATCAAAACCAGGAAGCACACGTGCTGCATGGTAATCATCGAACAGCTTTCCGCCGAATTCCAGATAAAGCTTACCGTTTGCCTGCTGAATTCTCTCCAGAATGTGCTCTTTCTGTTTTTTCATGTACAAGTCATTGTCAAATCCGTTTCTGTCCATGCACTTGTTCCTTTCTTTTCTCTGCTTTTGCGTCAAAAATATAATAAAAAATACTACAATAGATTACCACTTTAAGGCTTTTTTTTCAAGGGCTCGCGCCTCTCTTTTCTATGGAATTTTATAACAAAAACATTATTTCAAAGATGCATAATATGCTCTTTTCTCCTCGTACATTATTCCGTCTGCCTCAGCAATGAGCGCATCCATATCCGACGCAGATTCCTTCCACACGACACCAAGTGACATCATCGCACGATTTTTCTCCATGTCCGCGCGAAGTGATTCCACTTTGGCAAGAAATGTCTGACGATCGATATCTTTACATAAAACCAAAAATTCATCACCGCCGACACGGAAAATATCTTTCTTCCGGAAATTGTTCTTCAAACTTTCACTTGCACGCATAATCAGTTCATCGCCCGCCTGATGTCCCTGCATATCGTTAATCTTTTTAAGGCCGAGCACATCGCAATATACAACGCCGACATTACTTATCTTCTTTGAATACTCTATGTAATCATTGAGGGCATGACGATTCTGCACACCGCTGAGTGAATCTTCAAAACTGAGTTTCTCAAGCTGCTGCATAAGTCTCTGTTTCTCCAAAAGGGACACAATGAAATGTCCGACAATCTCCGCAAAATAGGTTACATTTTCCATAACCTCCGGCGGAGGGTTATCCACACCGTAAAAACCTATAATGCGTCCTTCCAGCTCAAGCGGATTGGCAATCAGCGAATGAATATTCTGCGGTTTCAGATATTCGTATGTAAGCGGCTCACTTGTCTTAATCTCCTCAATCTCATCAATAATGATACTTGTCCGCTCTTCAAACGCACGATACCACCATTCCACAGCCTCATAAGGAACATTCTGTAAGTTGTCCTTCTGCGGTGTCACGCCCTCGGCACACCACTCAAAAGTATTATCAACACTACAGCCCTTTTCACCCTCAAAAATATAAATTCGCTCGCAATGCGATTTCTCCCCCATATGAGCCAAAAATAGTTCAATCGCATGCGTCGCATCTCTTTCACGCAACGCGACCCGTAATCCTTCATTAATTACTTTTGCCGTAATAAATTTCTTTTTCCCCATATGCACACCTCCTACTTATTGCAATGAAATTCCCGGTAATGATAAGGAAGTTTGTGTTTCAAATTTTATGATAGCTAATTATAACATACACAAAAGCAATTTTAAAGAAAATTTCGATAATCATTACTGATTTCATTCATAGAATTCTAACACTTGTCTTGAAAAAGAAACTATTTCTTTATACAATAGAAAAAAACAAAAGAAAGGAAGCTCCATATGTCAAACGAAAACAAAAATATTATGATTTGCGATCATCCGCTGATCAAGCACAAAATTACAATGCTTCGCAACAAAGAAACCGGTACAAACGAGTTTCGTTCCATTGTGGAAGAAATCGCCATGCTGATTGGTTATGAAGCGTTGAGAGATTTGGAACTGGACTATATTGATGTAGAAACGCCGATTGAAACAGCCAGTTGCCCGGTCATCGCCGGCAAAAAACAGGCAATTGTCCCTATTCTTCGTGCAGGCCTCGGAATGGTAGGCGGACTGCTGAAGCTGATGCCTACGGCAAAGGTCGGACACATCGGTCTGTATCGCGACGAAGAAACTTTCGAGCCACAGGAATATTACTGCAAGCTTCCTTCTTCCATAGAACAGAGAAAGATTTTTGTTGTAGACCCGATGCTCGCAACCGGCGGTTCTGCCATCGCAGCGATTGATTTTATTAAAAAATACGGCGGAAAAGATATCACATTCCTCTGTGTCATCGCTGCACCTGTAGGTCTTGAGAAACTTGCCGAGGCGCATCCGGATGTTAAAATTTATGTCGGAAATCTCGACAAAGGCTTAAACGAAAAAGCCTATATTGTCCCGGGTCTCGGCGACGCCGGCGACCGTATTTTCGGTACGAAGTAGATAACGATGAAGTACAGCCGAAGCTAAGTTGGGCGCGAAGCCTTGTGAGCACTCTTAGAATTAGTTAAAGCCGCGTTTGGTGTTTTTTATCCTGTTTCAGACACAAATTTCGGCTTTTAGTAATTCTTAGAATGCGTAAGTAGGTTTCGCGCCCAACTTAGCTTCGGCTATGCTTTGACATTCTATTCTTCATCAAAAACATAATCCTTCCCCGGAAGAATCGCATTCATGATAATACCTGTCAGTGCTCCGACTGCAAGACCGGAAAGACTGATTGTAATTTTACCGATAGTAAATGCGATAGCTCCTGCTGCGCTGTAGTTGATTCCTATGGAAAGAACGAGAATCAGCGCTGCAATGATAACATTACGAGACTTTGCAAAATCCACTTTATTTTCCACGATGTTTCGTACACCGACTGCGGAAATCATACCGTAAAGGATAAGAGAAATACCACCTACCGTCGCTGTCGGCATTGTCTGGATGACAGCTGCAAATTTCGGACAGAACGAGAAGAAAATCGCAAATCCTGCTGCCAATCTTACCACAAACGGGTCGTACACTTTCGAAAGATTCAGTACACCCGTATTTTCACCATACGTCGTGTTGGCAGGTGCACCGAACAATGATGCAACTATCGTTGCAAGACCGTCTCCGAGAAGTGTTCTGTGAAGTCCCGGATCCTTAATATAGTTTCTGCCGGTTGTCGAAGAAATCGCCGAGATATCTCCGATATGTTCCACAATCGTTGCAAGCGCAATCGGCATAATCGTAATCACTGCTGTCAGAAGTTTGGAAACATCGAAATTGTCGCCGAACATTCCAAGAACCGTCATCTCTTTTACGATCGGAATACCAACCCAAGAAGCCTCCTTTACTGCCGTAAAATCAACTTCCCCCATGAGAACACCCACGATATAAGATACAACCACACCAATCAAAATCGGTATAATCTTAATCATACCCTTACCGTAAATATTACAAAGAACAACGACTACAATCGCCACAAGTGCAACGAGCCAATTCGTTGAACAGTTGTCTATTGCCGACTGGGAAAGTGTGAGTCCGATGGCAATAATAATCGGTCCCGTAACAATCGGCGGGAAGAATTTCATGATTTTTCCTGCCGAAAACAGCTTAATCAGAAGTGCCATCACCAGATACAGAAGTCCTGCACACGCAACACCGAAGCAGGCGTATGGTATCATTGCCACATTGCTGCTTCCGTCCTCAAGTATCGGGGCAATTGCAAAATATCCCCCAAGGAACGCAAATGACGAGCCAAGAAAAGCAGGCACTTTTCTTTTGGTAAGCAAATGGAACAACAGCGTTCCGACTCCGGCAAAAAAGAGTGTGGTCGATACATTCAGGCCTGTTAAAATCGGCACAAGCACTGTCGCACCGAACATCGCGAACATATGCTGCAGACCAAGTACCGTAACTTTTCCCGCACCGAGCTCTTTTGCATTGTAAATTGCATCCTGTGTTTTGTTACTCATTGTTTCTTCTCCTTTGCTTTACTTATTTTTAATTATTCCCCTGTCCGTATAACATACGTTTTGAAATAATCTCATCCAGTTCCAGAAGCAGTTTACGCTCCAATTCTCTTTCCGCACCCGGAAGAGAGAATTTATCAACTACTGCAAGACCTTCTCTTACATACTTTCCTGCCCTTTCAATATCGTTTTTAACACCGTAACAGTAATATGCAAGCACGCGTTTTGCATTCGCATCCGTGTCATTCATCAGCGTTGCCGATACTCTCTCGAAAAATGCATCTGCATTCGCCGGATTTATCTCATATCTGGAATAATAGAAAATCAGCCAATAGTAGCTTAAGGTTTCCTGTATAAAGTAATCCCTTTTTGCATAATAATCGGTCATCTCACCGATCGGTTCTTTTAAACCATCCACATCTCCGACAGAAATCAAATACGGAATATAAAGCTGGTAATACGTCATTTTTTCCAACTTTGTCGGATTCTTGTACGGAAGTAGTGACACAGGCTTTAAATTCATCGCCTCAAATGATACTCCCTGTCTCATTTTTTTAAGCATAACATCCACATATCCGGCAAGGCGTTTCATCAAAATACCGTATGTATAAATTCCCATGCAAATATAGGAAAGACTGTGAAATAACATTCCTACCGCAAACGCTCCGAGGAAAAGTTCTGCCGCTCCTGCATCTTTCCAGTTCAGTAAGGCTTTTATTTCCCGAGAAAAAAGAACTGCAACCCCCAAAGCAGCAGCAAACTCTACCGCATAAGAAATCCATGTATAAACCCGCTCTTTTCTGTCAATATCCTCAGGAATAGGTTGCGAAATATCAATCCCCACCATTTCCTGAATGATCGGCGAAAACTTATCTTTTTTACATCTCCATTTCCCTTCCTCATGAACAAATAAAAATCCGAACCCCGAAATCAGACTGCACCTGAAACCGAACTTCGGTGCAATTGCCAAATTCAGCACAATTTTAATCAGTGACAAAACCCAAATAGGCACACAAAGTGCTGTTGCCACAATCATGATTTTAGTTGAAAATCCCATCTCTCTCACCCCATCTGTTATAATAAATTCTCTATTCATCAAATGAATTTTCAATATGCCAAAGATGCGAAGTGTCCCCATCATATGCTTCCCATACCGTATCGGAAACTTCTATATACCAATCATCGCCTTCACACTCCATCCACCCGTAATAACTGCTGCGTCGTCTTGATGAACTGCTTCGACTGCGGCTTCGGGAGCTGCTTCTGCTCCGAGAACTTCTGGAACTCGAGCTTCTTCTTCCTGGTGGCATAATTTCACTCCTTTTCGTTACGCTTTATACTTTTTCAAGCAAAGCGACCGTCTCAACTGTTGTTTCGTTGTCCCAATCCAATTCGTATATCTCTTTCCCATTGAAAAATACAGGGAACCGAAACTTAAGACTGCGAAGGATTCTTCCGTCCGCCTGCTCTTCCTCGTAAATGTTTACATCCGCAAGGAAGCTCTTCATAAAAGTTTTCTTCTCAATATCCGTAAATCTGTCGTACAGCTTATCAAAGAATAATAAGAACTGATACACATTGTCACCGGATATTTTCTCCTGCCTAATATTATACAGTCTGGTCTCCACTTCTTCAATCAGAGTTTCGATTTCTTCTATCTCGTCATAAAGCTTGTCCAGACGCACCTGCATGTCCTCATACTTCTTGTCATAATGATTGTCCGATACAGATAAATTATCCATCTGATTCGCCAGTTTATTCTTTGCTCCTGTTACCTGCTTTAATCGCTCCTGTAGGCCTGTATGCTCTCTGTCCAGCTCCTGTGTATCAATGCTTTGTCCGATGTGCTTCTGTATTTCCGTTTTGAACTTTGGATTATTCACCAGCTTACGGATCACTTCTTCCACCGCTGCATTAATTTTATCCTCACTCCACTGCTTGCGGTAAGTACATTTATGACCATTTACAAAGGTTCTGTGCTTGCAGGCATAGTAAAAATAATCT
>SVFI01000021.1 GCA_015056905.1 Lachnospiraceae bacterium
ACCGCGGATACATCAACTCAGAAGTTCAGGCTCTCGTTTCAGAAATCGACCGTGTAGCTTCAACAACTACATTCAACGAGCAGAAACTTCTTGATGGTTCCTTCTCTAACAAAGGTCTTCAGGTTGGAGCAGAAGCAAATCAGATTATCGATCTTTCTATCACAGCTCTTACAGCAGAAGGTCTTGAACTGATTGGCGGAACTGCTGATATCTCTGTAGGTGGACCGACACCTGAAAATGCACAGAATGCAATCTCTATGATTAAAGTTGCTCTTGCAAAAGTTTCTCAGCAGAGATCTGACCTTGGTGCAATCCAGAACAGATTAGAGCACACAATTAAAAACCTTGATAACGTTGTTGAAAATACAACAGCAGCTGAATCACAGATTCGTGATACAGATATGGCTACAGAGATGGTTAGATACTCTAACAATAACATTCTTGCTCAGGCAGGACAGTCAATGTTGGCACAGGCTAACCAGAGTAACCAGGGTGTATTATCATTACTCGGATAATCAAACCAAAGAAGTGATTGATAAGGGGTTATCGCAAGTCGATAACCCCTTTTTTATAGGATGAAATTGGCAGGGAAAGAAATGGACAAAATACTTTTTTTAGAGTGGAAAAGTTTTGGGAATAATCATATTATCAAAGAATTTAAGCAGGCGGGCTATGAGGTCGTCATGTTTGATTTTCCGAGAGAAACGGAAGACCTTAGATTCAGTCAGGCGCTTACGGAGAAACTGACGATGGCGATATTGAAAGAACAGCCGGCTTTTGTTTTTTCCTTTAATTATTTTCCGGTTGCAGCAATTGCCTGCAAGGCGTGTCGCTCAAAATATGTATCATGGGTATACGACAGTCCGTATATTCTCATGTATTCACAGACGATTTTTTATGATACGAACAGAGTTTTTGTTTTTGACCGTTCGGAATGTGAGAGATTTAAAAAAATGGGTGCAAAGCATGTATACTATTTCCCGATGGCAGCTGCAGTGGAGTATTATGATGCGATGCAACCGGATACACAGCATCATGAAAAATATGACAGTGATGTGACATTTATCGGTTCCATGTACAGTGAAACGAGACAGCATTTGTATCGGCATTTAGAAGATCTGGATGAGTATACGAAGGGATATTTGAATGGCGTTATGCAGGTGCAGAAAAACACTTATGGTATGGATGTTCTGGAAGAGAGCCTGACGCCGGAGATTGTGGAAAATATGCGAAAAGTATGTCCGGTAACGGAGCATGGCGATGGAATAGAAACCGTGGAATGGGTATTTGCCAATTATTTTCTTGCGCGGAAGGTTACGGCAATGGAGCGTTTTGAGGTGCTTTCAAAGTTGTCGGATGTGTGTGAGGTAAAACTGTTTACGCCGGAGCAGACACCGGAGTTGCCACATGTTAAGAATATGGGTAAATTGGATTATTATACGCAGGCTCCGTATGCAATCAAGTGTGCGAAAATTAATTTAAATATCTCGCTCCGAAGTATTCATACCGGAATGCCTCTTCGAGCGCTTGATATTTTGGGATGCGGAGGATTTCTGCTTACAAATTATCAGTCGGATTATCTGGAATATTTGGAGCCGGGAAAGGATTTTGTGTATTACAGTCATATAAACGAAGTTCCGCAGCTTGTCAGCTATTACCTGTCACATGAAGAAGAGCGCAGGGAAATAGCACAGAACGGATATCGGAAGATAAAAGAACTGTTGTCTTACCGGAAACAAGTAAAAGCACTTTTGGATCAAATTTAATCCGAAAGTGCTTTTTTGACGTTGATTTAAGCTTGGGAATCCATCTCGCGCAGACTTTCGAGTGCCGGTGCATAGTTGCCGCATTTTTCATAAAAGGTCCGTGCAAGTGCCGGGTCGCCGAGCATTTGATAAATAATACCGAGTAGGAAAAATGGTTTGAAGCTGTTACTTCCTTCCACGTGATAGTGGGAAAGCTGCGTTGCCTGTATGAATTGCAGGGCGGCCTTTAAATATTGTTCGGTATTGTAATAAAGATATCCATATAAGAAAACAAAGTCCGCGTAGAAACTGAAGTGCGGAGCGATTTGCTCATAAAACGCGAGAGCTTCCTGAGCTTTTTTCATACGGAGAAGTACATAGCCGTAATTGACAACAAGAAGCTGCACGTATTCTGCTTCGGGAGCAAGATCAAAAGAAAGTGCCTTTTCGTAATATTTGCGGGCGTTTTCAAATTCTTCCATAGAGTAGTAGGATTGCCCAATCTGGAAATATGTGTAGGTGTCCGGATATTCGTGTTCTGATTTTAATAAAATCCGGAGGTTTCGCTCGGCTTTCTCGCGTGAAATCGTTTCTGTGCTGATGTATCCGTCATGCAATACCTCGATTGGTACCGGGTAGATGGAGTATTTGACATCCGGGCCGGTTGGAAGTACCTGTTCGTGGATTGGTCTTTCGTAGTGGTATAAGTTCCGGTTAAAAAGACGCTCAACGCGGTCCAAGGTGATTTCGCCGCCGGGATCTTCGGAAGAACGGAGAATTCGTCCGATTCCGCCGGAGTGTTCTTCCATTTGACGGTACAGTTCCTCTAAGTCGATTTTCTGCAGATATTCATCGGTATCAAGGACGAGAATCCAGTCGTAGGATGCTTTGGAGATTGAGAAATTTCTTGCTTTTGAGAAATCATCACACCATTCAAAGTGATATATTCGATCGGTGTATTTTTGAACAACTTCGAGTGTGTTATCTGTGGATCCGGTGTCCACAACAACAATCTCAAAAGGGAGCTCCTTGATACAGGAAAGACATTTGTCAATCTTGTCTGCTTCATTTTTTGTTATAATACATACGGAAATAGGAATCATATCGTTCTCCTTATGGGTTCGTAAGTTTGCTCAGCCTTTCTACAGAAGGCAGATAATCACCGGCTTTGGCAAAAAACTTTCGCGCTTCGTCAAGATGACCGTAGGCTTCGTAAATGCAGCCGATGTTATGGTATGCGCGGTAGGAATTGGTTCCTTCATCAAAATGATTTTCGCATGTAGTTGCGGTTAAAAAAGCTTTGAGCGCATCTTCGTTCCGGCGTACCTTCAGGTAAACATTACCGAGCATGAATAAATAGTCGGCAACATTGCAGAAATAGTCATAGAGATTTTCGAGTGATTGTGCTTTTTCAAGACGATTTGTATAGATTAAAACATAACCGTAGGAAACAACCATACGCTGTACATATTCCAAAGTTTCGTCGACATCAAGATAAAGTCCTTTGTCAAAATATTCATAGGCCTTTTCATAGTTGTTGTCCAGACAATAACTTTCGCCGAGATGGTAGTAAAGGAACGGATCGTCCGAATGCTGCTCGAGTTCCTTTTCGAGAAGTCGGAGATTTCGCTCCGACTTGGATTTTATTTCTTCCGGGGTTCCGTAATAACCGGTATGGGTAACATACAGCGGAAATTCAAATCCGAAAGGACGACCGCCGTCTTTTCGGACGACCTGTTCATGAATCGTGCCTTCGTAATGATAGGTGCGTCGGTTGAACAGGCGTTCCACCAGGTCATAAGTGTGTATTGTATTATGGGAACTGTCATAGCAGATGTTGTCACGTGAAAGCTGTCCGATTGCATATGGGAACTGCTTCATGAGTTTTTGCATTACTTGAAAATTAAGTTTGTCAATAAATTCATCACAGTCAATCACAAGAATCCAGTCGTGTGATGCCTGGCTGATTGAAAAATTGCGAGCGGCGGAAAAGTCATCAATCCATTCAAAATCAACGACTTTATCTGCATAACGCGCAGCAATTTCCTTTGTTCGGTCGGTAGAACCAGTGTCCACAACTACAATTTCAAATGGATGCTTGTGGATGGCGCGCAGACACTTCTCAATGTTCTTTTCTTCATTTTTTGCAATGATGCATACAGAAACAGGTATCATGCAACTTCTCCTTTGCTTTTATGCTGTTTTTATTATAGCATAACTTGTCACAAAATACAGAAACTGATATGATAATTTTATGAAAAATGCTATGAATTGGCAGGAGAGATCATGAAAAAAATTTCAGTTATTATACCGTGTTATAACGCGGCACCTTATCTTCCGAATCTGATGGACTCGCTGATCGGGCAGACGGTCGGAAAAGATGCCATGGAGATTATCTGTGTCAACGATGCGTCAGCGGACAATACATATGAAGTTTTACTGTCTTTTGAGCAAGCATATCCGGAAAGCGTGATGGTTATTAATTTGCCGGAAAATATGAGGCAGGGAACGGCGCGCAACATTGCGCTTGGCTACGCGTCCGGAACATATGTGGCGTTTATTGATGCGGATGATTATATTGAAAAAGATATGTTTGAAAAATTACTTGGCGTGGCAGAAAAAGAGAATCTGGATATGGCAGGAGGGATTGTTCTGCACCACGAAAACGGACGGGAAGTCCGTATGCCGAATCACCTGAAAACGGGACAGGTTGTGGAAGTGAAAGGTCCTCGTGATCGCATGGATTTAATCCTGCACGGTAATTGCGGAGGGATTGTTTCCAAGATATATAAAAGGGAGTTGCTCCTTGCTAACTCACTGCTGTTTCCGGAGAGGACTTATTACGAAGACAATTACTGGCTTCCGATTACCAATCTGTATATAAACCGCTATTATATTGTCGATGAGGTCGTTTATCACTATGTCGACCGACCGGCATCGACTGTAAATAAGCGAAATGAGCAGGCTATGCAGGATCGGCTGAATATGGAGGTCCAAAAGCTCCATGCATACATACAGCGCGGCTTCTTTAAGGAATATTATCCGGGGATTGAGGCTGTGTTCAGCAGGAGCTATTATATTGACACACTGCTTAGCATTTATGCGCTGTGGGGAGAAGTGCCGATGCATTTTTATGAGGCGATGAAAAAGGAGATGTGCTCTCTCTTCCCGAGATGCAGGGAAAACAACATATTGCTTGAGAAGGACCAAGAGTTTTTAGAGACGGCATTTCAAGAATTGACGCAGAAACAGCTGCACGAAAAGATACTTTCCTACGCAGCTGATTCTAAGAGATAAGTATTTAAATTAATAGAGATAGGCGTTGATGTGACTGTGCCATGTATGTTCCTGTGAGGTCACGTAACCATTTTGGGCGATTGTTTTCGATGTTTCTTCCGAGGAAAGAAGCGTGCGGATCCGATCGGCGATCAGGGTTGTGTTGACATCGTTGAGAGAATATAGGGCACAGTTTTTGTTGTCTGTAAGAATCCGGTCAAGGTAGATGCTTGAATCCGTCAGGCAAAGTGCGCCTTGTGACATGGCATTAAAAATACGTTCACTCGACCCGCATTTAAACCACGCCATGTGATTAAGCAAAATTTTGGTCTGCGACATCAGCGTGAGCCCTTCTCGAAATGAAACCGGATCGTGCAGGATAAAATTCGGATGCTGTGAAAGTCCGGATTGTTCCCATCCGCTTCCGTACACATGGACTGTAATACCGCCATCGACGATTTGTTTTAAGATATCTTTCCGGTATTGGGCTGTCAGGTTTGTTTCCGAAAAACGGTGCGTCTCAATCATGGTTTTGAGCATGTCGTCTTTTATACAGGGATTAGATTTTTCGTTTTTCTGTGCATGCTGCATCGCATATGCGGTAACCGCAGATTCAAATGGTTCGTCGGTGTGGTACTGCAGATATTTTGCGATGAATGCAGATGCTTCATCGCAGAGAGCATCCGGATGTTCCTTATAGCTCCCGATAAAGAGTACATCAAAGGGGCGCTCCTGCCATTCTGTTTTCATCTCGGGTGCAATTTCGCCTCCGGTCGGAAAAAAGACAGCGCGATCGATGTTCGGATAAAAGCGGAGCGCATAACTTACATGTGTCCGGTCTGCACACAGAAGTGTGGTGCGCGCCGGTGCAAAGTCGAGGGAATCTGCGTAGTACATTGGGTGATCTACAAGCAGATTAAAGCACGGGACGTGAATGGTTTCCCAAAGATTTTTGCCGTCTGCAAGTTTTTGCAGCAGACCGACGTTATTAAAGAAAAAGGCACCGTCGAGGCCGTCTTTTAGAAAATCAAATAATTTGTTGCTGCAAAATTCCATGTCCGCAGGATCAAAAACAAAGAGAGTGTATCCTTTTTCTTTAAAGAAGGAAGCAAATTGCCCGGCGATATAATCAAGAATGAAGTTTCCTGTTTTATAGACCAGAACGCGAAAACGCTTACCGGTGATGGGCACAGAAAAAGGCTGCTCACATGCGCGAAGATCATTGATCAGCGAATAAAGACGTAGTGTATACGGCATCTGAGTTGTCGCAAATGTTTGCAATAGCTGATGCGAGTCTCCGTAGGCACCTTGCAAGATTGTATGTTCCAAAGTATTTTCAAACTGAGTGATAAAATCCATGTTTGCAGCTCCCATAATGTGTTATACTGATTGAAATAAGTATACCACAGATCCGTGGAAAGAACAGGAATACGGAGAAAAATATGAGTGTAAAAATTTTTGTCATGACGCATAAGAAGTTTAATTCGCCTGCCGATCCGACTTATGTCCCACTCCATGTAGGGAGAGCATGTGCGCAGGATCTCGGATATCTCGGAGATGATACCGGAAAAAATATTTCACAAAAGAATCGATATTACAGTGAACTGACGGGGCTTTACTGGGCGGCGTATAATGAGACAGATGCGGACTATATCGGACTTTGCCATTATCGCAGATTTTTTTTGAGCGATGAGGGACGGCTTCTTTCGGAAAACGAGTATAAGCAGATGCTGGAAAAGGCGGATGTGATTCTTCCGAAACCGATATATCACGGGAACGCATATTGTGAGGTTTACAAAGAGGCCCACAATATTTTCGATTTGAATATGACAGGGGAAGTGATTCGCGAAAAGTATCCGGAGATGTATCCTGTATTTTGCGAGATTATCTCGGCAGATAAGGTATACAGCGGAAATCTGTTTGTGACATCGCGAAATCTGTTTTGTGAATATGCCGACTGGCTGTTCTCTGTGTTTGATGAGGTAGAAAAAAGAATTGATGTGGAAGCGTATGATGCGTACCATAGGCGTGTGTTTGGATTTTTGTCGGAGCAGCTTTTATATGTCTGGGTAAAGAGTCGCGGACTTAAGATTTGTGAGCGGCCGGTCGGATTGACGCAGGAGAAAGCGGAGACAATCGAGCTGAAACAGGCGCTCTGTGATATGGTGTCAGAGGGAACGCTTGACGGGGTACAGGAAGCGCTGGCGATGTTTCGCACAACGATGAAAGACAGGCCGGATCTGATGCTTGGAGCATCAGATTTCTCGGGAGAACTGGCGGATATGTTCCGCGTCCTTTATGTCTGTGAGCAGGAACTTTCTGCGGGACAAAGGGGAATGTTTGCTATTACGACGGATCTTTTCATGCTTGTTCGACATTACAGACTTCTTTGTCAGATTGCGCGCAACATCTCGCAAGGGGCGGACAGTCCGCAGGAGAGAAGTTATTTTAAAGATTCCTGTGTTTCGGAACCGCTTCTATCTGTGATGATCGGAAATAATCCGGATTTAAAAGCGGCGCAGCAGAGTCTGAAAGCTCTTACCGCGCCGGTCTGAACATTATATGAGTTTGTGATATTTCAGAAAGGCCTGCTGTATCTGAGCAAGGTCGTCCGGTGTGACCGTGTGCTCCAAAAGAGGCAGCAGAAGTTTGTAGAAATCGGAAATGTGAGACTGACAATATGGATTTGTTTTGATGTGAGGAACTCTTTCGAGGGTTCCTTTTTTCAGTTCCATAAAGCCGTCAAATGGTATTTGGTCAAAGCGGAGTGCAAACACTTTCATTCCGGACATGAAAAATGTCATAAAGAAATCAAATTCAAGCGCGTCCCGAAAACGCTCCAGAAAACCGCGACGGATGTAAGTATCCCATTTTGCATAATTAATCTGAAACAGGTCGTTGTGATGTGCGCGGTTGCGCACGAGAACCGTGGATTCATCGTTGATAAAATAGTGATAAAGCCGCCGTTCCACTATGCTGATTTGTTTGGCGTACAAATACACCACAGAGCCGAAATAAATGTCTTCGTAAGCCAGATGTTCCGGAAACAGGATTTCATTGTCCAGCAGGAAATTTTTTCGGAACAGTTTGTCCCAGACGCCATAGCCAATCACATTAGAGACGATAAAATCAGTGCGTTGCTCGTCTGTACGGATATAGAGTGTTCGGTCTTTCCGCTGATAGTGTTCCGCATAGTAGTCCATCTTGGCTTTCTGACTTAGATACAGGTCGCCTTTTCCGGTGTCGCGAACATGTCGGCAGAAAGCGAGGTCACTTCCGGAGGTGGCAACAGCTTTAAAAAGATGTTCATACATGTCCGGTTCGACCCAGTCGTCAGAATCGACGAAGCCGATGTACTCAGCAGAAGCGTAGGAGAGCCCAATGTTGCGTGCTCCGCCTTGTCGCATGTTTTCTTCAAGGTGAATGATGCAGACGGATTCCGGTGCCATCTGCTCAATTTCCTTCAGGCGCTCCCAGGTATGGTCAGTGGAAGCGTCGTCCACAAAGATGAGCTCCAGACGGTCAAGACCTATGGTCTGGTTTTGTAGAGATTCGAAGCACCGCATCACATAATTTTGAACATTATAGCAAGGAATAATGATGCTGATATCAGCCATGGGTTAGCACCTCCGATCTCTCGCGGGCAGGCGTATAATCTCCGCACTTGCGGTAATAGGAAAGAGCTTCTTTCGTTTGACCGAGGCATTCATAGATTACGCCGATGTTATAATAAGCAAGGAAACTGTTGACACCTTCCACGGTAGAGGAAGCGTAAGCAGTTGCCTTTTTGAATTCCTGAATTGCTTTGTCAAAAAGTGCGTTGTTCATGTAGATGAGCCCCATTAAAAACAGAAAATCTGCAGTATTTGCAAATGTATCGTATATATTCTCAAAGGAAAGGGCGGTTTCATATTCTTTCAGGTCGAGCAGACTGTATCCGTAAGATTCCACCATGGACTTGACATAAAAGAGATCAGGATCGACATCCAGTGCAAGTCCTCTGCCGTAGGCATCAGCAGCATCCGCCGGCTGATCCAAAACAGTATAACATCTGCCAAGCTGATAGTAGAGATATGGATCTTCTCCTTCCCGGAGGGCGATATGTAAAAGATCGGCATTGCGCTTGCTTTTCATGGCGAGCACATTCGGATCGCTGTAGCCGTCGTGGTTCTGTGAAAAGGACAAATCGCGGTAAGTCGCTTTTGTTTCTTTGGAAATCGGAACGATTTGTTCATGGATGATACCCTCGTAATGACAGAAACCGCGGTGATAGATTCGCCCGAGCCTTGTTGCGGAAAAAGCATGTTGTCCGCGCTGATAAAAGATATCTCTCTGTACAATCGTACCGATTGTGTTGTTGTTTTCGTCAAACTTACAAAGATCGGCGAGTTCGTGCAGGTTGCTGTCCTTGATGTATTCATCGCAGTCGATTACCCAAATCCAGTCGGTCGGTGCCTGCATGGCACAAAAATTGCGCGCCTTGGAAAAATCATGACACCACTCAAAATGATAAATATTGTCCGTGTAACGTGCAACGATTTCGAGCGTTCGATCCGTTGAACCGGTGTCAGTATAGATAATCGGAAAACCGAAATCTTTGATCGCTTCCATGCAGCGCGTTATGCATTTTTCTTCATTTTTTCCGATGATACAGATTGAGATATAAGCGTCCATTCGGGTGCTCCTTAGTTACTTAGTTTCATATGTATTCAGTATAATGGAGGAGAGACAAAAAAACAATAAAGGGTGCTTATATTTTTTGAGCAAAACGCCGATATATGTGTTATAGTATACATATATGCTTATGAAGTGCGGCCGAAAATGGCTGTGTATATACAGCAGAAAGTGGGGTATATCATGGAAGATATCAGGATGCAGCAGATTGAGGTTCTTGAAACGGGAATTGAATATGTACAAAAGCTCGTTCCTGCGATGAAAGAAATTTTACCGGAACTTCGCGGTGACGAAAAAGAGGATACGATGGATTATCTTAATCAGATCATTGAAGGGATTAATTTTGTGATTGAAATTGTGAATGCGACAATGAACCTGATCAATGAAAAGGAAGAAATCTTGAGTAAAGACGGTATTGAAGAACAGGTTCAGCTTCTCAATGCGGGATTGCAGCAGAAGGATAATGCGAAAGTAGCGCAGGCACTTGAGGACGGTATGCTTTCTTTTATGGATATTTTCTATCAGGTGGCAGGTGTGATCGTGGCGAGGGAAAAAGCATGAAATACGACTATTTAGTGGTCGGAGCAGGACTGTTTTCCGCAGTTTTTGCGAGCGAGATGAAAAAGGCGGGAAAGACCTGTTATGTGATTGAAAAGAGAAAACATATTGCAGGCAATATTTATACAGAAGATACGAGCGGTATTTCCGTACATAAATACGGAGCACATATTTTCCACACTTCGGATAAAGAGGTGTGGGATTACGTGAATGAGTTGGCAGAGTTTAACCATTATATCAATTCACCGGTCGCAGTTTACAAGGATGAAATTTACAACATGCCTTTCAATATGAATACCTTCAGCAGGATGTGGGGCGTAAAGACGCCGCAGGAAGCGAAGGATAAGATTGCATCGCAGATTGCGGAGGCGGGGATTGCAGAGCCGTCCAATCTGGAGGAGCAGGCGATTTCTCTTGTCGGCACGGATGTGTATGAGAAGTTAGTCAAAGGTTACACAGAGAAACAGTGGGGGAGAGACTGCAAAGAACTTCCTGCGTTTATTATTAAACGCCTTCCGCTCCGTTTTGTGTATGATAACAATTATTTCAATGACCGTTATCAGGGAATTCCGATTGGCGGCTACACGCAGGTGGTAGAGAAACTGCTTCAAGGGATACCGGTGCAGCTCGGCATAAGCTACAGAGAGTTTGTAATGGCAAATGGAACTTCGGCTGACCCGATTGTATATGACAAGATTCTTTATACCGGAATGATTGATGAGTTTTTCGATTATTGTTATGGGGAACTGGCTTATCGCTCCCTCCGGTTTGAAAGTGAGTACCTTCCGGACACAGACAATTACCAGGGAAACGCGGTTGTCAATTACACGGAGAGAGAAATTCCGTATACGCGTATCATCGAACACAAACATTTCGAGTTCGGCAAAGGTGAGGGAACCGTGATTACGAGAGAGTACCCGGCGGATTGGCGCAAGGGTGACGAGCCTTATTACCCGATTAATGATGAGAGAAACGGCTTACTCTATGAGAGATACGCGAAGCTTGCAAAGGAGCACAAGAACATCTTGTTCGGTGGAAGACTTGGGCAGTACAAGTATTATGACATGGATAAAGTGATCCGCGCAGCCCTTGATATGGCGGCGGAAGAGCTTGCGTAAATATAATAAAAAAGAAATATCCTCGTTGCACTTGCAATGGGGAGTTTTTTTTGATACAATACTTTGAGATTCAAAGTATTTGAAACGCAAAATAACCAAGCGACAAAAAAGGAGAAGGAAACATGACTTGGAATGAAGCAATCAATGATTTAGACGAAAGAAGAAAAAAAGTAAACCTCGGTGGCGGCAGAGCCAGAATTGAGGCACAGCATAAAAAAGGAAAAATGACAGCGCGTGAGCGCATCGAAGTGCTTTTGGATGAAGGCAGTTTTGTCGAAGTAGACGGAATGATAGAATCCCGTATTGATGATTTCGGTCTCGATAAAAAGAGGGTACCGGGTGATGGTGTTGTGACGGGCTATGGCACCATCGACGGAAGACAGGTGTTTGTTGCCAGCGAGGATTTTACAGTCATCGGCGGTACGCTTGGAGAATATCATTCGTTTAAAATCTGCCGCATTCAGGACATGGCGATGGCTATGAAGGCACCTCTTATTTGTATCAATGACAGCGGCGGTGCAAGAATCGAGGAAGGAATTTCATCTCTCAGCGGCTACAGCGGAATGTTCCTGCGTCATACAAAGGCTTCCGGAGTCATTCCGCAGATAGCAGTCATTCTCGGACCATGTTCCGGCGGTGCATGCTATGCACCTGCGATTTGTGACTTTATTTTCATGGTGGAAGAGACCTCCAAGATGTTCATTACCGGACCGAATGTGGTTAAGACGGTAATCAATGAGGAAGTTTCTGTGGAAGAGCTCGGTGGTGCGAAGGTGCATGCGGAAAAATCCGGTGTTTCCCATTTTACGTATCAAAGTGAAAGGGAGTGCCTGATGGGGGTGCGTAAGCTTTTGACTTATTTACCGGCGAACAATACGCAAAACTCTCCGTTAATAGGAGAGTTTGGAAAGGATGGCACCGCTGCTTCCAATGTGATTGGGAAAGTCGGTGAGCTGGGTAAAAAGATGATTCCGGGGCGTGAGGACCGTTCCGGTAAGATTGTGGATATTGTTCCGGACAATTCCAGACGCGCCTACAATGTGAAGGATGTTGTGGAATGCATTATCGATAAAGGAAGCTTTTTTGAGGTGCAGAAGGATTTTGCGAAGAACGTGGTGGTGGGATTTGCACGCATGGATGGAGAAGTGACAGGATTTGTGTGTAACCAGCCGAACCATATGGGCGGCGCGATTGATTATCATGCATCGGATAAGATGGCACGTTTCATCCGATTCTGTGACTGCTTTAATATTCCGCTTGTGACACTAATTGATGTGCCTGCATTTTTGCCGGGGACGGCGCAGGAGCACAACGGAATTATCCGTCACGGTGCGAAAGTGCTCTTTGCCTATTCGGAAGCGACGGTTCCGAAAATTTCTTTGATTATGAGAAAGGCGTATGGCGGTGCATATATCGCAATGAATTCAAAGGAAATGGGAGCGGACATCGTCTATGCATGGCCGATTGCGGAAATTGCTGTTATGGGTGCGGAAGGTGCAGTTAACATCGCATTTAAGAGAAAGATTAAAGAGTCAGAAAATCCGGAAGCAATGCGGAAACAGTGTATTAAGGAATATGATGACAGATTTTTAAATCCTTATGTCGCAGCAGCGCGTGGCTACGTCAATGAAGTGATTAAGCCGGAAGAGACGAGGGCGGCACTTTTGAAGGCGCTCAAAGGACTTAAAAACAAGGAAGCAGATATGCCTTACAAGAAGCACGGAAATATCCCTTTATAAAAAAACAAACGTGTGCTATGATAATTGCATCGAGAGGAAAGCGAGGAATTATCATGGCAGATAAAAAAATTTTAGCTCTGATTACAGCCAGAAGCGGTTCGAAAAGTGTCGTACACAAAAACATCCGCAAAATTAACGGAAAACCGATGATGGCGTATTCGATTGAGCATGCACAGGCTTCAAAATATATTAACAGAATTATTGTATCTACGGACAGTGAGGAGTATGCAGCGATCGCACGGGAGTACGGGGCGCAGACTCCTTTTATCCGTCCTGCGGAATATGCAACGGACAGCGCGCTGGACATAGATGTGTTTGAGCATGCGCTTGGATTCTTGAAAGAGGAGGAAGGATATGTTCCGGATATTGTTGTACATCTTCGTCCGACCTATCCGTACCGTGATCCGGCAGACATTGACACAATGATAGAGATGATGCTGGAGGATGAGACGGTGGATTCTGTTCGTAGTGTGAAAAAGAATGAAGTGGTTCCTCACAAAATGTGGTACCTGAAGGAAGACGGGACGCTGGATTCCCTTATGAAGGATATTCCGGAAGCTTATAATATGCCCCGTCAGGCGCTTCCTGCGACATATATTCAGAATGGAAATGTGGATCTGCTCCGTCCGCGCGTTGTGACAGAGTATCATTCCATGACCGGTAAAAACATCAAAGGTTTCGAGATGAAAGAGATGTACGATGTAGACACAGAGGCGGATTTTTCGAGAGTGGCTGACCTGATGAAAATTACGAGCGGCGGTCAGCAGTTTGTGTTCGATATCGACGGGGTCATTGCGATGAAGAGGGAGGACCTCGATTACGGACAGGCGGGACCGAATGAAAAGATGATCAAAATTGTCAATCAGCTTTATGATTGGGGCAATAAGATTGTTCTTTTCACGGCGCGCGGTTATGTGACGGGCATTGATTGGCGAGAAGTGACGGAGAAACAGATGGCAGACTGGGGTGTCAAATACCATGAACTCCACATGGGGAAACCGAATGCTGATTATTATGTAGATGATAAGATGCTGAGTCTGGAGTTTTTGTATAAGGAATTCGGGAAGTAAGAAAAGTCGACAGAAATGACAAAAGGCAATCATGAGATGTTTTACATCCGTGATTGCCTTTTTAACAGTAATTATTAAATAACATTCCGCTGTATGCGCTTGTGATGTACGGTGATGGGAAGTTCTTTCCCGGGTTCTTGTATGCAACAATTGTCTTGTTCACATACTGCATCGGATTTAAAGAAATCTGATTGCTCTTACGAAGCATGGAGTTCGCAAAATCTTTGACCGGTGAAAAGGCTTCGTTGCTGTCCGGTTCTGCCGCTGCACTCTTAAGCTGTTCATCGTCGATGGAAAGGTGCCCGTCAGCTAAGAAACTAAGTCCCAAAGCATCCAGTTTTCCGGCATAATGTCGTGTGATGTAGCCGATTTCATTTATAAGCTGTGAACTCTTGGAATGACTGCCCGGGTTCGCAGAAGCGTCATCGAGAAAACGATTGTAGCTTTCGGCCAGGGAGTGAATGTTTTCGGATAAGCTGTCCACATCATTCTTTAATCCAATCTCGGTGCTGATTCCCGGTTCGCTGCTCGGTCCGTTTAAAGTTACTTCGTATACTTTCTCAACCGTAAACGTATTGGAAGATGCGGTTCTCTCGATACCGTTAATTTCAAACAATGCGTTGGAAGGCGGTTGTGAAACATTGTCGAGTCCGAGGTAATCAACAATTCCCTTGGTCTTACTTGTGTTGTCATCGCTGATTTCAAACAAAGTATCTTTGCCGGAAGAAACGCCGGTAGCAACGGATTCGAGTTTTAAGGCGCTGTTGCCTTCGTCGTCTTCTATGAGAGATGCTTCCAGCCCGATATTGGCGTTGGAAATCAATCTTTGCAGACGGGTTTGAATGTCAAAATTCGTATCTCCTTCATGGAGCTCAAACTGAAATTCGTAGCTTGCGTCCTTGATAGAGACATCAAAGGAGTAGCTGCCCGGTGCCAAATCAAGTTTTTCTTCCGAGATAAGAGGGTTTCCGAGATTGACTTGATTTTTGGCCAGTTCTGCAACTTCCAACTTAAAAGTAGGAGCAGAAGCATCGGAATTCTCTCCCGGAAGTCCCATGTATTTTGCGGAAGCAATCTCCGGATGAGAAGAATAGGCTTTCTTTTGATCAAGTACACCGTCTTCATCCAGTGTGCTTCGCGTTGCCATGACGGAATTGCGGAATGTTCTTGCGCTTTCCTTCAGACCGACAGCATAAGCCTTGGAAGCCTCACTCTTGTCGAGGATGTACAGAGGTGACTCTTTATTCATTTTAACTATGGAATTATAGATGTTGCGCAGATCACTCTTCTTATGAGTGTCCAGCGGCGAGTTCGTCTTAGGTGCGTACTCTGTCAGGTAATGGTTATAAACCTGATTCAATGCGCCTACATTAACTGCCATAAGAGCCCTCCTTTCTTCCTTGAAATCGCTTTGCTGTGGGACCGGTGAAGTGACATTCCGTGTCGTGATCCCAGCATGGGCATAATAAAGCTATTTTTATAAACTAAATATAGCATGCTCATAAGTCAAATGCAAGTAAAAAATGATGAAAAATCAAGGCTTTCTTCCTATTAGATGAGGTTTTTGTAATAATTTTATGTCAACTGTTGCCTTTTTTACTATATATGGTAGAATATAAGCAATATGGATTATTATGCCCACAATATATAACAAAAGAAAATTTATTTTACACAAAACAAAGGGAGATATTTATGAATTTCATTACAAAAAGAATTCGCCAAATCTTTTTTATGAACAAAATTTACAGAAGGGTAGTATCGGCAGTACTGACGGTCTGCATGGTCGCAGGGTTTATGCAGATACCGGGATTTAGTCTTTCTGCAAAGGCGGGGAGTGCAGATCTTTCGACGACTGTAACAAAGATTACGTTGAAAGGAAATGAACTGACTGACGATACGATTGTTAAAAATGGAGACCCTATTAAAATTTCATTTAATTGGGCTTTAGACAATTTAGATAAGACGACGGATAGATTTGAGGTGGATTTGAACGCGCTCAAAAAGACGAATATTAGCATCTCGAACTCTGCGAATAAAAATACGCTGTTGGATGTTGCGTTTGAACCGGTTGGTTTTTATTGGGTAGAAGATGGCAGATTGATCGTCGAGATTACAAGCGAAGAGTTCCGTTTAAGAGATAATCGACACGGGGCAGTGTCGATTGAAGGTGTGGTACAGATTGATGACACGAACTTAAAGGATGGAGACCCGGTGACGATTGAACTTGGTGATAAGAAGTATACGCCGACCTTTACTACCGGTATCCCTACGAGTGAAGTGACTGGACAGAAAGCGGCGAGTGGTTCTCTGACCAAGGATGCAAACGGTAATTTTGTGCAGAAGTTTACAATGGAAGTCAAAGCAAATGCGGGTGATGTTTCAAACATCAGCATTGCAGATACGCCGGGAGAGGCTCTTGGCTCAATTGCCGAAATTCAAATTGAAAGCAGTACGACGGATGATATAACGTTGCAAAGTTTTGCGTCGCTTGCAGATTTAAATTCATATTTGGCGGGGAAAACATTGCCGCAGGATAAGAAATTCGTGGTTTCTTATACGACAACAGTGGACCACAGCAATACGGATTGGAATAAGTTTAAAAATACGGCAACTGTTACATATACAGACAATAAAGGAGCAACCGGAACGAAAAACTGGGAAGCCTGGGCGTATCCGACAGACCCATCAGTCAATAAGAGCGGTGTGCTGTCTGCAGATGGAAGTGCTGTCACATGGACGGTTACGGTAAATCTTGGAGATTATGAGCCGGAGGATGTACAGTCAATCAAGGATATTCCGGGGCTTGGATTGGTAGATACGACGGCATTTGATATTCCATTTCCGGAGGGTTGGACAGCAAATGGTAAGATCTACACTTATACAATAGCAGATAAGGCGGTGACGGATGAGTACAAGGAAAGCGTCAGTTCTGCAGAAATTACCAATACGGCAAAGCTTACCATGGAAGACGGCAGTGAATATACTACGACAGGCAAGGTGTATACAGAGCCTAAGCCATGGGTGAAAAAAAATGCAGGTACATATAACCAATCAACAAAAGAACTGACATGGGATGTTGTGCTTGATCCGATTCCGGTCGGAGTGACGGATGTTGTTGTTTCGGACGTCGCGGGAGCGGTATGGGTTGTCAACAAGGGAAATATTTCTAATACGTGGAAAGTTGAAGTTGACAATCAAGAAGTAATTACGGCAGAAAAAGGAAAAGGTGCTTATTTTGATGAGTACCTGGAAAGTTATGACGAGTGGAATCCGGCGCAGCAGATTAAGCTGAAGAACAGCTATGTCCAAGAAAAAGCATCGGCGGGTCAACCTATTACTGTGACGTTTACCACCGTTATCAACGATGAGAGTCTTGCCGGCAAAGTCTATACAAATCAGGCCAACGTAACCTATAAGGATCCGGTTTTGCAGGAGACAAAAACACAGTCGGCAACAGCACAGTACAAAAACACAAGTGATTTGCTGACAAAGACAGGAGAGGCGATTGGCGGTCAGGATTCCATCCGCTACAAAGTGAAAATATATCTTGATGGATATGAGCCAATAAATGTAAACGATACGATTGCCATTCAAGAAAGTTTTCCGGACGAGTTGAAAATGAGTGATACGGCAGATAAGACAGCAACGGTAGAGGACCCTTGGGGAAATGTCAAAGCGCAGACGACTCCTTCGTATGACGAGGCGACAAAACAGTTTACGATTCAGCTGACACCGGATATGGTAAATCAGATTGGTTCGGATAATCCGTATCTTGTTCTTACATATACTTTGGATGTTAAAGACCGCGCAAAATTTGCGATGGACGGCGGACAGGATTTCGTCAACACTGCATCTGCGAAATATAACGATAATAATATTGGTTCGGATTCTGCAATGGTTCATTTGGAGCCGCAGGATGTGGTATCAAAATCCGGTGTATACAATATCGAAACGGCACCATACGCAGAATATACAGTATTGGTCAATGAAGATGCGCTTGATTTGGTGAATGGTTCGGACTACATTTCTGCGACGGACACAATGGGGAGTGCGCTTTCCTATGACATCGCTTCCGTAAAAGTGCAGAAATATGAGGCAGGAAACTGGACGGAGTTGGTGCGTCCGGATGGTTATAAAATGACCTATGACGAGGCGTCAAATTCTCTTGTTTTTAACAATCTTCCGGATGAAGCTTACTTAAAGATTACTTACCGCGCACGCGTCAACTTGGGGGAAGGAGAGGCTTTGAATGCGGAGAATGCGACCAATGCTTTCTCGCTTTCCGGAAGTTCTTCCGATGCAGTAAAAGCGGAAAAAGGATTTTCGGTGATGGCGGTGAAGCCCGATGCCTGGGCGACATCAAGTATCGGAAAGATTAATTTGTATAAATACTGGACAAGTGATGGAAATATGGTGGCGCTGAATGGCTCAAAATTCAGGGTTGATAAGGTCAAGTATGATGCGGCGAGCAATTCCATGATTCCTGATCCTGGAAAACCGGGAGATGTGGATTATAACAATGGAAATGCTACGTTGATTAGTGAGATTGAGGTGGAGTCAAATGGATCCGTGACAATCGATGGACTCTCCTATTCGCGTATTTATGCACTATACGAGACGGAAGCTCCGACGGGTTATGCGAAACGTGAGGAGCCTTACTATTTTGTGCTTGCAGATAGCGATGCGGTTCTTCCTCCGGAATCCTCAGGTATTGTGGTAAAACCATTTACTGCCGGCGGTCAGCTTCTGTATGAAAATTATAAGAGTGACAAAGGAACGCTGGAAGTGACAAAGTCCTTGAAGGGAGTGGACGCTGCGGATATTTCGGCAGCGCTTGCGAAACTTTCTTTTGTGGTGAAGGATAGTTCGGACAATGTAGTAGATGGAGGAAGCTTTAATGGTAGCACAATGACGCTTGTTGACGGCGTGTACAAAAAGGTGCTTCACAATCTGGATGAGGGTGCATACACGGTGACGGAGACCGTAACAAGCTCGGAAGGATATGTCTACCATTCGTCTACCTATAAGGTGACGGTAGGTGAAGATGAGACGGTTGCGGAGACGGACTATGTAAATGGAAGCGATAAGACTGTAACTGTTGAAAACGAAAAAGTGACGACGGTGGCATTTGAGAATACCTATCGTAAAACAGCCGGTATTAAGGTGCAGAAAGCAGTCAGCGGTGATGCAGACTGGGATCAGATTAAGTCGGTGCTTAAATTTGAGGTGTATAAAAATGGTTCGCCGGATGAATTGGTTGCTACAATAAGCGGAACAGATATGACGCTTAGCGGAGATGTGTACACCAAAACCGTTTACGGTTTGGATGCGTCTGCTACCTATTATGTGAAAGAGGTCGGAGCAGCGCTTTCGGGATATACAAAGACAACCACATATCAAATTGGAACGGAAGAGGCGGCAGACGGTGAAACGACAGCGGACATCATTCTGACAGATGACGTTGTGGAGATGGTGACTTTCACGAATGATTATGAAGTAAACAAGGGTACGATTAAGCTGACGAAGGTACTTACGACTGAGAGTCAAAAGACATGGGATGAGATTAAATCAGGTCTTGAATTTGTGATAAAATCAGGAACAACGGGTACGGAGCTTCATCGGGTATCCGGAGATGATTTTGTATACAATGATGTCAGCGGTCTTTATGAATATTCTGTGCCTATGGAATTTGAATTAGGTTCTTATGTTGTAGCGGAAGTTATCAATGATTTGACCGGTGTTATTGTGACGACAAGCCATAAGGTGGATTCCGGTGCGGAGGTTTCGGGTAAAGAAGCGGTAGTGACAATTTCGTCTGAAGGACAGGAGTCAGTGGTTGCATATAGCAATGATTATAAACTTAAAACGGCCACTCTCGTTGTTAGGAAAACGGTAACGGGAGAAAAAACTTGGGATGATATTAAGAATTCTATCAGCTTCAAGGTGACATACCCGGATAACACTACAGAAAAAATCATTCCGGGGAATGAATTTACGAATAGCGGCGATGGAGTATATGTCTATAAACTTGAGGGATTGACTCAGGATGGAGATTATACCGTTGAAGAAATTTTTAGTTCTGAAATTGTGGACTATACAAGAGCAACGGTTGTCAAAGTGGATAACGAAACGCAGCAGGCGGGTGACAGTGTTGTCGTAGAAGAGTTTTCCGTTCCTGACGGTGCAACGGTCCATTTTACCAACGACTATAAGCGCGACACAGGTAAACTTCGTCTTGAAAAGACACTTAGCGGTGTGGATGCGGCGGATGTTGAAACGGCGGAGAATGCGATTCGTTTTGAAGTGAAGCCGGCTCCGGATGGAAGTGCGAGCAAGGTGTATAAACTCTCTGAGTTTAAGAAGGCTTCCGATGGAAGCTACTGGCTTGAAATCGACGATGTGCTGACGGGTACATATCAGGTAAAAGAAGTTGTTTATGATCTTAACGGATACGATACAAAGAGTGTGACCTATACACGTACGGCGTCAACCGGTGCCGGTGATGTGGTTGCAGATGGAAAAGACAATGGGGCGTCGCTGGAGGTTGTGAAAGATAAGACGACGTCTTTGGAAGTGGTAGATACCTACGAAAAACATGTTGGATCCCTCGTGATTACCAAGTCTGTGACAGGAAAGAACTGGGACGATGTAAAGGAAAAACTTGCGTTCCATGTTACGAATGCAGCGAACGGATACGATGAAACCTTTGATTATAGGGATTTTTCGGGACCGGATGCGAATGGGCTTTATACATGTACCATCGAAAATCTTGCGCTCGGAACCTATCAGGTGACGGAAATTCTGCAGGAGATTGCAGGAACGGTTTGCAAGACGACATATAAGATTGGTGCAGGAAGCGCGGTGAATGGAAAAGAAGCGCAACTTAGTCTTTTGTCCAAAGGGCAGGAAGCACATGTTGCGTATGTCAATGCTTATGATAATTTAACAGGAATACTGCTCCTTAAGAAGAGTGTCAAGGGTGATCGTGCATGGGAGGATGTACGTGATACGCTCAATTTCGTAGTTGAAACGGAAGGATATAAAGAAACGTTCACATACACAGATTTTACAGGCCCTGATTCGGACGGTAATTATACGTGTACGGTGGAAAACTTAGTAGACGGAAAGACATATACAATCAGAGAGGTTGTTTCCGGTGAAAATATGGTTTCTTATACGAGAACCACGACTGTTAAGGTTGATGGCGGGACGGCGGTTTCGGGATTGCAGAACAGCATTGTGTTTGATGCGGATACAGGAGCGACGGCGACGATTACCAACAGTTATAAGCGGAACACAGGTAAACTTATCTTGAACAAGACGCTTGCGGGAATCGAAAGTGAAGATCTGGCTCAGGCAAAAAATGATATCGTATTTACGGTAATGCCATCTCCGACAGGAGTCGGAAGTTCGAAGACCTATAAACTTTCTGAGTTTACTGAAAAGGCAAATGGTTTGTATTCTCTTGAGATTCCGAATGCGTTGACAGGAACTTACACGGTAAAAGAGACGGCTTATAACGTAAATAATTACGATGTGCTTTCGGTGGAATATTCTATGACAGTCGGCGCTGCGACGGTAGCGGTTGCAGATGGAATGCATTCCGGAGCGACTGCGCCTGTTTCTAAAAATGGAACAACGATTGTTACGGTGACGGATACCTATAAAAAGCAGACGGGTAACTTGAAGTTAACTAAGGTGGTTGCGGGAGGTGTTTCTTTTGATGATGTAAAAGAAAAAATTTCCTTCCGAGTAACAGGACCAAACGGATATGATGAGACGTTTGAAGGGGTGGAATTCACCGGTAACAGTAAGGAAATTACAGGGCTTGCGCTTGGAGAATACACAATTACGGAAACGGTGAAGGACGTTGTGGGATACGAGTATGTATCTACGGTGAATTCTACAGGAAGCGGAACCACGACAGCAGAAGTGGAAGTGACCGGAAATACCACTAAAGAACTTTCTTTTACCAATACTTATAGTGCGGTTGAAACCGGAAAGATTTTGATTCAGAAGACTCTTAAGGGAGATATTACTGAGGAAGAAGCAAAAGGCGCCCTTGAATTTAAAGTAACCAACACGGATACAGATGAGGAAGAGATATATACGCTCAAAGACTTTACGAAACAGGCGGATGGCACATATACGCTTGAGCTTGATGCGAACGTTGGTGGCTACACGATAGAAGAAACGGTTTATGACGTTGACGGATATGTGACAGACAGCGTGAAGTATTCGGTGGATGGCAGTCCTATGACGGACGGAACCAAGGCGGATATAACCGTTGTGAAAGATACGACAACAGAGGTTGTATTTGAAGATGCCTACACCAAAGATGAAGGTAAGCTTGTGATTACCAAGACCATCAAAGGTGATGTGACAAAGGAAGAGGCGGAAGGTGCGCTTCAGTTTAAAGTGACGGATACCGGTACGGGTAAATCCGAGACATACACGCTGAAGGATTTCACATACGACGCAGCAACGGGAGTCTATACACTTGAACTTGATGTTCCGAGCGGAACATACACCGTAGAAGAGACGATTTATGATGTCAAAGGCTATATCACAGCGAGTATAAAACGTAAAGTCGGAACCGGAGAATATGCATCCGGAACAACTGCGGATGCAACGGTAGAAATCGGAAAGAGCATCCGGGTTGACTTTGAAGATACATACGAAAAGAATGAAGGTAAGCTTGTGCTTACGAAGTCTGTCAAGGGTGACCTTGCATGGGATGATATCAAAGATGATTTGTCCTTTGTTGTCAAAAATGTGGCGACCGGAGAGAGCAAGACATACAAGGCATCTGCTTTCAAAGATGATGATGGTGACGGTGTTTATATGCTTGTCATTGAAGGATTGACACGCGGCGAATATACGGTTACAGAAAAACTTGACGACGAAAAAGGTTACTTGCTGGAAACAATGTATACTGTGGATGGCGGAAGCAAGAATTATGGAAGTAAGGCGAAGGTAACGCTTGGCAAGGAAGGCGTACAGGTTGACTTTGTGAATACGTACACAAGTACCAAAGGTAAGCTTGTGATAACCAAGACGCTCAAGGGTACGATTGAAAGGAAAGATGCGGAAGCGGTGCTTGAGTTTAAGGTGACAAACACCAAGACGAACAAGAGCAAGACATATACTTTGGATGACTTTACTTACGATAAGGAAGCAGGAAAGTATACGCTGGAGCTTTCCCTTGAACCGGGAACCTACAAGGTGACTGAGACGGTATATGATGTGGATGGCTACAAATTAAAGAGTGTGACATATCAGGTCGGAGACGGAGAGAGAGAAGAAGGCAATTCTGCCAAGGCGAAAGTCGAGACGGGAGAGACGATAAAGGTTGCTTTCGTTGATAAGTATTACAAAACGAAGACGTCGGATAATTCTATAACTCAGACACCACCGACAAGTACTACGACATCCACGACGACAGATCGTGACACGCCGAAGACGGGTGACGAATCGCCGCTTGCGCTTTGGTTTATGATGCTGTTGTTTGGCGCTTGCGGTATCGTAGGAAGTATTTATGGATTGCGTAAAAATAAGAAGTAACATATAATGTCAAAAGGGGTTTCTGCCGGGCAGAAACCTCTTTGGCTATGGCAGAAAGAGTGTGGCAGAATGGAAGAAAAGTTAAGCAGACGCGAGAAAAGAAAGCAATTCCGAATGAAAAGAAACAGAATATGTTTGGCGATGCTTGCGATGGTTTCGCTGGCGGTATTTATATACTCCGCTTACAGTCTTTGGGATTATTATGCGGATCATCGAAGGGAAGAGGGTTTGAAAAAGGAGCTTGCGTCACTTCGTAATGTTGGAGAAGAAGATGTCGCGGTCAAAGCCGGGGCGGATGTGGAAGGGACAAAGGTGTCTGAGTCGTTACAGACAAAGCGGACGGCGGAAGATATCGCTGCATTTTATGAAGAAATGAAGCACAAAAACGAAGATTATGTGTGCTGGATTACGGTGGATGGCAGTTCCATCGACTATCCGGTTGTCAAAAAGGATAATTCCTTCTACTTAAATCATGACTTTTACGGAGAGATAAGCAGACACGGGTCCATTTTCATGGATGAGACATGCGGTCCGGAAGATGAGGTGCTCTTAGTTCACGGTCATCATATGAAGGATGGCACTATGTTCGGCGACTTAAAAAGATATAAGGATGATGAGTTCCGGAAAAAACACAGGACCATCCTGCTGGAGTTTGCAGACGGAATCAGCGTATATCGTGTTTTTGCTCTGGCCAAAATCGATTTGACGGATGAGAATTCATTCCGGTTTGAGGTGCTTCCGAAGACGGCGGAAGAGAAGGTATTATATATAGAAGGTTTGGATGATGCGGCGTTTTGGTATGATGAGACTCAGGCCGATGCCGAAAGCGGTGTTTTGGTGCTTTCGACTTGTGACTATGGCACGGATGAGGAACGTCTGATTGTTGCTGCAAAAAAAATAGAATAAAACTGCTTGACGATGGACATTTCGTGTGATATATTTGATTAGCGAGATGACATTAGGTCTTTTTTTTATGCTCAAAAAAGCGGTGAATGGAGGAAATAGATATGCGTACAAAAATTACATTAGCATGTACAGAATGTAAGAATCGTAACTACAATATGACAAAGGATAAAAAGACACATCCGGACAGAATGGAAACAAAGAAATATTGTAGATTCTGCAAAACTCATACTTTACACAAAGAAACAAAATAATCCGTTTTAATAGATAGGAGTAAAAGTTATGGGAGAAAGTAGTACAGAAAAGAAAGGCTTCGTGGAAGGCCTTAAGGCTGAATTCAAGAAAATTGTCTGGCCTAACAAAACTACGCTCGGAAAACAGGCAGTAGCGGTTACTATTATTTCTGTAATTTTAGGACTGATTATTGCGTTACTTGATACGGTTATTCAATATGCAATCAACTTTATTACAATGTAAAGCGAGGGTGGCAATATGGCAGAAGCAAACTGGTATGTAGTCCATACCTATTCAGGTTATGAAAATAAAGTCAAAGCCAATATTGAAAAGACCATTGACAACCGTCATTTGGAGGAAGAAATTCTCGAAGTGAGAGTTCCTATGCAGGATGTTGTCGAAGTGAAGAACGGGGCAAAGAAAACAGTTCAGAAGAAGATGTTCCCGGGCTATGTACTGATCAATATGGTGATGAATGATGATACCTGGTATGTTGTTCGTAATACGCGAGGTGTCACAGGATTTGTCGGACCGGGAAGCAAACCGGTTCCGCTTACGGAAGCAGAGATGAAACCGCTTGGAATTAAGACAGAAAATGTCTCTGTTGATTTTGAAGAAGGCGATATGATTGCGGTTGTTGCAGGTGTATGGAAAGATACGGTCGGCGTTGTCCAGAGAATGGACTTCAGTAAGCAGACAGCAACAATTAACGTAGAACTGTTCGGTCGTGAAACACCGGTTGAAATCAGTTTTGCGGAAGTTAGAAAAATGTCGTAAGACGAACTTGGAACGAAGTTCATAGGATGAATTCCTACTTATATATAAGAAGGTTCAGCTCGTGAGCTGTGGGAGGATCGCCTAGGTCCGCCACTACCACAATTTATTAGGAGGTGCCAAAATGGCAAAGAAAGTAGAAGGATACATTAAGTTACAGATCCCTGCTGGTAAAGCTACACCAGCACCACCAGTTGGTCCTGCACTTGGACAGCATGGTGTAAACATCGTTGAATTCACAAAACAGTTCAACGCAAGAACAGCTGATCAGGGAGATATGATTATCCCTGTAGTAATCACAGTTTATGCAGACAGAAGTTTCAGTTTCGTAACAAAAACTCCACCTGCAGCAGTACTTCTTAAGAAGGCTTGTAAGATTCAGTCCGGTTCAGCAACACCTAACAAAACAAAAGTTGCTACAATTTCAAAAGCAGATTTACAGAAAATCGCTGAAACAAAAATGCCAGACTTAAATGCAGCCAGCCTCGAAGCAGCTATGAGCATGATCGCAGGTACAGCAAGAAGTATGGGAATCACAGTAGAAGAATAAGATTCCAGGTAGGAGGTAAACAAAATGAAACATGGAAAAAAATACAGCGAAGCTGCAAAAGCCTTCGACCGCACAGTTCAGTACGATCCGGCAGAAGCTATCGCATTAGCTAAGAAAGCAGCAGTTGCAAAATTTGATGAAACAATTGAAGCTCATATCCGTACAGGATGTGACGGACGTCATGCGGATCAGCAGATCCGTGGCGCAGTAGTTCTTCCGAACGGAACAGGTAGAACAGTTCGCGTTTTAGTATTTGCTAAAAACGATAAATTAGCAGAAGCTGAAGCAGCCGGAGCAGATCATGTAGGAGGAGAAGAACTCATTCCGAAGATTCAGAATGATGGCTGGTTAGATTTCGACGTAGTTGTAGCTACACCTGATATGATGGGTGTTGTTGGTCGTCTCGGTAAAGTGTTAGGACCGAAAGGTTTAATGCCAAACCCGAAAGCCGGAACAGTTACAATGGACGTAACAAAGGCAGTAAATGACATCAAAGCCGGTAAGATTGAATACAGATTGGATAAGAACAACATTATCCATGTGCCGATCGGAAAAGCTTCCTTCTCAGAAGAGAAATTACAGGAGAACTTCAATGCTCTCATGGAAGCAATCGTTAAGGCAAAACCAAGCACATTAAAGGGACAGTATTTAAGAAGCGTAACACTTGCTCCGACAATGGGTCCTGGTGTAAAGGTTAACACAGTTAAGCTTTAATTTAAAAAGTCAGATGAGTGGTTGACATTGTCAATCACTCATTTTTTTTGTATACTTTCTGTAGAATATGGTGCGCCGGGGAAACGGCGGAGGGAAGATATGAAAAAAAACAGAAAGAAAAAAATGATATATTTTGTCGTGGCACTTGTTTCAACGCTTGTGCTCGGTGCTCTTGCCCTGGCTTTCTATGTAAAAATGACTTCCCATCCGCAAGTGTTACAGCAATCGGAGCAGACATGGTCGCCGGATGTTGTTTCGGAGGACCCTGAACAGCTTGAAGTGATTGAGACTGACGAGCGGGCAGACATGCAGACAGATGCACAACAAGAAGCGACGGTAGAAGAAGTCGTAGAAAAAGGCAGTGTGACATTGACCTTCGGTGGTGATATTTGTTTCCATGATCCGTTTGCTAATATGGGGGCTTTGAACGCCCGCGGCGGGTCTATCGAATCCTGTATCGATGCGGCGCTTCTTGCTGAAATGAGGAATTCCGATATCTGTATGGTAAATAATGAGTTTCCGTATTCGGACAGAGGAACGCCGATTCCTGAGAAGGCATTTGCGTTTCGAAGCAGACCGGAAAATGTAAATCTCCTGCATGAGATGGGGGTGGATATTGTGTCACTTGCCAATAATCATGCTTATGATCATGGTGAGATTGCGCTTTTGGATACGTTTGACGTATTAGAGAAAGCAGGAGTGGAATATGCCGGGGCCGGACGTAATTTGTCTGACGCTTCGGAGCCGGTTATTATGGAAATAAACGGTCTGAAGGTAGGACTTCTTGCGGCTACACAGATTGAGAGGCTTGATACTCCGGATACAAAGGGCGCGACGGAGAATGCGCCGGGCGTGCTTCGTTGTTTCAACGAAAAAGAACTCAATCATTTTCTGGAGCTTGTGGCGGAGGCGGAAAAAGAGTGTGATGTCCTGATCGTATATATTCACTGGGGGACGGAAAATACGGATGAGCTTGACTGGGCACAGCCTTATCAGGCGGATTTAATCAGCAAGGCGGGGGCGGATTTAATTGTCGGGGCGCATCCGCATTGCCTGCAGGGACTTGATAGTGTAAACGGTGTTCCGGTAATTTACAGTCTCGGGAATTACTGGTTTAATTCCAAACCGCTTGATACGGCATTGCTGAAGATTGTAGTCGGCAGCGGTGGCGTAGAGACAGTGCAGATTCTTCCTGCCAGACAACAGGATTGTGCAACATCCATGCTGTATGACGGAGAAAAAGAACGTGTGCTGAATTATCTTCAGAGTCTGTCGCCGAATGTTGCTCTCGACGGCGATGGTTTTATGACGTGGTAAAAGTGCGAAAACTCTGATAAAACTTGAAAAAAGACGCTTGACATGCGAAAGTTGATATGATAATCTATACAAGGTCGTAAGACCAATGCCGAAGACAGTAGGTGCTCAATGGAGCGTAAGCGTATCGCCTACCGAGGAGAGATGAGTTAGTGTATTCTTATGCCTCCCGTTTTCGGGAGGCTTTTTTTATAAAAGCTATACTCCTATCGGCACCAAAATCTATAAGGAGGTAAAGAAATGGCTAAAGTCGAATTAAAACAACCAATCGTAGAAGAGATTTCTAATTACATCAAAGATGCTCAGTCAGTTGTGCTTGTTGATTACCGCGGACTTACTGTGGAACAGGATACAAGACTTCGTAAGCTCTGTCGTGAAAACGATGTTGTTTACAAAGTATACAAAAACACAATGATGAACTTTGCATTCAAGGGAACAGACTTCGAAGCACTTGCTCCGTATCTTGAAGGACCAAGCGCAGTAGCAATCTCGTCTTCAGATGCAACAGCACCAGCCCGTGTTATGGGTAAATTTGCAAAAGAAGCGAAAGCTCTTGAGATCAAAGGTGGTGTAGTTGAAGGTATTGCTTATGATGCAGCAGGCATCTCAAGCATTGCAGACATTCCAAGCAGAGAAGAATTACTTTCCAAATTACTTGGAAGCATGCAGTCACCTATTGCAAACTTTGCTCGCGTCATGAAACAGCTCGCTGAAAAAGGTGGCGCAGGTGAAGCAGTAGCAGAAGATGCACCTGCAGCAGAGGAAGCTCCTGCAGTTGAAGAAGCTCCTGCAACAGAAGAAGTTGCAACAGAAGCTCCGGCTGAAGAATCAGCAGAATAATCAAAAAACATAATTATAAATTTTTAAATGGAGGAAAATAAAATGGCAAAATTAACAACAGCAGAACTTATTGATGCTATCAAAGAGTTAACAGTTTTAGAATTAAACGATTTAGTAAAAGCTTGTGAAGAAGAATTCGGCGTATCTGCAGCAGCAGGCGTTGTGGTTGCAGCAGCTGGCGGTGCAGCAGGTGCAGCTGAAGAAGAAAAGACAGAGTTCGACGTAGAGTTAACAGAAGTTGGACCAAACAAAGTTAAAGTTATCAAAGTTGTTCGTGAAGCTACAGGTCTTGGCTTAAAAGAAGCGAAAGACGTAGTTGACGGAGCTCCAAAGGTTATCAAAGAAGCTGCTTCTAAAGAAGAAGCTGATGATATCAAAGCTAAACTTGAAGCTGAAGGTGCTAAAGTTACTCTTAAATAATAAGGGCATGTCATCCCGGGTGATAAGAGATTATCACCCGGTTTTTTATTTCTGAAAAAAATTCCCAAATTTTTTATTGACTCAAAAAAGGACTTGTAGTACAATAGACAATGCACTATTGTGGTGCGTTATGCTATTTTTATGCCCTTTTTTGCATAAAATTGGTCAAAAAATATGAACGAGGTGAATGTCAATGGAAAAGAACAGAATACGTCCGATTGCCTCCGGCAAGCATTTACGTATGAGTTACTCGCGGCAAAAAGAAGTTTTGGATATGCCAAATCTGATTGAGGTTCAGAAGGATTCCTATCAGTGGTTCCTGAAAGAAGGTCTCAAAGAAGTATTTGCGGATATCTCTCCGATTGCTGACTATAGTGGACACTTAAGTCTTGAGTTCGTGGATTTTGAGCTCTGCGAGGACGAGGTTAAGTACTCTATTGAAAAGTGTAAGGAAAGAGATGCAACATATGCAGCACCTTTAAAGGTAAAGGTTCGCCTTTACAATAAGGAGAAAGAAGAAATTACAGAGCACACTATTTTTATGGGTGATTTGCCTCTTATGACAGAGACGGGTACATTCGTAATCAATGGTGCAGAACGTGTTATCGTTAGCCAGTTAGTTCGTTCTCCTGGTATCTACTATGCTATCGGTCATGATAAGATCGGTAAAGAGCTTTATTCTTGTACCGTTATTCCGAACCGTGGTGCATGGTTAGAGTATGAAACAGATTCCAATGACGTTTTCAGTGTTCGTGTCGATAGAACAAGAAAGGTTCCGATTACGGTTTTACTTCGTGCGCTCGGAATCGGTACCAATACAGAAATTTTAGAGCTGTTCGGTGAAGAACCTAAGATTCTTGCCAGCTTTGCGAAAGACCCGTCCATCACGGAGAAAAATCCGGAAGGAAGCTATGAAGAGGGTCTCTTAGAGTTATACAAAAAAATCCGTCCGGGTGAGCCTCTCAGCGTGGAAAGTGCAGAGAGCCTTATCACAGCAATGTTCTTTGATCCTAGAAGATATGACCTTGCCAAAGTAGGACGTTACAAATTCAACAAGAAGCTTGCATTCAAGAACCGTATCAGACATGCAAAACTTTCACAGGATGTTATGAATCCGTTTACAGGTGAAGTGATTGCAAGTGCGGGAGATGTTGTGACTGCAGAACTTGCAGACGAAATCCAGAATGCAGCAGTACCATATGTATGGGTTGCAGCAGAGGAGAGAGAAGTTAAGATTCTTTCCAATATGATGGTCGAGCTGACAAGCTTTGTAGATTGTGACCCGAGAGAACTTGGTGTGACAGAACTTGTATATTTCCCTGTGCTTCAGCAGATTTTACAGGATTACTCCGAGAAACCGGAAGACCTGGCGGAAGCAATTGCACAGAATGTTTCCGAACTTGTTCCTAAACATATCACCAAGGAAGATATCCTTGCATCCGTGAACTATAACATTCATCTTGAGTATGGATTTGGTAACGATGACGATATCGACCATCTTGGAAACAGACGTATCCGTGCGGTCGGAGAACTTCTCCAGAACCAGTACAGAGTAGGTCTTACAAGACTTGAAAGAGTTGTTCGTGAGAGAATGACAACACATGATTCAGAGGAAGTGACACCACAGGCTCTGATTAACATCAAACCGGTGCAGGCAGCGGTGAAAGAATTCTTCGGTTCTTCACAGCTCTCACAGTTTATGGATCAGAATAACCCGCTCGGTGAGCTTACACATAAGAGACGTTTATCCGCACTCGGTCCTGGTGGTCTTTCCAGAGATCGTGCCGGATTCGAGGTTCGAGACGTTCACTATTCTCACTACGGTAGAATGTGTCCGATTGAGACCCCTGAAGGTCCGAACATCGGTCTTATCAACTCACTTGCGTCATATGCAAGAATTAACGAATATGGTTTCGTAGAGGCACCATATCGTAAAATTGATAAAACAGATCCGGAGAACCCAAGGGTAACGGATGAAGTTGTATATATGACAGCGGATGAAGAAGATAACTACCATGTAGCACAGGCGAGTGAACCGCTTGATGCGGAAGGACACTTCAAGAGAAGTTCCGTATCCGGTCGTTACAAAGAAGAGACACAGGAATATCCACGTACGATGTTTGATTACATGGATGTGTCTCCGAAGATGATTTTCTCGGTTGCAACAGCCTTGATTCCGTTCCTTCAGAACGACGACGCGAACCGTGCGCTCATGGGATCCAACATGCAGCGTCAGGCAGTTCCGCTTCTCTTTACGGAAGCACCGGCAGTAGGAACAGGTATGGAACCGAAGACTGCAGTAGACTCAGGTGTCTGTGTTGTTGCCAAAAAGTCCGGTACTGTGACATACGTTTCTTCTGAAATAATTAAGATGACATATGATGATGGTGACAAAGAAGATTACCGTCTTACAAAGTTTGCAAGAAGTAACCAGTCCAACTGCTACAACCAGAAACCGATTGTATTTAAAGGCGATCACGTGGAAGCAGGAGAGGTTATTGCAGATGGCCCTTCTACAGAAGGCGGAGAACTTGCACTCGGTAAAAACCCGCTCATCGGATTTATGACATGGGAAGGTTACAACTACGAGGATGCTGTTCTTTTAAGTGAAAGATTAGTACAGGAAGATGTTTATACATCTATCCATATTGAAGAATACGAAGCAGAAGCACGTGATACCAAATTAGGGCCGGAAGAGATTACAAAGGATGTTCCGGGTGTCGGTGAAGATGCGTTGAAAGATTTGGATGAGCGCGGAATTATCCGTATCGGTGCAGAAGTTCGTGCAGGTGATATCCTTGTCGGAAAAGTAACTCCTAAGGGAGAGACAGAGCTGACAGCGGAGGAGAGACTTCTTCGTGCCATCTTCGGTGAGAAGGCAAGAGAAGTTCGTGATACTTCCCTTAAGGTACCTCACGGAGAGTACGGTATCGTAGTAGATGCAAAAGTATTTACAAGAGAAAACGGTGACGAGCTTTCTCCTGGTGTAAATCAGGCGGTTCGTATTTACATTGCGCAGAAGAGAAAGATTTCGGTCGGTGATAAGATGGCCGGTCGTCATGGTAACAAGGGTGTTGTTTCCAGAGTGCTTCCTGTAGAAGATATGCCATATCTTCCGAATGGCCGTCCGCTGGATATCGTGTTAAACCCACTCGGCGTACCTTCCCGTATGAATATCGGACAGGTGCTTGAGATTCATCTTTCCCTCGCTGCAAAAGCGCTCGGCTTTAATGTAGCTACGCCGGTATTCGACGGCGCAAAGGAAAGTGATATCATGGATACGCTTGAGCTTGCAGATGATTACGTAAATCTTGAATGGGAAGAGTTCGAGAAAAAACATAAAGAAGAGCTTCTCCCTGAAGTATTAGATTATTTATATGAAAACAGAGCACACAGAGAACTTTGGAAGGGTGTTCCGATTTCAAGAAACGGAAAGGTAAGACTTCGTGACGGACGTACAGGTGAGTTCTTTGATTCGCCGGTAACCATCGGACACATGCATTACCTGAAATTGCACCACCTTGTAGACGACAAGATTCATGCCCGTTCTACAGGTCCTTACTCACTCGTTACGCAGCAGCCTCTCGGTGGTAAAGCACAGTTCGGTGGACAGCGTTTCGGAGAAATGGAAGTTTGGGCACTTGAGGCGTATGGTGCATCTTACACATTGCAGGAAATCTTAACTGTGAAATCCGACGACGTAATCGGACGTGTTAAGACATACGAAGCGATTATCAAGGGTGAGAATATTCCTGAACCGGGTATTCCGGAGTCCTTCAAGGTACTTCTCAAAGAGTTACAGTCTCTCGGTCTTGATGTGAAGGTTCTTGATGAAAATCATGAAGAGATCGATATGAGAGAGACGGTTGATTATAGTGAATCTACAATCCGTTACGATTTGGAAGGCGGAAAGAACAACTATAACTACAGCGAAGAAGAATCTTTAGCAAGTATGGGATATCAGAAACAGGAATTTGACGAAGAGAGTCAGGAACTGGTAAGTGTGGAAGATGAATCTGATTTTGCAGATGAGTTTGCACTGGAATCTGCCTCTTATGAGGATTCGTATGACGAATAAGGAGTCTACAAACGTAAGTTGGAAGGAGTGCCATAAATGTCAGAAATGAAAAATGAAGCATATGAACCGGTGACATTTGATGCGATCAAAATCGGATTAGCATCACCTGAGAAAATCAGAGAGTGGTCCAGAGGCGAAGTGTTAAAACCGGAGACCATCAACTACAGAACATTAAAACCGGAAAGAGATGGTTTGTTCTGTGAAAAGATTTTCGGACCGAGCAAAGACTGGGAATGTCACTGTGGTAAATACAAAAAAATCAGATACAAAGGCGTTGTCTGCGATCGCTGTAAGGTTGAGGTGACAAAATCAAGCGTTCGTAGAGAGCGTATGGGACATATTGAACTCGCGGCGCCGGTTTCCCACATTTGGTATTTTAAGGGAATTCCGAGCAGAATGGGTCTTCTGTTAGACCTTTCTCCGCGTGTGCTTGAAAAAGTTCTGTATTTTGCATCATACATTGTGCTTGATGCAGGTAATACAAGTCTTGAGTACAAACAGGTATTGTCCGAGAAAGAATATCAGGATGCAAGAGAAAACTTCGGTTACAATGCGTTCCGTGTAGGTATGGGAGCAGAGGCTATCAAGGAACTTTTATCTGCAATCGATCTTGAAAAAGATTCTGTAGAATTAAAAGAGGAACTTGCAGAGGCAAACGGTCAGAAACGTGCACGTATCATCAAGAGACTGGAAGTTGTGGAAGCATTCCGCGAGTCCGGAAACAGACCTGAGTGGATGATTCTTGATGTGGTTCCGGTGATTCCGCCGGATCTTCGTCCGATGGTACAGCTTGATGGTGGACGTTTTGCGACATCTGACTTAAACGACTTATACCGTCGTATCATCAATAGAAATAATCGTTTAAAGAGACTGCTTGAACTCGGAGCGCCGGATATCATTGTTCGCAATGAAAAGAGAATGCTTCAGGAAGCAGTGGATGCTCTTATCGACAACGGTCGTAGAGGTCGTCCTGTAACAGGACCGGGTAACAGAGCGCTGAAGTCACTTTCCGATATGTTAAAAGGTAAAGGCGGACGTTTCCGTCAGAACCTGTTAGGAAAACGTGTTGACTACTCCGGACGTTCCGTTATCGTAGTTGGACCTGAACTTAAGATTTATCAGTGTGGTCTTCCGAAGGAGATGGCAATTGAGTTATTCAAGCCTTTCGTTATGAAAGAACTTGTTTCCAGAGGAATTTCACAGAATATCAAAAACGCTAAGAAGTTAGTCGAAAAATTAGATACACAGGTTTGGGATGTCTTGGAAGAAGTCATCAAAGAACATCCGGTTATGCTTAACCGTGCTCCTACTCTTCACAGATTAGGTATTCAGGCGTTTGAGCCGATTCTTGTAGAAGGTAAAGCGATTAAGCTTCATCCGCTCGTATGTACGGCTTACAATGCCGACTTCGACGGTGACCAGATGGCTGTGCATCTTCCGCTTTCCGTGGAAGCACAGGCAGAGTGTCGTTTCCTCCTGTTATCACCGAACAACCTCTTGAAACCGTCTGACGGTGGTCCGGTAGCCGTTCCTTCACAGGATATGGTTCTCGGTATCTACTATCTGACACAGGAGAGACCGGGAGCAGAGGGCGAAGGCAAATGCTTTAAGAATGTAAACGAAGCAATTCTTGCTTATGAGAATAAGGCGATTACGCTTCACAGCCGCATTAAAGTACGTATGTCCAAACAGATGGCAGACGGAACAGTATGCGAAGGTATTGTGGAATCTACACTCGGAAGATTTATTTTCAATGAGATTATTCCTCAGGATCTTGGATATGTGGACCGTGAGAATCCGGAAGAAACACTCAAGCTGGAAGTTGATTTCCATGTAGGTAAAAAAGGATTAAAACAGATTCTTGAAAAAGTTATCAATACACATGGTGCAACAACGACAGCGGAAGTTCTTGATGACATCAAGGCTATGGGCTACAAATACTCAACAAGAGCTGCCATGACCGTATCAATTTCCGATATGACGGTACCTTCTAAGAAACAGGAAATGCTCGAGGAAGCACAGAAGACCGTTGACAAGATTGCAAGAAATTACAACCGCGGTCTTATCACAGAAGAAGAAAGATACAGAGCAGTTGTTGAGACATGGAACGAAACCGATAAAGAGCTTACAGATGTACTTCTTAAAGGTCTTGACCAGTATAACAACATCTTTATGATGGCTGACTCCGGAGCCCGTGGTTCCAACCAGCAGATTAAACAGCTGGCAGGTATGCGTGGACTTATGGCAGATACAACAGGTCGTACCATCGAGCTTCCAATTAAGTCTAACTTCCGTGAAGGTCTTGACGTTCTGGAATACTTCATGTCAGCGCATGGTGCTCGTAAAGGTCTTTCCGATACAGCTCTTCGTACAGCCGACTCCGGTTATCTGACAAGACGTATGGTTGACGTATCACAGGAACTGATTATACGTGAGATTGACTGTAGCGAAAACCGTCCGGAAATTCCGGGAATGTATGTAAAAGCATTCATGGACGGAAAAGAAACGATCGAAGGTCTGAAAGACCGTATTACAGGTCGTTACTCTTGTGAAGAAATCAAAGACAAAGATGGTAATGTCATTGTCAAGAAGAACCATATGATTACACCGAGCCGCGCAAGCAAGATTATGAGCGTTGGTGTAAATGAGAAGGGTGAACCGATTGAAGCAGTGAAGATTCGTACGATTCTCGGATGTCGTTGCCACAACGGAATCTGTTCTAAGTGCTACGGTGCCAACATGGCAACGGGTGAGGCAGTACAGGTCGGTGAGGCAGTCGGTATCATCGCAGCACAGTCGATCGGTGAACCTGGTACACAGCTTACGATGAGAACCTTCCATACCGGTGGTGTGGCCGGTGATGACATCACACAGGGTCTTCCTCGTGTCGAAGAACTTTTCGAGGCAAGAAAGCCGAAAGGACTTGCAATTATCGCAGAGTTCGGCGGAATTGCCAATATTAAAGATACAAAGAAGAAACGTGAAATCGTAATTACGAACGAGGAGACAGGCGAGAGCAAGGCATACCTCATTCCGTACGGTTCACGTATCAAGATTATGGATGGCGTAAAACTCGAAGCCGGCGATGAGCTGACAGAAGGTAGCGTAAATCCACATGATCTGTTAAAGATCAAAGGTATCCGTGCCGTACAGGATTACATGATCCGCGAAGTACAGCGTGTATACCGCCTGCAGGGTGTAGATATCGCTGATAAGCATATCGAAGTGATTGTTCGTCAGATGCTTAAGAAAATCCGTATCGAAGAAAACGGAGATTCAAGCTTCCTCCCGGGAACACTTGTAGATGTTCTTGATTACGAGGATATGAATGAGGAACTGATTGCAGCAGGTAAGAAACCGGCAGAAGGAAGCCAGGTAATGCTCGGTATTACCAAGGCGGCTCTTGCAACGAACTCCTTCCTTTCAGCAGCTTCTTTCCAGGAGACAACGAAAGTTCTGACAGAAGCGGCAATCAAAGGAAAAGTCGATCCGCTCATCGGATTAAAAGAGAATGTAATCATCGGTAAACTGATTCCGGCAGGAACAGGTATGAAGAGATACAGAAATGTAAATCTTAACACAGATGATCGTCTTATGGTAAATCCGGTTGTTGAGGAAGTTGAACAGGCGACTTCGGAGACGGAAGTTTTTGAAGAGGTTGATGATGTAATTGAAATCAACGAGTCCGTAGAGGAAGAAACCGTAGTAACTGAATAAGATAAAAAGAAAGAAGGTATCCTACAAGATGCCTTCTTTTTTTGAAAAATATCTTGACAAGGCGAAAATGAAAAACTATACTGAATTAGTGTGCATGCATAGGCATATTTCTTTTTGTGTGCCACAAACAAAATAAATTATAAGGAAATGAGGTGAAACAGAATGCCAACATTTAACCAGTTAGTTAGAAAAGGTCGTCAGACAACTGTAAAGAAATCTACAGCACCTGCTCTTCAGAAAGGATATAACTCCCTTCACAAGAAAGCAACTGATATTTCTTCTCCACAGAAACGTGGTGTATGTACAGCTGTTAAGACAGCTACTCCTAAGAAACCTAACTCAGCTCTTAGAAAAATCGCCAGAGTACGTCTTTCTAACGGAATCGAAGTTACTTCTTACATTCCGGGTGAAGGTCACAACTTACAGGAGCATAGCGTAGTGCTTATCCGTGGTGGTAGAGTAAAAGACTTACCAGGTACAAGATACCATGTTATCCGTGGTACACTTGATACAGCGGGAGTTGCTAACAGAAAACAGGCTCGCTCTAAATACGGAGCTAAGAGACCGAAAGCAAAATAATGTTTGCTTGTAGTACCACAATTTAAGAACTAATTTAGTGTTGGGATTCCAATTTCACGCATTTTTGCGGATAAAGCAATACCGCACGCACACATTAGTTAAACATGTGAGTACCGATGATTTAATACTATTATTAAGGAGGGAAGAACCGTGCCACGTAAAGGACATATTCAGAAAAGAGATGTATTGGCAGATCCAATGTACAACAACAAAGTGGTTACAAAGCTTATCAATAACATTATGTTAGACGGTAAGAAAGGTGTAGCACAGAAAATTGTTTACGGTGCATTTGCCAGAGTAGAAGAGAAATCCGGTAAACCGGCTCTCGAAACATTCGAAGAGGCTATGAACAACATCATGCCTTCTCTCGAAGTAAAAGCAAGACGTATCGGTGGTGCAACATATCAGGTACCGATCGAAGTACGTCCGGACAGACGTCAGGCTTTAGCTCTTCGTTGGTTAACAATGTTCTCTCGTAAGAGAAGCGAAAAGACAATGGAAGAAAGACTGGCAAACGAAATCTTAGATGCAGCAAACAATACAGGTTCTGCTGTTAAGAGAAAAGAAGATATGCATAAAATGGCAGAGGCTAATAAAGCATTTGCTCACTACAGATTCTAAAAGGAGGAAATACCTTGGCTGGAAGAGAATATCCATTAGAGAGAACCAGAAATATCGGTATTATGGCTCATATTGATGCTGGTAAGACAACAACAACTGAGCGTATCCTTTATTATACTGGAGTAAACTATAAGATTGGTGATACTCATGAAGGTACTGCTACCATGGACTGGATGGAACAGGAGCAGGAAAGAGGTATTACCATTACGTCAGCCGCTACAACATGTCATTGGACTTTGCAGGAAAACTGTAAAGCAAAACCGGGTGCAGAAGAGCATCGTATCAACATTATCGATACTCCTGGACACGTTGACTTTACTGTAGAGGTTGAGCGTTCCCTTCGTGTACTTGACGGCGCTGTCGGCGTCTTCTGTGCAAAGGGTGGTGTTGAGCCGCAGTCAGAAAACGTATGGCGTCAGGCTGACACATACAATGTACCGAGAATGGCGTTCATCAACAAGATGGACATCTTAGGTGCTAACTTCTACGGTGCTGTGGATCAGATTCGTAACCGTTTAGGTAAAAACGCTATCTGTCTTCAGCTGCCAATCGGAAAAGAAGAAGAATTCAAAGGTATCATCGACCTTTTTGAAATGAAAGCTTACATCTACAATGATGATAAGGGTGATGATATTTCTATCGTTGATATTCCGGAAGATATGCAGGACGAAGCAGAACTGTATCGTTCTGAATTAGTAGAAAAAATCTGTGAATTAGATGACGATTTAATGATGGAATATTTAGAGGGAGAAGAACCTTCTGTAGACGCTTTAAAAGCTGTTTTGAGAAAAGCAACATGTGAGTGTCTTGCAGTACCTGTTTGCTGTGGTACAGCTTACAGAAACAAAGGTGTACAGAAATTACTTGATGCTGTTATCGAGTTTATGCCGTCTCCGCTTGACATCCCTGCTATCAAGGGTGTTGACATGGATGGAAACGACATCGAGAGACATTCTTCAGATGAAGAACCTTTCTCAGCTCTTGCATTCAAGATTATGGCTGACCCATTCGTAGGTAAGCTTGCATTCTTCCGTGTATATTCCGGAACAATGAACTCAGGTTCATACGTTTACAACTCTACAAAAGAGAAAAAAGAACGTGTTGGACGTATCTTACAGATGCATGCGAACAAGAGAGCAGAGCTTGACAAAGTTTACTCAGGAGATATCGCTGCAGCTGTTGGATTTAAGTTTACAACAACAGGTGATACAATCTGTGATGAACAGCATCCTGTAATCCTTGAGTCTATGGAATTCCCGGAACCTGTTATTGAGCTCGCTATCGAGCCTAAGACAAAAGCAGGTCAGGGTAAACTTGGTGAATCTCTTGCAAAACTTGCAGAAGAAGACCCGACATTCCGTGCTCATACAGATCAGGAAACAGGTCAGACCATCATCGCCGGTATGGGTGAGCTTCATCTTGAGATCATCGTTGACCGTCTGCTTCGTGAATTTAAAGTAGAAGCAAACGTAGGTGCTCCTCAGGTTGCTTACAAAGAAACATTTACAAAACCGGTGGATCAGGAATACAAATATGCTAAGCAGTCCGGTGGACGTGGTCAGTACGGACACTGTAAAGTTAAATTCGAGCCAATGGATCCGAACGGAGAAGAGACATTTAAATTCGAATCTACTGTTGTCGGTGGAGCAATTCCGAAGGAATACATCCCGGCAGTCGGCGATGGTATCGAAGAAGCTGCAAAAGCAGGTATCCTTGGTGGATTCCCTGTGCTCGGTGTACATGCGAATGTATACGACGGATCTTACCATGAAGTTGACTCTTCTGAAATGGCATTCCACATTGCCGGTTCTATGGCATTCAAGGAAGCTATGAAGAAAGGTTCTCCGGTACTTCTTGAGCCGATCATGAAGGTTGAAGTTACAATGCCTGAAGAATACATGGGTGATGTAATCGGAGATATCAACTCACGTCGTGGCCGTATCGAAGGTATGGAAGATATCGGCGGAGGTAAGATGGTAAGAGGATATGTTCCTCTTGCTGAAATGTTCGGATATTCAACAGACCTTCGTTCTAAGACACAGGGTCGTGGTAACTACTCAATGTTCTTTGAGAAATATGAGCCGGTACCGAAATCCGTTCAGGAAAAGGTTTTAGCTGCAAAAGCAAAATAAGCTTGAAATTGTCGGCTATCTTTACTATAATCAAAGATAGCCGAGTAAAAAATAACAAAAATATTATTTTGAAAGAATTTTAAGGAGGATTTTTGAAATGGCAAAAGCTAAATTTGAAAGAAGTAAGCCACATTGTAACATTGGTACCATCGGACACGTTGACCATGGTAAAACAACTTTAACAGCTGCTATCACAAAGGTATTATCTGAAAGAGTAGCAGGTAACGCAGCCGTTGATTTCGCTAATATCGATAAGGCTCCGGAAGAAAGAGAACGTGGTATCACAATCTCTACAGCTCACGTTGAGTACGAAACAGATAACAGACACTATGCACACGTTGACTGTCCTGGACATGCTGACTACGTTAAGAACATGATCACAGGTGCTGCTCAGATGGACGGAGCTATCCTTGTAGTAGCTGCAACTGACGGTGTTATGGCTCAGACAAAAGAGCACATCTTACTTTCTCGTCAGGTAGGTGTACCTTACATCATCGTATTCATGAACAAATGTGATATGGTTGATGACCCAGAATTACTTGAGCTTGTAGAAATGGAAATCACAGAACAGCTTGAAGAGTATGAGTTCACAGATTGCCCAATTATCCAGGGTTCTGCTCTTAAAGCTCTTGAAGATCCGATGAGCGAGTGGGGCGACAAGATTATGGAACTTATGGCTACAGTAGATGAGCATATTCCGGATCCGGAACGTGACACAGATAAGCCATTCCTTATGCCTGTAGAGGACGTATTCTCTATCACAGGTCGTGGTACAGTTGCTACTGGTAGAGTAGAGCGTGGTGTTCTTCACCTTTCTGACGAAGTTGAAATCGTTGGTGTTAAAGAAGAAACACAGAAGACTGTTGTAACAGGTATCGAAATGTTCCGTAAGCTTCTTGATGAGGCTCAGGCTGGTGATAACATCGGTGCATTACTTCGTGGTATCCAGAGAACAGACATCGAAAGAGGTCAGGTTCTTGCTAAACCGGGTTCAGTAAAATGCCATAAGAAATTCACAGCTCAGGTTTACGTTTTAACAAAAGATGAAGGTGGACGTCATACTCCTTTCTTCAACAACTACAGACCACAGTTCTACTTCAGAACAACAGACATCACAGGTGTTTGTAACTTACCGGCTGGTACAGAAATGTGCATGCCTGGCGATAACGTAGAGATGACAATCGAACTCATCCACCCAATCGCTATGGAGCAGGGTCTTACATTCGCTATCCGTGAAGGTGGACGTACTGTAGGTTCAGGCCGTGTTGCTACAATTATCGAATAGTCGCGACTAAGCGGACTGAGAGAACGCAAATAATAATTCCCGGAGCAAGCTTGCTTGCTACCGGGAATTTTTTTGCGTTATTGAAGGCGCAACGCGCCTGAGGAATTTGCGCAGCAAATTTCGAAGTCCGCGAAGGGATAGTTCTTCAAGGCTTCCGAGAGTTTTCTCGGGAGCCTTTTTGCGT
>SVFI01000030.1 GCA_015056905.1 Lachnospiraceae bacterium
ACTGATGATCGTAGGCTTTCAATGTGATTCTCATCACCTGCTGATTTGCCATAAAAAAAGTCCCTCCTTTTCGTACTTTTGTTTCTTAGTACGACAAGTAGTGACTGTACACTCTCCCGTGTGTGTCGCGATGTTTCACAACTTTCACACGTCGTTTCTGCTTCCTTAGCAGACTGTTTACTTGGTACAGTGACTTGTCGTCAGTTTCCTAACTTGACATTCGCTCCACGGAAAACCTGCAATTTCTTGCAGCAACCTCACGCTTCACAGCTATCATGCCACAGCAAAACCTAGTATAACTTAGGATTTACGGGATTGCAAGCACTTTTTGCCACTTTTTTTCGTGTTTCGAGAAAAATATTGTATTTTTTTAAGTACAATCCCGTTTTGACTCATTTTTCCATGTGTTTTGGCTTCAAATTAACAATAACAGCGGACCCAAGGACCAATATTACCCCCAAAAAAGTCATCCATGAAAGTTTCTCTTTATATAGGAAGAAACCAATCAGCGTCGCAACAACCGGTTCGATAGACGCAAGGATGGACGCACGTCCTGCTTCCATGTGCGTAAGACCGATGGTGTAGGTCAGGTAAGCTATCACGGTATTTAAAACAACGAGCCCGGTAATCAGACCCACACATTCCCATTCCGGCTTCAGACAGGAAACCATATGCTTAACATCGACCAGCGGAAAAAAGCCAAAACACGCAAACAGAAAGGTATAAAACGAAATCGTCAGCGACTCGTATCCTCTTTGAATCGCATACCTCCCAAAGATACTGTACATCGCATACCCAAAGCCAGCTCCGAGTCCAAGCCAAATTCCACCTGCAGAAAGCGTCAGCTTCTGCGACAAAATCCCGGTCACAAGAACGCAACCTACAAACGCCATAATAAGAGCTATCATTTTGATTGCGTGATACTTTTCTCTAAATAAGAATATACCCAGCGCCGTCACAATCACCGGCGCTGTGTACAAAAGCACTGCCGCCACCGACAATGACGTAAGCTGTATCGTTGTAAAATAGCAATAATTAAAAAATACAATGCTGATAATCCCGGTTCCGATAAAGCACCACAAATCTTTCAAACGGATACGAAGCAGTTCCTTCTTATATAAGAAGATACCCGTTCCCAAAAAGAGCAGCGCTCCGAAAACTCGAAGCGCTCCAATTTCTAAAGATGTAAATCCATAAGAACCGAGTCCTCTGACAAAGATTCCCATGCTGCCCCACAGACATCCGGCTATCAATACAAATAGCGGTGCTGTTTTTTTCATCTTAATCTTCCTTTATTTACACTCTGCTTTGACAGCCTCAAACTCATCCACCATATCCTGTGAAGGTGCTTTTGTAAGAAGGCTGATAATAATGTTAACTGCAATCGCAACGAGGAACGCCGGAAGCAGTTCGTAGATACCCCATACTCCGCCGATTGGCTTTACAAGGAACTTCCATACGAATACCATCACACCACCGGTAAACATACCTGCGAGTGCGCCCCACTTGTTAGAGCGTTTCCAGAACAGAGCCAAAAGCATAACCGGTCCGAAGGCCGCACCAAAACCTGCCCACGCGAAGGATACGATATCGAATACGGAACTATTCGGGTCCTTTGCAATAAATACAGCGATTACAGAAATAATCACAACCGAAACTCTGGCGATAATCATCGCAGCTTTTTCAGATAAATCTTTAAAGAACACTTCTTTGATAATGTTCTGTGATACGCTCGAAGATGCTGCCAAAAGCTGGGAATCCGCAGTTGACATTGTCGCTGCCAGAATACCTGCCAAGATGAGACCCGCAATTAATGCCGGAACAATACCGTGCTGTGCAATAACATCGGAAATAGCAATAATAATCGTCTCTGAATCTTCAAGCGCCGGAATCACTCCCGCTTTGGTCATGGCATTACCGACAATACCAATCATAATCGCAACACCAAGCGATATCACAACCCAAACCGTTGCAATTCTTCTGGATAATTTCAATTTGTTTGCATCTTCAATTGCCATAAAACGGAGAAGCACATGTGGCATACCGAAATATCCGAGTCCCCATGCAAGCATAGAGAAGATGGACATAATACCATATGCTCCCGCAGACCCCGTCGCCGGATCATGGATAGAAGTAAGACTGAAGTAACCTGCCAGACTCTCAGCATTTTCCATAACAGTTCCCATACCGCCTGCTGTCACTACGCCGTATCCGAGTACAACAAAGATTGCGATCGTCATAACAATACTCTGCATAAAGTCAGAAGTACTTGCAGCAAGGAATCCTCCAAGTGCTGTGTAACCTACAATAACGACTGCACTGATAATCATAGCCGTAAAATAATCCATTCCAAAAAGCGATGCAAAAAGTTTACCGCACGCAGCAAATCCGCTGGCCGTATATGGCACAAAGAAAATGATAATCACAAGTGCTGCAATCACGGAAAGTATCTTCTTATCGTCTCTGTAACGGTTGGAGAAAAATACCGGAATGGTTGTTGAGTTATTACATTTTACCGTATATTTGCGAAGTCTCTTCGCAACAACAAGCCAGTTAATATAGGTACCGATGGCAAGACCTGCTGCCGTCCAGAACGCATCTGCAAGACCTGTCAGGTAAGCCACGCCCGGAAGTCCCATCAAAAGCCAGCTACTCATGTCGGACGCTTCCGCGCTCATCGCGGTTACAAACGGTCCGAGTTTTCGTCCGCCAAGATAGAAATCATCTGTCGTCTTGTTTTTTCTTGAAAATACAACTCCGATTCCGATTACAAACAAAAGATACGCTATAATCGATATCAGAATACAAATGTTTGCTGTTGTCATATGTATTACTCCTCTCGTTTAACGCTTTAATTCACAAAAGCAATTACTTTTCACATGATAACACACTTCGCAGGTATGCACAAGTAAAAAAAGAACCTCTTCCTTTCTTTTGACGAATGAGTAAAAATATTGTACATTGTATATGCAGTATATTAGTAACTACATATATATAAGGAGACAACTTCTATGTGGATTGCAGACAATTGGAAAGATTATGAAGTGATAGATACGTCCGGCGGCGAGAAACTGGAACGCTGGGGCGATTATATTTTGGTGCGGCCGGACCCGCAGGTCATCTGGAACACCCCTCATGACGCAGCGGAGTGGAAACGCAAAAACGGTCATTATCATCGCAGCAGTAAAGGCGGCGGCGAGTGGGAGTTTTTCAATCTCCCGAACGAATGGACCATAAACTATCGTGAGCTCACCTTCCATTTAAAGCCATTCAGTTTTAAACATACAGGACTTTTCCCTGAACAGGCAGTCAACTGGGACTGGTGCGCCGAGAAAATCAAAAATTCCGGGCGTGAACTTAAGGTCCTCAACCTTTTTGCTTACACAGGCGGCGCGACCATTTCGGCTGCCGCTGCAGGAGCAAAAGTAACACACGTCGATGCATCAAAAGGAATGGTGACCTGGGCAAAAGAAAATGCAGTTTCCAGCAATATCCCATCCGACCGTATCCGCTGGCTCGTAGACGATTGTGTTAAGTTTGTGGAGCGTGAAATCCGTCGCGGCAATACCTATGATGGTATCATCATGGATCCACCATCCTATGGTCGCGGACCGAAAGGCGAAATCTGGAAAATTGAGGAGAGCATCTTCCCTTTTATCGAGCTTGCGGCAAAAGTACTTTCCAAAGATGCGGAATTTTTCCTTATTAACTCATATACAACCGGGCTTCAGCCGGCTGTTTTATCCTACATGCTAAACACAGTGCTCTGTCCGACCTTCGGCGGCAAAGTGGAAGCGCAGGAAATCGGACTTCCGGTACGCGAAAACGGATTGGTACTCCCGTGCGGAGCAAGCGGACGCTGGAGCCGCAATTGATTTAAGAAGGTAATATTATGACAAACGGAACATTAATGCAATATTTTGAATGGTATCTTCCGGCAGAGGGTTCGCTTTGGAAACAACTTTCAGAGAAAGCCGAATCTCTTGCCGCAAACGGAATTACCGCACTTTGGCTGCCTCCTGCTTACAAGGACGCAAATGGCGCAGGCGGCGTCGGATATGCAATTTATGACTTATATGACCTAGGCGAATTCAACCAAAAAGGCAGCGTTGCAACCAAATACGGAACGCGCGAAGAATATCTTTCCGCCATCAAAGCATGTCAGAAAGCAGGAATTGAGATCTACGCTGACATCGTTTTAAATCACAAAACCGGTGCTGATGAGATGGAGACATTAAGCGCTTATGAGTGTACCGGATTTGACAGAGACAGGGTATCCGGTCAGAAATCAACCATAAATGCCTGGACACGCTTTACCTTTCCGGGCAGAGCAGGCAAATATTCCGATTTTGTATGGAACGCCAAACATTTTGACGGCGTGGACTGGGATAATACAGCACGAAAGAACAGTATTTACCTTTTGGAAGGAAAATCCTGGGAAGAAAATGTCGACGAGGAAAACGGCAATTATGATTATCTGATGGGTGCGGACGTTGATTTCGGAAATCACGAAGTACTCGATGAACTGGCGCGTTGGGGAAAATGGTATCTGGATACCACAGGCGTCAACGGTTTTCGACTCGACGCCGTAAAACATATCAAATCCGAATTTTATAAGAGCTGGGTTCCTGCCATGCGCAATTACACCGGAAAAGAACTTTTTACCGTCGGTGAGTATTGGCACCATGATCTTGGCGCTCTCAAAGATTATCTTGCCGAGACCGATTACTGCCTGAGTCTTTTTGATGTGCCTCTGCATTACAACTTTCACAGGGCATCTTGCGACGCGGACGGATATGACCTTCGACGACTATTTGATAACACTCTTGTTTCCTGCCATCCGATGCATGCAGTCACTTTTGTGGATAATCATGACACGCAGCCGGGACAAGCCCTGCAGTCCTTTGTCGCCGAGTGGTTCAAGCCACTGGCTTATGCGATGATTCTGCTGCGTGAGAGCGGGTACCCGTGCGTATTCTACGGTGACTACTACGGAAACGAAGCGCACGGAATGAAACCAGTCGGCAAACCACTTCACAACATGCTGTCACTACGCCGCACCCATGCTTATGGCGTGCAGCATGACTACTTTGATGATTTTCACTGTGTGGGATTTACAAGAGAAGGAAATGCAGATTCTCCGGAAACCGGGCTCGCCTGCCTGATTTCTTCTAAGCATAATACCTGCAAGAGGATGTATGTCGGAGCGCAACATGCAGGACAGAAATTTTTTGATGCCACTTGGAATGTCCGCCGCATCATCACAATCGACGCAGAAGGCCACGGGGATTTTCCAGTGAATGCAAAATCCGTAAGTGTTTGGATTCCGATTTAAACCCTTGATAATGTGCAGAATGGTTAGATCTATAAGAAATACGCAAAAATGGGGAAATCGGTTAATAACGATTTCTGTCCTACTTGAAGTAAAATCGTGTTACCCCCTCTAAAATGCTTGCCTTTTGGCATGAGCATTTTAGAGAGGGTATTTCTATTTACAAGATTGATTCTTAT
>SVFI01000022.1 GCA_015056905.1 Lachnospiraceae bacterium
GCTTTGTCATCTGGGTTCATAATAGCAAGCATAGCTGCTCTGTCTAATGTACCGTCCGGATTGAATTTAACTCCACCCTTTGTATCAGGTACCTGTTTAATACAAACTATGATTTTCACGATTTAGTACCTCCTTATTTTAATAAGCTTCCAGAAATAACCATACGCTGAACTTCTGAAGTTCCTTCGTAGATTTCTGTAATCTTAGCATCACGCATCATACGTTCTACATCATATTCTCTGATGTAACCGTAACCACCATGTAACTGTACACATTTTGTTGTTACTTCCATAGCAACTTCAGCAGCCATTAATTTAGCCATAGCAGCTTCTACTGAGTAAACTTTCTGTGTATTTTTAGCAACAGCAGCTCTGTAAACCATAAGCTGAGCAGCCTGTACTTTTGTAGCCATATCAGCAAGCTGGAACTGTGTGTTCTGGAACTGTGCGATAGAACGGCCGAACTGTTTTCTTTCTTTTACATAAGCGATTGTTGTTTCTAATGCGCCTTCTGCAATACCGAGAGCCTGTGCAGCAATACCGATACGTCCACCATCAAGTGTGTGCATTGCGATACCGAAACCTTTTCCTTTTGCACCGAGAAGGTTCTCTTTCGGGATTCGGCAATCTGTAAAGATAAGTTCATATGTAGAAGAACCACGGATACCCATCTTAGCTTCTTTTGTACCGAATGTAAAACCAGGTGTTCCCTTTTCTACGATGAATGCAGAAATTTCTTTTGAAACACGACCACGTTTTTCAACTTTTCCTGTTACAGCGATAACGATGTAAACGTCAGCTTCTTTACCGTTTGTGATGAAACATTTAGATCCGTTAAGAACCCACTCGTCACCATCTAAAACTGCTTTTGTCTGCTGTCCCTGGGCGTCTGTACCGGCACCCGGCTCAGTAAGACCGAAAGCACCGATTTTCTTACCGGAAGCAAGGTCCGGAATATATTTCTGTTTCTGTTCTTCTGTACCGTATGTAAGAATCGGATCGATACAAAGAGATGTATGTGCAGAAACGATAACACCTGTTGTACCACAAACTTTTGAAAGTTCTTCCACGCACATAGCGTATGTTAAAATGTCACAGCCCTGTCCGCCGTACTCCTTCGGAACCGGGATACCCATGAAGCCGTTCTTTGCCATTTTTTCAACAGTGCCTCTTGGGAATACTTCTGTCTCATCTACCTCTTGAGCGAGAGGTTTTACTTCATTTTCAGCGAAATCTTTGAATAACTGTCTCGCCATTTCATGTTCTTTGCGTAAAGTAAAATCCATGATTTTATTCCTCCATTAAATTTATATCACTTATTTGCTGTAGTTGAAGAAGCCTTCGCCTGTCTTCTTACCGAGTTTGCCGTCAGCAACCATTTTCTTAAGAAGCGGCTGTGGAGCATATTTCTCATCTTTTGTCTCGTTGTAAAGAACTTCCATGATAGCAAGACAAATATCAAGACCGATTAAATCACCGAGGTGAAGAGGTCCCATTGGATGAGAAGCACCGAGCTGCATAGCAACATCAATATCTTCTGCAGAAGCTGTACCTGCATCAAGAACGCCGATTGCTTCGTTAATCATTGGAATTAAGATTCTGTTTACAACGAATCCAGGAGCTTCTTTTACTTCTACAGGAGTTTTTCCGATTTCAACAGAGATTGCTTTAATCTTGTCAACCATTTCCTGAGGAGTGTTTTCACCCTTGATAACTTCTACAAGTTTCATTCTGTCAGCCGGGTTGAAGAAATGCATACCAATCATCGGTCTGTCTAATCCTTCGCCGATCTTTGTGATAGAAAGAGAAGATGTGTTTGATGCAAACATACAATCTTTCTTAACGATACCCATTAACTCTTTAAAGATAGCCTGTTTGATTTCAAGTTTCTCTAAAGCAACTTCAACAATAAGATCACAGTCAGCACAGATGTTGTTAAGACCTGTTGTAATCTTGCCCATGATTTCATCTGCTTTTTCCTGTGTAATCTTTTCTTTGGAAACTAAGAAATTCATGTTTTTCTGAATTTTTGCTTTTCCGCCTTCTGCGTACTCTTCTTTGATGTCGCAAAGGCAAACTTCATAACCGTCTGTCATGGCAAATGCCTGTGCAATTCCGGAACCCATGGTTCCTGCTCCGATAATACCTACTTTCATTGTAGTGCCTCCTTATGTTTTTATTGGTTACCCGGACCGATAGGTCCGGGTTAAATTCACCTATGTATCTGACTAGCAGTTTTTGAATGGCTCTTTTACTTTTTCTTTGTTCTTGTCAAGGAAGAATGCCATTCCGTATCTCTGGTCTTCTGTCTCGAAACAATCACCGAACAGTTTCTCTTCGATAACAAGCGCATCATCCATTGTTGCATCTAAGCCGTCGTTGATTGCTTTTTTGCAGTTGCGAACAGCGATTGGTGCATTCTTAGCAATACCTGCTGCCATTTTCTGAGCAGCGCCCATAAGTTCTTCCTGTGTATAAACAGCATTTACAAGACCGATTCTGTAAGCTTCATCTGCTTTGATGTTACGTGCTGTGTAAATCATCTGTTTTGCCATGCCTGGTCCTACGATTCTTGCAAGTCTCTGTGTTCCACCAAAACCAGGTGTGATTCCGAGACCTACTTCAGGCTGACCGAATACTGCGTTGTCAGAACAAATTCTGATATCACAGCTCATAGCAATCTCACATCCGCCGCCGAGAGCAAATCCGTTGATTGCTGCAATGACAGGAATCGGGAATGTCTCAATTTTGCGGAATACATCATTTCCTTTTTTGCCGAACGCTTCACCTTCCGCCTTTGTCAGAGTGCTCATCTCGCCGATATCTGCACCTGCAACGAAGGATTTTGCACCTGCACCTGTAAGAATGAGACATCTTACTGTGTCAAGATCAACAGCGTCAAGTGTCTGGTCAAGTTCTTCAAGAACTGTAGAATTGAGCGCGTTTAACGCTTTTTCACGGTTGATTGTGATAGTTCCAACCGCACCGTTTACTTCATATAAAATGAATTCCATATTTATGTCTCCTTTAAATTAATCTCTTTCAACAATTGTAGCGCATCCCATACCGCCACCGATACAAAGTGTTGCAAGACCTTTCTTTGCATCTTTTGCTTCCATCTCATGAAGAAGTGTAACAAGGATACGACATCCTGATGCTCCAACCGGATGTCCAAGTGCAATTGCACCACCGTTTGGATTTAACTGTTTGTCAACATCGATTCCGAGGTCTTTTCCAACTGCTACAGACTGTGCAGCGAACGCTTCGTTTGCTTCGATGATGTCAAGATCTTCAATCTTAAGGCCTGCTTTTGCAAGAACTTTCTGTGTAGCCGGAACAGGTCCGATACCCATAACTTCCGGTCTGCATCCTGCAAGTCCGCCTGCTACGAAAGTAGCCATCGGTTTAACGCCGAGTTCTTTTGCTTTTTCTTCGCTCATAACTACGATAGCAGCAGCTCCGTCGTTGATACCTGAAGCATTACCTGCTGTTACGAATCCATCCGGATTGATTGGGCGAAGTTTTGCAAGTCCTTCTAATGTTGTTCCAGGTCTTGGACCTTCGTCTTTATTTACAACAACAACTTCTTTTCTCTTCTTAACTTCTACAGGAACGATTTCTTTATCAAAAGCGCCTGCTTCCTGAGCTGCAGCTGCTTTCTGCTGGCTCTTAAGAGCGAACTCATCAAGTTCTTCACGTGTAAGTCCCCACTCTTCGCAGATGTTGTCTGCTGTCTTAATCATATGGTAGTCATTGAATGCATCCCATAATGCATCGTTTACCATGGTATCCACTAACTTGTTGTTACCCATTCTGTATCCGTAACGTCCCTGCATCATAGCATATGGAGCCATTGACATATTCTCCATACCACCTGCAACAACGATATCTGCATCTCCTGACTGAATCATCTGAGCTGCCATGTTTACACAGTTAAGACCTGAACCACATACAACGTTTACTGTCACTGCCGGAACTTCTACCGGTAAACCTGCTTTAATGCTGGCCTGACGAGCCACGTTCTGTCCTAAACCGGCCTGGATAACACATCCCATATAAACCTGGTCAACAGCCTCAGGAGCAACTCCTGCTCTGTTTAATGCCTCTTTGATTACGATTGCGCCGAGTTCTGCTGCCGGAACTGTGCTGAGCGCACCACCCATCGTACCGATTGCTGTACGGCAAGCACCTGCTAAAACTACCTTTTTTGCCATTTCTTCTTCCTCCATTGAATGATTGTCAAACCCTTGTGTTTAAAGGGCTTAGCAATGATTGTTATTTTTTTATCATTGCCCGCTAGTCCTATTTTAACATAGGGGCACTCTATTTGCAATCCTTTTTGGGGAGCGGAAAACCCCAAAATTGTACTAAATAAAATACAATTAAAAAAAGCCCCGTTTCCGATAAAAAAACGAGGCTTTTCAAACTTATTTATTCCATTTATACTTCCGGCTCAATCAGTCCGTATGTACCGCCCTTTCTCTTGTAAACAACATTTACCTGATCGGTCTCTGCATTGCAAAATACAAAGAAATTATGTCCGAGAAGTTCCATCTGCACACATGCATCTTCCGGATACATCGGTTTAATATCAAACTTCTTGGTACGGATAATCTTTACGTCATCTTCATCTGTATATTCCTTGTCAATATACTCCTGTTTGAAGTAATTGCTTCCCTGCTGCTTGTCTACCAGTTTATTCTTATATTTCTTGAGCTGTCTTTCAATAATCTCCTCCACAAGGTCGATGGATACATACATATCATTGCTGACCTGTTCGGAACGAATAATGTTTCCTTTCACCGGAATTGTAACTTCGATTTTCTGTCTGTCCTTCTCAACACTAAGTGTCACATGAACTTCTGTCTCAGGGGTGAAATATTTCTCCAACTTACCGATCTTGTCCTCCACGGCTGTTCGAAGACCAGGAGTTACATCAATGTTTTTGCCGATAATAATATATTTCATATGCCTCATTCCTTTCTGCTTATTATTATGCGATAATTATAGCATAATTGTATATATATTTGCAATATTTATTGAAATTGTATGTATTTTTTGTACAGAAAAAAAGTCAATACTTTTTCCGATTTTTTTTGACAAAAAACCATTTTTTATGATATTACACAAAACAGATGTTCTGAAAGTTACCATAAAATCACATTATTTTTCACCACTTTTTATGTGGATAATGTGTATAACTCCGTTTATAAGTCCCTTTTCCCCATAAATACGCGTTTTTCAATGTGGATAACTTTTTGACGTTTCTTTATCCATTTTGACATTTTTCCACTTGCAATCTGAATTCTTTGTGCATTTTGCATAACGAGGTCGAAATATCTCCCAAACAACAAAAAATCATGTGCCAAATAGATTGACACATGATTTAAAAATTCCTGTTGTTTTTAGAAAATTCTTCTTACTGAAAGAATACTTCTGTAGTTTGCGTTGGAAACCTTGATACCGGTCGCCGCTGTCGAAGCATGTACAATCTGACCGCCGCCGATATAAATTCCTACGTGACCCGAATAACATACAATGTCACCCGGCTGTGCATTTCCGATGCCGCCGACATCATATCCGCAACCTCTCTGTGCACCTGAAGAATGTGGAAGTCCCACACCGAAGTTCGCATATACTGCCATTACGAATCCGGAACAGTCTGTTCCGTTTGTTAAGCTTGAACCACCGTATACATACGGATTACCTACGAACTGAAGAGCAAAGTTTGCAACCGCTGAACCTCTTCCGCTTCCGCCGGAAGCAACCGGTGCGCTGCCTGATGACTCGCTGCTCTTCTTATCTGCTGCCGCATTTGCTGCGCTTCTAGCATCTTCTTCTTTTTTCTTTCTTGCTTCTTCTTCTGCTTTGGACTCTGCTTTCACAAACTCTGTAGATAATGTTACAAACTCTGTGGAAACATATCCTTCGCCTTCTTCCACCGATACTTTAACCCAACCGTCAAGTCCTTCTTCCTCTGTTACGGTAAGTTCATCTTCAATCGGAACCATTCCGATAGTGCTTGACTCTGTTGTCGGTTCTTCTCTTACAAATAACGTTGTCGTTGTAACCGTTGCAATTCTCTTTCCGACTTCCTTCGCAAGAGCAATTGCATCTTCGCCTGTCACAACATATTCAGCCTTTACATATCCTGTTACACTTCCGGATGTAATTTCGTACCATCCGCCTTCTGCTTCTGATACAAATTCACCAACGGACTCATCATACAATTTACCGAGAATCTCTGCTTCCTCGCTCGGCTCCTGTCTTACGTTTACGTAATCATTACACTGTGCGATAACAAGATTCGCGAACTGCTTCTCTTCTTCAGCTCTTTCCTGAGCCAGTGCTGCGGCTGCATCTACAACCGTCACATCATCTGCCTGTTCTGCAACAACCTCTGTTGCTGTCGTCTGCGGTGCTACAGTCGCATCCGCTACGGCTACCTGTGTAATCTCCACCGGTTTATTTAAAGTATTTCCTGCACCTGCACTCGGTAAAATACCGGCTTCTGCAGTTAAGGACATATTTGAAATCATTACAGCGGCTGCTAACATACCAAATGCTGTAAATTTCATCTTTCTATTCGACATTTTTGCCTCCCAATAAATGTTGAGCATTTTTAACATTTGTTACAAATTTGTTACATCTGTTAACAAATATAGCACTCTATCATGTTTTTGTCAACATAATATGGCAAGAAAATGTGCTGTTTTTTCAGGAAATTACTGGAAAACATTGTAATTCCCTAAATAGTTAATAAGTATTGTTCCACGGAAGTTACTGCATTTGCGCCGTCCGCTGCTGCTGTGATAATCTGGCGGAGCTGCTTGGTCCTTACATCACCCGCAGCAAAAATTCCGCAAACAGAAGTTGCGCACGTCTCGTCCGCGACAACATAACCCTTATTATCCATCTCAACCAGACCTTTGATAAACTCCGTATTCGGAATTGTTCCGACTGCAATAAAAACGCCCGCCGCGGCCAGTTCCTGCGTCTGCTGTGTCTTATTATTATATATAAGAAGATTCTCCACCTGATCTTCTCCGCGTATCTCCTTCAATTCGCTGTTCCATAAAATCTCAACATTCGGGAGTTTCCCGAGTGCTTCCTGCAAAATCTTCGCACCGCGAAGCTGATCCCTTCTGTGAACGAGATACACTTTCTCACACGCTCTCGCGAGAAATATCGCGTCCTCAATCGCAACATCACCGCCGCCGATAACAGCCACAGTTCTGCCTCTGAAAAAAGCACCGTCACAAGTTGCGCAATAGGAGACACCCATTCCCGTAAGCTCTTCTTCTCCCGGAACATTCAATTTTGCGTGGTCTGCACCCGTTGCAACGATGACCGTCTTCGTCACATAATTGCCGTCCTCCGTGACAAGCAGTTTTGTGTTTCCCTGGTCGATAATCTTTTCCACGATTACCGCTTTGATCTCCACGCCGAGCCTTTCAGCATGCCCCCGGAAACTCTCCGAAAGGTCAAAACCGTTCATCATCGGAAGCCCGGGATAATTATCCACCTCATAGGTAGACAGCACCTGTCCGCCACTGATTCCCGTTTTTTCTAATATAACAGTCGAAAGTCCGGCTCTCTTGGCATAAATACCCGCCGCCATTCCCGCCGGTCCGGAACCGATAATCACTACATCCAATGCCTGATTCATATACCATACCCCTTTTTTATTTTTTATTATTATAGCATAGTGTTAAAAAAATGTAACTTCCAAAAAAATCGTCCGCTTCTTGTTTGAAGCGGACGTTTCTTTCCTACGCCATTTGATTTGCTAACTTATACTTGTACAGCATCTCCGCATGATTCTGTTCCTCAATCTGGATGTCGGCAAGAAGCTTTCTGAGCCATGCTTCGCCAAAGTTAAACACATTTGTGTTATATTCACCGGATACGAGTTTCTCGGTACCGATGCAGTCCGTTGCAAGAAAGCAGTCGTTCTCTTTGTCCTCCGGACTGCTCATGGATGTGTAAGTTGCTTTCGGCTGATAATTTTTACCATCAGAATCATTACAGTCAGAAGAAACAACTTCTCCATTGAGAACTCTTCCCAGTGTATCATAATGTTCCTGCTCCTTCTGTTGAAGCTGTCCGAACAGTTCTTTGAGCACCGGGTCCTTTGCCTGCTGCGCATATCTTTTATACTTTTCTATACAGCTTTTTTCCTGCGTCTGTAAATCTTTGATTGTTGTGATTTCTTTTTCCTTTAAATTAGCCATAGCTTACACCTCTCATATATTTTTTATACTTTCATTATTCCAATGAAATGGAAAAATATACATGCAGGGAAATGAAAACTTTCTTCCCATCGCGTTTTTCTTGTAGTAAAATAAAAGCATCTGATGACAAGGAGGTTACTTTATGTCAAAACATGCATTCATTACCGGAGCATCGCGGGGAATTGGTGCTGCCATCGCAGAGGAACTGGCGCGGGGCGGATATCATTTATATATGACCTGCCGAAACTCTGAAGACCTATTGCACAAACTGGCGGACCGGCTCTCGGCCCAGTACCACATCACATGTACATGCTTTGTCGGCGATATCGGAGACTACGAATTTGTTTCCGAATGTTTTTCTTCCATAGACTCTTTGGACGTACTCGTCAACAACGCAGGAATCTCTTATGTCGGACTTCTCTCCGACATGGATGTCAAGGATTGGGATCATGTCATCAGCACGAACCTTTCTTCCGCCTTTTATACAAGTAAGCTTGCAACTCCTCTCATGCTGAAAGAAAAAAGCGGAAAAATTATTAATATTTCCTCTGTATGGGGAAATGTCGGTGCCTCGATGGAAGTGGCGTATTCCGCATCCAAAGGCGGATTGAACAGTTTCACGAAAGCACTCGCCAAAGAACTAGCGCCAAGCAACATTCAGGTCAATGCCATCGCCTGCGGCGTGATTGACACAGATATGAATAAATGCTTCTCTATGGAAGATATGGAAATATTGAAAGGAGAAATCCCTGCGGACCGCATCGGGACTGCGTTTGAAGTTGCGCGGCTCGTGTCCCAGCTGATTCAATCACCAGCTTACCTGACCGGACAAATCATTGCAATAGACGGGGGATGGCAATAGCCATCCCCTTTTTGATGTTCTTTATACATGAAATCTTCTTTTAATTTCATTTCTGGCTCTTACATCTCCAATACATACCGTACCGAGAAATATCACAACCGATACACCGATGGCAATTCCGGCGAGCATCGTATGCTCAATATGGCAAAACAACATGTACAAACCAAGCGCCGCCGACAATATCATCATTCCGATCTGAAGCAGAATATAGCTCTGCCACGTCCGCAGATTGACAAGCATCAGTATCAATACCAGCACATCCGCCACAAGAATAATCGTCGGAAGCGCATAAGTCACTGACCAGCCCTGATAACCGAGCGTATGGTCTATCAGTATCGTAAGCATCATAACCGCAATAACCTGCATAAGAATCTTCATGGTATGTCCCTCATGCCCGTTAAACAACGTGTATCGAAGCGTGACAAGAAGGTACAATATCGCTGCATCGCAAATAATAGACCACATAAGACCATCGTAAGTAAAGTAATTGACAATAGCAAGCACAACCATTGCAATTAAACAGAGAAACGCAAATATCCGAAGTATAAGATTATATCCCTTTCTCTGCTGACTCACCATAGGATACATTGCTTCCTTCGGTTGCTCTTTGCCGCCTTCTGTTTCCAAAATACTCTGACATAATGGACAGAGATTCGTTGGATCTGCAATTTTCAAATTGCACTGTTTACAGTATTTCATATATCGTATCCTTCCCCATTGGTTTCAATTGTGACGGAAACACCATCCTCCGTCAGAGTTCTGAAAAATCGCCTTTGAATAGAGATATCCGACAGCTTCGTACTAATCGTATACACCATTTCCCCATCGTAAGTCGAAACCGCACTTTTCATATTCTGTCCCTTCGTCATGGAGAGAACAATATGAAACCGCTCAATATACGGTTTGTAATCCTCCCTAATCTGCATCTCCCCGAGATTCGTTACCGTTGATGTGTTGGAAAGTGCCGTGGAGCGATAAACAAATTTCATTGCCATACGTTTAAAGATAAGCGGAACAATGCGATGCATACGGTTCATCTCATTCGATACATTGTAAGCAATCAGACTGTCCATATTTTCTTTCGTCAACTGACTCTTCAAACTCGCATCGACAATCTGCAAAATTTCTTCCAGTGTGTAGTTTTCTTTTTCTGTCCGGAACACCGCTTCAATCATCGCAAAGAAATTCTTTATCGTAATCGAATTGTAGAATGGTCGGAGATTGACTGGTACACAAATGCTGATTGGTTTTTTAAAAATACCGCCGTGCAATACTTCTTTATAGATGCTGTAGGTATAAATGCCTACCAAATACGTATTGACGCTGACTCCACGCTTTTTGGCCGCACATTTTACCTCATCAATATTCATGTATCCATGGGTAACCGATAAAGCCCCCGACGGCAAAAATTCTCCATCAAGCTCAAGAGCACGCTCCGTCTTATATTTTTTACTTAATTTTTTCCCGGTGTAATTTTTAATGTAACTGTCTTCTTTGTTCAAAGAGGTATCACTGCAAAGACCGTCTCCGAGCTTCTCTGTAAGATTCGGATGCGTAAGACGCAGGTACTTATAAATCAGCTCCCTAAAAAATGTAATTGCACCCATACCGTCTGTAAGAACATGGAACACTTCCAGATTTATCCGTTTCCGATAATAAGTCACACGAAACAGATAATTATTATTCTGGTATGGCGGAATATACAAGCAAGGATAGGACGTCTCCTCCCTTACACGCGGCGCCGGTCTTGTATTCGTTTCAAAGTAATACCAGAACATTCCCCGACGCATCCTCGCATGAAATATGTCAAACAACCCAAGCACATGATCAAGTGCCTGTTGTAACATCACCGGCTGAATCTCTTCCGTAAGCGTCACGGAAATGCGATACACACTGCTCATGCTCTCATTGGCTATCACAGGAAAAAGCAATGCCGTATTATCCAGTTTATCCCACTTCATATCTTTGTTTTTCGGACTCATTTCAAATTTATACTCCGTTCTAAAATACCATTCATATGTGCAATAGCCGTCCCGTAATTAGTCATCGCTATCTGCTGTCTCTTCGCCACACCGCTCCGGTAACTCATCTCTTTGTCTGTGAGCATGCATCCTCCGCAATGTATCACGAGACGGTACGCCGACAAATCCTCCGGAAATTCCGTTCCGCTTGTCCATACAAAACGGATGTCTTTTCCTGTGTGTTTCAATATCCACGCAGGAAGTTTCTCTGAGCCGATATCACCGCACTGCCTGTGATGTGTACATCCCTCCGAAATAAGCACCGTATCGCCATCCCGAAGCACATCCAGCATGCGGGCGCCGTCTACCGCATCCCGCAAGATACCTTTATACCTTGCAAACAAAACAGAAAACGATGTCATCCGGATATCCTCCGGAACCAGTTTGTTCACTTTTCCGAACACCTGACTGTCCGTGATAACCAGTTTCGGTTTGACCGCTGCCACCTCAAGTGCGCGGGCAAGTTCCTGCGGCTGTACCACCATCGTTATCGCTCCTACATCAAGCAGCTCTCGGATCGTCTGCTGCTGCGGAAGAATCAACCTTCCTTTCGGTGCCGAAGCATCGATGGGTGTCACAAGAATTACAAGATCTCCCCTCTCCACAAGATCCGAAACAAGCGGTCGCTGCTTTTTCTCCGCCCGGGCAAGGTTCCCTATGCCAACTTTTAACTCCTCAATTCCCGTATGCTCTTTGGCGCTTACAAATATGTGCGTCTGCTCTGCACAAAAATCGCTCCATTGCTCTTTTTGCTCCTTCGTCAGAAGTTCTGACTTGTTGACTGCAACCAGAAACGGAATCTCTCTGTCTTTCAAATCATCTGCGAGCTTTCTTTCCTCCTCGGATACCTCCAAGCTTCCATCCGTAACGAGCACCGCAACGTCTGTCTTGTGAAGCACACGGTACGTTTTCTCGATGCGCAGCATTCCGAGCTCACCCTCGTCATCAACCCCCGCTGTATCTACCAAAAGCACCGGTCCGACCGGCAAAAGCTCCATGGATTTTGACACAGGGTCCGTCGTCGTCCCCGGAACATCCGAGACAACTGCAAGACTCTGACTTGCAACTGCATTGACAAGACTTGATTTTCCGCTATTTCTTTTTCCGAAAAAACCAATACTCACCCGATTGGCTGAAGGAGTTTCATTTAATCCCATTTTCGTCTATTCCTCATCTATAACTATTGACAGCGAACTAAAAACGAAAATCCCGTTCTCCGTCCTTGATTCTTTCCAGTTTCTCTATTACGGTTTCTCTGACGTTTTCTTTCGGAATATTCAAAAGTTCCTTCTGAATCATCGCCTCTCCGATACGGCGCGTATCTTCCGTCGCATAGTCCGTCAGATATTCCTGTAATGTCATCAGCGCGTTCGGATGACAGCAGTTCTGAATCTGTCTGCTTTTACAAAGCTCCATGAAACGGTCACCCGTTCTGCCTTCTCTGTAACAAGCCGTACAAAAGCTCGGTATATAATCCATCTCCATCAGCCAGCGAACCACTTCGTCAAGCGTACGTTTATCACTGACATCAAACTGTTCGCTGTTTTCTTCCTCCGGTTCCTCATTTGCATAACCGCCGACACTTGTTTTGGATGCTCCGCTGATTTGCGAAATACCGAGCGAAAGTACCCTCTCTCTGCACGCCTGACTCTCGCGTGTGGAGATAATCATTCCTGTGTACGGAACACTGATACGGATGCATGCAATAATTTTGGCAAAGGTGTCATCATCAATACCGTTATCAAATGTATCCGGGTCGATATCCTCCGCGCGTTTCAGGCGCGGAACACTGATTGTATGCGGTCCGACTCCATGCACCGCCTCCAAATGCTCCGCATGCATCAGAAGCGCAGCAAATTCATAGCGGTAGAGCTCCAGCCCAAACAAAACACCGAGTCCTACATCATCGATACCACCCTCCATCGCACGGTCCATCGCCTCCGTGTGATAAGCATAATCATGCTTCGGTCCTGTCGGATGTAACTTTTCGTAGCTTTCCTTATGGTATGTTTCCTGAAACAAAATATAAGTTCCGATACCTGCATCCTTAAGCTTGCGATAATTTTCCACCGTCGTCGCCGCAATGTTGACATTAACACGGCGAATATCACCATTCTTATGATGGATGCTGTAAATCGTATCAATGCATTCCAAAATATATTCAATCGGATTGTTTACCGGGTCCTCCCCCGCCTCAAGTGCCAGCCGTTTATGTCCCATATCCTGTAGCGCTATCACTTCCGCTCTGACCTCTTCCTGCGTCAGTTTCTTGCGCGCAATATGCTTGTTCTTCATATGATACGGACAATACACACATCCGTTTACACAATAATTCGATAAATAAAGCGGTGCAAACATAACGATGCGGTTTCCGTAAAAATCCTCTTTAATCTGCCTGGCAAGTGCACAGATTTCTTCATTTTTCTCCGGTATGTCGCAATCAAGTAACACCGCCGCTTCCCGATGCGACAATCCTTTACGCTCACGTGCCTTATCAAGAATACGGTCAATCAGTTCTGCATTGCTCTTATTCTCCTGTGCATACGCAAGCGTTGCCAACACTTCCTCGTGATTTATAAACTCTTCTGCCCTCATAGAGCTCGGATTGTACATATCATTGCCTTCTTTCTTTCGTCTTAATGAACCAAAATCCTTTCTCAGTATAGCACATTCCGCCCGCAAAAAAAAGTTGCATGGAAAATTAGTTCCATACAACTTTCATCTTATAACGCATTTTTCAATTTTTCATAAATCGCATCATATCTCGCCGCATTGCTGTACTCTGCATCCGGATCAATCACCGGCTGCACACCGTAATTCCCATCCTCTTTGTACTTCGGAATGATATGGGATACAAGCTCGTCTCCTATATCCTCAAGATCCATATAGCAAATGGCATCCGGCTTGTAGCATTTCTTGATGGCATTTGCTGCCTTGGCAACATCCGCAAAATAAAGATTGCGCTCCAGCGCGGACAGTCTGCACAGCTCTTTGGTAGCCTCTTTAAACACCGCCACAAGATGTCCCTTGTGGTCCTGATTCTTATAAAGATAAATCTTCACAACATCATATTCTTTGAGGAAGCGTCCGTATTTCTCTTCCACAGGAATTTCAACCTTGTTGGCTCTCTCCTCTTCCTCTTTCTGATACTTCTTATATGCAGTTGTCATATTACAATCTTCACTAAGCACGTGATTCATAATCCATTCCTGTACTTCATCACGTATTTTCTGAAGCTGTTTCACCGGCTCTTCCTTAATCTTAGGAAGATCCAGATTCATAATAAAGTCCGAACATCTCTTGTGAAACTTCTTGTGTTCGGTAATGCGCGCATAGCACATCTCTTCCATCATACGCTCTTCCACATAAAAATGATATCCGGTAAAATCCCTCAATTCACAGACAATATCAAGAAGCTGCTTGTCTGTCACTCCGATACACTGAATACGAAGAAGCTGCTCAATATCGCGACCGATTTTGAACAACTGTTTGTGCTGTGTATCGACATCCTCTATCCCCGTTTCCATTGATTTGGCCCAATCAAACTTAAAGTCAAACATAAAATGGTAACCCTTTCTCTCTTACTTCCAATACTACTTATATTTTACCATTTCCCCTGTAAAAGACAAGCGAAAAAACATCAATATTTTTTATTTTTAAATGCACATATCATCTCGTTGGTGAGGCTGCTGTCAGTATACTCCACCGAAATCTCATCCCGTGAAATCCAGCAGGCACAGGAAAGTTCTTCCTCATCCATTTTGATTTCTTCACTTCCGTCCACCTCACAAATATATCCTGCAAGTATATTGTCCGCAAACGCCCACGGCTGTGAGCCGAAATAGCGGATATTTTTCACCGAAAGTCCTGCTTCCTCCTTCACCTCACGGCGAACCGTATCCTCGAAGGACTCCCCGACTTCCGTAAATCCTGCCACAAGCGCATAATTTTTGTATTCTCTACCCCGGTATTTGGTAAGCAGAAGTTTACCCTCACTTGTCACAGCAACAATAACCGCCGGATTAATACGCGGATAAATGCGATTATCACAATCCAGGCAACGCATCATCCTCTCTTTTCCATCGTGAATGAGTTTCTTACCACAGCGTCCACAGTAACGATTTGACGAATACCATCCATCAAGCATGCAGGCCGTAACCGCGGCAAACGCCAGATGCTTCGGAGTAAGCGTTCTAAAATCCCGTCTGTTTGCGAGTCGAAAACCGCGCTGCAAAAAACCTTCCAGCCCATCTTCGTCCAGCTGCCAATAAAAAAAACGCAATTCATCTATCGAAAACAAGTACACCATCTTTTCCGCACACATGGCCGGACACTCGGACAAACACAAAAAATCAATCGTATCCTGTTTTCTTAACAGAAGCTGCCCTTTAAAAAATGCAAGTACATAATCCGATGCCTGCGGTGCGTAATTATAAAATTCGACATGAAATTTATGTGGTGCTATATCCTGAATCATACCTTTCCTCCCAAGCTATTTTCATCGTCTGCTTCTATATTAAAAGAGCACGCCCCAAAATGCAATATCCTGTGGCATGCTCTTTCATTCTTTAAAATTATGTATTTTCCTCAGACCAATATATTTTACATACTATATATAAATTACTATTTATCCTTATTTTCAAGTTTCTTCTCAAGTTTCTCGAGATTGTCTGCAGCAAATTTACGTCCGCCAACACCAAAAGCAATTGCAAATGCCACACATACAGCTGCAACAATCAGTATAAAGGTTGTTTCTACAATTGTCTTAGCAACACCTAACTGACTCAGGCATACAAATGCTGTAATAACATAGATTGCAACTTTAATTGCAAGTCCCATTGCTTTCGCATCCTGTTTTTTCTTAAGGACAGCACCCTCTGCCGCTCCTGCCGCAAACATACCAATTGCAACAATGATGATTGCACTGAGAACTGCAGGCATATAAGAAATAATTGCTGCTCCGATATTCGTTAAAATCGGAAGGTTCAAAACATTAACCCCCTGCACAATAAACACGATAACGAGAACATATTTTACAGCAACACCAATTACCTTGGAAAGCGAAAGTTTCTTTTTCTCACCTGTCACTTTTTCAAGCAATGTATCCGCACCGACACCCGCAAGTAAAGTCTCGAGCAACGTAGAAACAAGTTTTGCAATAAATACGCCGATCGCAATAATGATAATCGCACCGAGTACGTTCGGAATCATTTCGAACACTTTTGCAACCACAACATTTGCCGGATTAGAAATCGCTGCAATTCCCAACTGTTCCAGTGCAGCTGTAATCACAACAAGAATGATAACTCCGTAAACAACATTTGCTATAATTGTAGAGAAAGATGTTTTTTCTTCTGCATCAATACCTGCTTTTTCCTGAAGCGCATCCACTTTAATCGCCTTCAACACAGGAATCAGAAGTTCTTTTACAATTTTAGCCACAAATACGCCGACTGCAATAATGATGATAGCTGCAATCATGTTTGGAACAAATCCAAGGAATGCATTGACCATGTTCGTAATCGGAGCAGAAACACTCTGCATTCCGAGTCTGTCAAGGACTCCCGGTAAAAACAATAAAAATGTAATAAAATAAGCAAGTTTTGCAACAAAATCCACCGGACTTCCCGTTGTCGCATCTTTTATACCGAATTTACTCAGCCAACTGTCTGCTTTAACAGCCTTTAACAGCTTTTTAACAAGTGATTTTACAATTGAAGCCGCAACAAATGCAACAAGCAAAAGTAAAATAGCAAAAATCACATTAGGTAACTGTGATAATAAAGAATTGAAAAAGTTTAAAATTGCTCCCATTTAGAATATTCCTCCTTGAATCAATAGTATGTAAAATAATTTCATATATATATCGGCTTTTTTTAACAAACAGTTAATACAAGTCTTTCAATATATCACCCATTCGGTTGGTCGCTTCCGTTCTTTTCTCTGTGTACTCCTGACGCATCTGTTCCTTGGCACGCGCAATCTCTTCTTTCAGTTCACGCGCCGATAACAGAAGACATCCCTGCCCCCAAACAATGAGCTGAATCAGCCCGTCCGATGTTGCAACTGTCACACGGTAGTCCCCCTTTGCGATATTATGCGCAGCCTTCTCAATATACATATCCGCTGTTTCCGCCTCTTTGGTGTAAACAACCTCGATATTGTGATATTTCTGTACTACACCGATGCCACCCTTTACTTTATATGCATCAAAGACAACAATAAGACGGCATTTTTTAAATCCCTGATAGTCGCACAATATGTCCATCAGTTTCCCTCGCGCCGCATCAATGTTAGCCTCTGCTAACTCTTTGAGCTCCTCCCACGCAAAAATAATGTTGTATCCGTCCACAAGCAGATACTCCTCCAAAACTTTGTGCGGCTTGGAGGCGTGGTTCTTTTTCCACTCTTCTGTCGCCTGTTTTTGTGCTGTCACAGTGCGGGGTGCAGACACTGCTCTCTGCTTCGGCGCTCCGTATGTCCTTTCAAAAATTGCTTTCAGTTCTTCATCTGCCGCGCCGAACTTTTCTTCTTTTTTGGCGCTGCGCATCTCTGCCTCACGCTTCAGGCGCGCAATGGTTCCCTCATCGAACTCATTCTTTTTGCGTTCCGCAAGGACGCTCTCTATGTGCATATGCTGATGCACCTCATCCCACGGCACAATGTAACCGCTGCCATGCTGACAAAAAACAGAATCCGACGAGTTTCGCACATCGCGCAAAGGATCGTAACATTTTTTATCGAGCACTTCCTCCGTATTGTGGCAGACATCATATCCTTCCGGTGTCAGAAGAATCCTTCCTCTTCCTCCCGTAAAAGACGCAATCTCCCTCGCATAATTGCGTGAGGCGGAAACAGGCGCCCTTCCGCAAATCAGTGCCTGCTGCCCCTGTATATCCGGTTGCTTAAAGCTGCCTCCCATGCGCTCCATATCTGCGAGCACACGTCCGACCATATCTGCGGGCACGGTAATCCGGAATGCGTAATACGGCTCGAGCAGAACACTCTTTGCCTGCATCAGTCCCTGACGTACTGCACGGTACGTCGCCTGACGGAAATCGCCGCCTTCCGTATGCTTCGTATGCGCTTTGCCTGCAACGAGCGTGATTTTCATATCTGTAATCGGTGCGCCAATCAGTACGCCCCGATGCTGCTTTTCTTTCAAATGTACATGTATGAGTCTCTGCCAATTAAGTGCCAGGTCATCCTCCCTGCAATCCGTCGCAAAGACGAGACCGCTTCCACGCGGGAGCGGTTCCATGATAAGATGTACCTCCGCATAATGGCGGAGCGGTTCAAAGTGTCCGACACCTTCCACTACCGTCTCAATCGACTCACGATACACGACATCTCCCTCATCGAACGTCGTCTCAAAACCGAATCTGTCAAGAATCATGCGATGAAGTACCTCTATCTGCACATCCCCCATAAGCTGGGCACGGATTTCCGAAAGTTCTTCATCCCAAGAGATATGAAGTTCCGGGTGTTCTTCTTCCAAAATGTGCAGCTTAGCAATTACCGTATGTGCATCCATCTCCTTCGGTCCAAACACTTTGTAGGAAAGCACCGGTTCCAGATAAGGTACTGTTTTTTGTTCCTCAATACCAAGCCCTTCTCCTGCAAGCGCATAACTTAATCCCGTTACTGCACAGATTTGTCCGGCTGTCACTTCATCCGCCGGTTCAAATTTATCTCCGTGATAAATCCTGATTTGATTTACCTTTTCTTCCTTCTCCCAGTTAGCACTCGCTAACATCGTTTTTACTTTAAGGCTTCCACCTGTAATCTTCATATGAACGAGTCGGTTTCCCGCCCCGTCACGCGTTATTTTAAACACCCTTGCACCAAATGCGGAACCTCGCACCGGCTCTCGACTGTATGAGGAAATTCCCTCCAACAGTTCCTCGATTCCTTCATCTTTCAGCGCAGAACCAAAGAAACACGGAAAAAGTTTTCTCTCCGCAATCGCACGGACAATACGTTCTTTTTCTATCTGTCCCGATGCCAAAAACTCTTCCAGCATCTCCTCATCTGCCGTTGCCACAGCTTCAAAAAACGCTTCCGGATTACTTTCCATTAACGAGAAGTCAACACAATCTCCGCTCAGATTTTCTTTTATGTCTCGAAAAACACGTTCCCTCTCCATTCCGGGCTGATCCATTTTGTTGGCAAAAACAAAGGTCGGCACCTGATATTCTTTCAAAAGACTCCATAGTGTCTCCGTATGTCCTTGCACCCCATCCGCCGCGCTCACAATCAGAATCGCATAATCGAGCACCTGAAGACTTCGCTCCATCTCCGCCGAAAAATCAACATGTCCCGGCGTATCCAAGAGAGTGAAAGATGTCTCTCCGAATCTCAAAATCGCCTGCTTGGAAAAAATGGTAATTCCGCGCTCACGCTCCTGTGCATCGGTATCCATAAAAGAATCCCCGTGGTCCACGCGGCCCGCCTTACGTATTCCGCCGCTTTTTAAAAGAAGCTGCTCTGACAATGTTGTTTTTCCGGCGTCAACATGAGCCAAAATACCGAGTACCATATTCTTTTTTGTCATGTTCTGCACCTCACTTCCACAATGCGAAGTTCCTTGTCATTTACTTTAAATTTGATATTGTAATTACCGTACGCAAGTCCCCATTCCCGCTCCGCGTCATTCACATACGCCGTGCGCGGATCCTGCGAGAGAATTTCGCATATTGTCTGCAGTTCTTCTCTGCTCATGGCAGCCTCGACGCCTTCGTCAAATGTCACCTTAAGCGCATGCTCCTTTACCTCATCCGCAAAACCGCACAGAGCCTCCGCATGACTGTCACAGTACGCCAAATATGGTTTGATATCATATATCGGTGTCCCGTCAAGCATGTCCACTCCCGATACCCAGAGCACCGGCCCGAATTTTTCGTCGAGCTCAACTCTCTCAAGCCGAACAGAAGATAGCCCGATTGGATTCGGACGAAACGGCGACCGTGTTGCAAATACACCCATACGCTTATTTCCTCCGAGCCGCGGTGGTCTTACCGTCGGTGACCACTCCTTACGCTCACTCTCGGAAAACTTCCACAAAACCCAGATGTGTGAATATGCTTCCAGTCCCCTAACTGCCTCAGCCACTCTGTACTCCGGCTCAAATATGATTTTCCCTATCGCGCCCTCCACGAGACCGCTCTGTCTCGGTATTCCGAATTTTTCCGGAAAGTCTGTATAAATATGTGCAATTGTTTTCATACCCCGCTCCAAAAAAAGCAGCCCAAGAGGACTGCTTTTTTTTTATTCTACCGACAAAATGTCGACCGTGTGGGAACTTGCGCCTATCATATCCTGTCTTTCGCAAGTGGAAAGATGGTATTTAACAAACCACGCAAATTCCTCCTCACTAAGCGCATTGATGACCGGTCTCATATGGTCCGCCGGTCCGTCCGCCGCAATAATCTGTATCCTGGAAAGTCCTACCGCTTCATTAATCCGATTGATTTCTTCTATACGGACTACACTGTAAAGAGGGTTGGCCTCCGGTTTGCATTGAAAATCTTCCGTCAGCAATCCCTTTTCGACACTTTCTAAAATGTGCCCCTCCCGAAACGCGTAAGTAAGCACACTGTAATCATTCATGCAGTAAGCTACAAGTATCACACCGCCGGGCTTTGTCACACGCTTTGCCTCGGACAATGCTTTGCATTTGTCTTCAAAAGAATGCAGGTGATACATCGGTCCGAAAACAAGCGTCAAATCAAAGCTATCATCCGCAAAGCGCGAAAGCTTCATGGCGTTGCCCTGATACGCCTTAACACTGCTGCCCTTCTTTTTTAAAACGCCCAGATTACTTTTGACAAGCTCCACCGCCGTCACATCATAACCTTCCTCCGCCAGCGCCACACTATAACGGCCTGTCCCTGCACCAACATCCAGAATACACGGATTCTCACGCCCCTCCAAATACTTGTGTATGTATTTCATGGAGGTGATATACTCCACCTGTCCGTGGCGCGATAACAGTCTTTTATCTTCATTAAATTTGTTGTAATACGCAATCAGTTCTTCCGTCATTTCTCCTCTGCTACCTCTGCTGTTTTTCTTGGCTGAAGAACATTAAAGCAGACGGAACCTTTTCCGTTTCGCTTTGCCTCATACATATTGTCATCTGCCCAATCAAAAATATCTGTCACATCCATTCCTTTTTCCCAAGGAACAATACCGACGCTGCAAGGCACCTTGTCAATCAGTTCTCCTGCTTTGCGCATCACATCATTTTTCATTACATTTTTGGTGAGCGCTATAAACTCATCACCGCCGAAGCGTCCCACAATAGAGTCCTCAGCATATATATCAAGAATAGTGTCTGCTGCCTCTTTCAGCACCTTATCCCCATATTGATGTCCGTACTGGTCATTGATTGCTTTAAAATCATCCAAATCAATCAGGCTGAAATAAAATTCCGCTTCCGGCGCTTCTTTCACAAACTCTGTCATCTTGTCAAACACGATTTCTTTGCGATACAAACCTGTCAGTCCGTCAATCTGCGCCTGATAATTCATTTTTTCTCTCTCAAGCACTTCTGCGTGGATGTCCGTAATTCTTCCCATGACACTCGCCACTTTTCCGTCCACGCCGACCACACTCTTATAATATGCTCTGTGCCAACGATATCCGCCTCCTGAAATCGCAGAGAGATATTCCAGTTCACCCTCTCTCTCCGCAGCAACTGCCCCCTGTAGCACCCGTGTAAATGCCGGGAGATGGTCACTGTGTACAATCGGGTTTTTCTTTGCATAAGAGCTGTACCCGGTAATCTCTCGTGTTTTCTTATTATGCGGAAGATTGTAAGAGAACGCCATCGTATCCTGTTTCGGGAAATATTCAAACAAAATCCCCTGCACGGTCTCTGCCAGCACGCGATAACGCGCCTCTCTCATCATGAGCTCTTCATTCATCTTCTCAAGCTCTTTCATCTTCTGCTCGTTTTCAATCTTATCCGTGATATCACGCATAATCAGAAGAACCACTCTTCCCTCTGTGCTCGGATTCGTAATCGGAGCCTGTTTTACCGCAAACCAAACAATTGTCCCATCAGGCCGTTTAATCTGAATTTTTTGTTCCAGCACCTTTCCTGCCTGCACACATTCTCTGACAGGAGCAGGAATTTCCGGGAAATTCGTTTTGCCGATTCCGACACGGTCGAAAAATGCCTGATTCAAATACAGTACTTTAATATCCTCCGTTTTGAGTTCAAACAGACCGACACCCGTTCTCATATTCGACACAAGAGCCTGCAATACTTCCTGCATGTTCTCCGTTACATAGACAAGTCTTTGACTATCCCAAAGATTCAAATCTTCCCATTTTTTGCGTTCTCCCATAAACGTCCTCCTTCCTGCGTATCTGTACACCTATCTGTATTAGAACTTTTTGTATTTTGCTTTTGCGCTGACGCCCTTTTTCTTAAGTAACTTCTTATATGCACTGTATTTCTTCTTCGGTACCTTGATTGTCGCCGTAGACTTAATACCCTTAAATGCCTTTGAACCGACTTTTGAAGAGGTAAGTTTCGTTGTTTTGATGGTAACAGATTTTAATTTCTTACATCCGTAAAAAGCCGCCTTACTGATTTTCTTAACCTTGGACGGAATCGTAATCTTTGTAAGGGCTGTACACTTATAAAATGCCTTGTCTCCGATGGTTGTAACATTTTTTCCGAGACTGACCGTCTTAAGCTTCGTACAATTATAAAAAGCATTCGCACCGATGGTCTTTACATTGCTTCCGATGGTGACTTTTTTCAAATATTTATGTTTCTTGAAAGCATTTTTCTCAATGGCCGTTACTTTAAATACAATACCGTCAATCTTGACCGTTGCAGGAATCTTAATTTCTTTGGCTTTTTTGTTCGTAGATTTCACATAAGTAACCGTTCCTCCGGAAGCAGTTACACTTTTTACTTTATAAACAGCCTTAGTCTTTGCATCTGTAACCTTCGCACCCGCATTCTTCTTTGCGACCGGCTCTGTTCTCTGCAACTTACATGCAGTACAGGTATAAGTCTTAATTCCCTGCTCTGCATATGTTGCCTGTTTTGTCACAACGCCTGCGTCCCACGTATGAGGAATCATCGCAATACTGTTACCCTTCTGAATCGTCTGACCGCAATCTGTACACTTTGTATCTCCGGTATAACCTGCCCCCTGACATGTCGCTGACTTTGAATTAATAAGCGCTGTGTGGAGATGTCCGGTCGCCGGCACCGCAAGATTCACATTCACAACTGCATGACAAACCTCACACTCTGTATGACCTGCCCCATCCTCCGTGCAGGTCGGCAAAATGTCAATCTCTTTTGTAACAAGCACCGTCTTATTTTCATTATGGGCTGCTACCTTAATAGTTGTATTGAATGTATATGTCTGTCCGTTACTTGTGCAGGATACCTGACAAACCTTATCCTCTCCTGCCACAAGCTCCGTCGAAGGCTCTTTAAAGCTGTATCCGGACGGAAGCTGTCCGCTAAGTTCTGATAACAGCTTTGTTCCGCAGCCGGCACTGAAAACAGACTGTGGGGCCGTGATATTGCCCACTTGAATCTGTGCATCCTCAATTCCCGGAATCACAGCCGGAACCTCCACATCACTCGGAACCGTGCCCGTATATGTAATGGTTACAACCGGTGGATTGGTATCGGAAACGGTATACTCGCCGTACGCCCCCTTATAATACTCACGTTTCAATACTACCTCAACCTGATCCGCAAGTTCTTCCGGATAATAGAATACATCAAGATTGTTGTTGGAAGAAAATGCACCGGTGCCTATGGTTGTCACACTCGGCGGAATCACAATCACATCTTCGTCATTTCCGGTAAATGCCTCATCTCCGATAGTGGTAAGCCCCGAAGGAAGTTCGAATTGTTCCACATGCGAAAATCGAAATGCATTCGTTCCAATCGTTTTTAGTGTCGGCGGAAAATAAATTTCTTTTACCTTCGTCACTCCGCTAAATGCACCATCTCCGATGGTTTCAAGCCTGCTATTCTTCGGAATCGTGAAGGTTGTCAACGCCGTACAGCCTTCGAATGCACTATTTTCTATTGTTGTCACAGACGACGGGAGCGTGAACTCCGTCAATGCTGTCGAATAATAAAATGCCTTTTCTCCGATAGTGGTAAGCTTACTTCCTTCTGCAAATGTAATCGATGTAAGCGCCTGACAACGATTAAACGCCTGAGCCTCTATTGTTTCGACCGATGCCGGAATCTCTATACTTGTTATTGGTACTCCGTAAAACGCCTGGTCACCAATCGTCTTACAGCTACTTCCCTGTGCAAACGTTACACTTGTCAGAGAGGCGCTCGCCTCAAACGCCGAGCTCCCGATGGATGTCACACTTGCAGGAATCTCTATGCTTGTAAGTAGAGACCCATGAAAAGCACTACTTCCTATCGTCTTAAGACTTAGCGGGAGTTTTGCCTCCCTAATTTTACAGCTGTTGAATGCACCATTCCCTATGGTCTCAAGCCGGCTCCCCTCCTCAAACGTCACACTCTCCAGTAAGTTACACGAATCAAATGCACTTTTACCAAGCGTCACCACAGAAGCCGGAATCTCTATCCGGGTAAGACTACGACAGGTACCAAATGCATAGTCGCCAATCGTCTCGAGCTGACTACCTTCCTCAAACGTCACACTCGTCATAGCGTTACAATTATGAAATGTTTCTTGTGAGATGTACTTTACCGTATTGGGTATGACCACAGATGTAAGCGAAACATCATTTTTAAACACATATGCATTCAACTTCGCCACAGTATATGTCATCCCTCCGCTTGTAACCGTCTTCGGGATCACCACATCCCAAGACTCCCCCTGCGGATGGGAATAATTACAAATGGTTGCTGTTCCGTTTTCCACAACAAACTCCCATACTCCGTCCGCCGTATACAGAAATTCTACCGCCTGTACATCCTGCGGAATCATCATCCCCATGCATACAAGTAACATCCCGAATATAAGTTTGAATAGCTGTATTTTCATTTTATTAAAACATGTTTTCATCTTTCTGCTCCTTCTGTCTGCCACACAAGTTTAATATCTTATTATACCACACTATTTCACATTCTGCCATGTTACATATAAGTGCGAAACGCCAAAAATCACGCCCCAAATGACAAGCAGCACATATTGCAATGTCACTCCGCTGAGGATAAAAATCAGCGTCGGCAAGACCGCCAGCGCGATGCTTTTCCACTTACCCTGCCCGATAAAGTAAAGAATCCAAACAATCCAGTACATAAGAAGCAACGCCGCATTCCCTATTAAATAGGTTAAAAATACAGTAACGGAAGCAAACCCGAATCCTTTTCCTCCTATCTCAAGCACAAGCAAAATCATACATCCGTATCTTCCGATTTGCTCAAGTACATTCATTACCTTGTTCGTGCATTTATTTTCTGTGCCGCGGAATTTTATCGCATAAATGATATTTGGAATTAAAATTGCAATCACAATGCCTAATCCGAATATATTAATCCATCCGCCGCCCAATCTTCCTGCAATAAATACGGAAGTCGGTCCGTCAGCTCCTCCTATAATCGGTACACTCATATCATATCTCCTTTCACATTAAACACCCGGCTGACCATTTCTGCCATATTCTTCCGGGCAATTTCTTTTTTCATCGCAATCTCCATACTCATCCCCTCCGGTGTAATTGCATAGATTTCATCCACGCCGTTTTCCAGACATTGCTCCGCGCCATGCGCCATTTGTCCTGCAAAAACATACACTCTGCATCCGTGTTGCTTTGCCCTCTGCGCTGCCAGCATCGGTGCCTTCCCCATGGCCGTCTGCGCGTCCATCCGACCTTCTCCGGTGATAAAAATATCTGCTTCTTCCATATCATCCTCAATCCGCGTCACCTGCATCACAAGCTCCGCACCTCTTACAAGCTCACCGTCCAAGAAATTTAAACACGCAAATCCCATTCCTCCAGCTGCTCCTGCTCCCGGAATGTTTCTGCACGCCTTTTTGCCAAACCGCTCTGCCACATCCGCATACGATGCCATCGCAGCATCCACCTTGGCACAATCGCCTGCATCAAGTCCTTTCTGGGGAGCATAAATATATGTCGCACCATTTGGTCCGCAGAGCGGATTTTCCACATCACATGCAATCCGAAACTGGCACACCGAAAGCTCCTGCAATCTATTTTTATCGCTGATTTCATATACCTTTCCAAGGCTCTCTGCTCCGCCGGTAAGTTCCCTGCCGTCTTTGTCCAAAAAGCGATAGCCGAGCGCCTGAAGCATTCCCATACCGCCATCGTTTGTTGCACTTCCGCCGATTCCAAGAATAAAGTTTCTGCATCCGCGCCCTATGGCATCAACTATCATTTCTCCGACACCATACGTCGTGGTTATATATGGATTGCGTTCCTTCTCCGAAAGTAGCGTAAGCCCTGCTGCCTGCGCCATCTCGATGACCGCAGTTTTTATCCCTGTTTTCGGTTCCGACACTATACTATATTGGGCCAAAATTACGCGTCCGAGCGGATCGGAGACTTTCACAGAACGCATTTCCCCGCCGAGCCCATCCGCCAGCGCCTCCATTGTTCCTTCGCCGCCGTCTGCCAAGGGGCAGACAACCACCTCCGCCTCAGGCAGTACTCTCAGAATTCCTTCTTTCGCCGCAAGTCCGGATTCCATGGATGTCATACTACCCTTGAACGAGTCCATTGCTATGACGATTTTCATGTAATTTCTCTCTTTCCTTGTTTTATAAACTCTCAGACCGCTTCGTCTTCCCGCCAATCCTTGCACACATCAACCCAGGCTATCATGCCCGAATATTTCTCCAGCTCTTCTATCGTCAGGTTGATGGTTGCCTCCGGACTTCCTGCTGCCGCATGCACATCCGTAAATCGTTTCATCGACACATCCAAATATACTTCTACATCTTCTTTCACACAGAACGGACATACCCCTCCCGGCGGATGACCGATCAGCGTTTCCAAATCTTCTCCATGCACCATAGCCGCCTTCTCATGAAACTGCGCTTTGTACTTGGCATTGTGAACTCTCGCATCACCTGCCATCACAATGACAATCGGATGGTCCTTTAAGCGAAAAGACATCGTTTTTGCAATCCTCGCCGGCTCACAGCCAATCTCCTGCGCTGCATGCTCTACTGTATCTGTTATATGGTCCTGAATACGGACCTTATCTCCCATTCCGTATCTCTCAAAATATTCTCTTACTGCTTCCTGCGACATGTCGCGTTCCTCCTCCGTTTATGTATAGTGTGATTATACTATTCGTGCTCTATTTTCACAAGATTTTTAGTCCTGCCGTGTTTTTATTACTATTGTTATATTGCTGCTCCGTCTTCCTTGAATTGAAATTATTCCGTATACGGATAGAACTCTTCAAAACTTCATTTATATCTGTCAAAATACTTGACTCTCAAGATGTGATTTCGTCTATAGAAATAGTCAGCTGAATATATAGACGTAGAAAATCCCCTCAAATGACTCCCTTACAATATGAAATATCAAAAAACACAAGAAATAGAACGTCTATATATTTGCAAAAGCAAGAATCTATCTGCCTCTTAAAAAAATACCCTCAAAAATATACGGATAGATTTATTGAAAATTAAAAATATAGCTGAAAACTTGATGCCCCACTGACCAAAAGAGGTAAAATACTAATAGAAAAACATATAATATCCCCTCAAACAAAAGAGGTCGCAACCGCCCTCGCGGTTACGACCACCTGTCATTTACTTTATACTACTCAATCGCTGCGTGAATCTCCTGAAGTGACATTACTTCGCTGTTGCCTTCTTTGAGCACTGTGTAGATACCCTCAGCTGTTGCTTTTGCCGCAGCCATCGTTGTGAAATAAGGCACTCTCGCTTTAACAGCCGTCTTACGGATGTAACTGTCATCAAACTTGGATTCTTCTGTTGCTTTCGGTGTATTGACAATAAGCTGGATTTTTCCGTTCATCACCTCATCGACAATGTTCGGTCTTCCTTCCATCATCTTATTGACACGCGTAGCTTTCAGACCATTCTCAATCAGAAGTTCATAAGTTCTTCCTGTCGCCATAATATCAAATCCGCAATCCGCAAATTTCTTTGCGACCTCAACCACTTCCGGTTTATCTTTGCGGTTTACGCTGATAAGTACAGTTCCTTTCTTCGGAAGCTTTGTCTGTGTTGCTTCCTGCGCTTTATAGAATGCTTCACCCACGTTCTTGGAAAGTCCGAGCACTTCACCTGTCGAACGCATTTCCGGTCCAAGTACCGGGTCAACTTCCTGGAACATGTTGAATGGGAACACCGCTTCTTTTACACCGTAGTAAGCTGGTTTTACTTCCTTCATTCCCTCAATCGGTGAAGATTTTCCTGTCAGTTCTCTTGTCATAATTTCCGTTGCAAGTTTTACCATCTTGACATTACATACTTTTGATACAAGAGGCACTGTTCTGGATGCACGAGGATTTGCTTCAAGTACATATACTTTACCATCCTCAATCGCATACTGCATATTCATAAGACCGCAGACACCCATCTCTTCTGCAATCTTTCTTGTATATTCTTTGATGGTTTCCACAGTTTCCGCCGGGATATTCTTTGATGGCAGAATACAAGCCGAATCTCCGGAATGTACACCTGCAAGTTCGATATGCTCCATAACTGCAGGAACAAACGCCGTCTTACCGTCCGCAATCGCATCCGCCTCACACTCTGTTGCATGACGCAGGAAACGGTCAATCAGAATCGGTCTGTCAGGTGTCACACCAACTGCTGCCGCCATATATTTTTTCAAAGCTTCCGGTTCATTGACAACTTCCATTCCGCGTCCGCCGAGAACGTAGGAAGGACGAACCATAACCGGATATCCGATCTTTTCGGCAATTTCAAGAGCTTCCTCAACATCGACAGCCATACCTGCTTCCGGCATCGGAATTTCAAGTTTTTCCATCATATTACGGAACAAATCTCTGTCCTCAGCCATATCGATAATTTCAGGTGAAGTACCTAAAATATTTACGCCGTTTTTCTTAAGGTCTGCCGCAAGGTTTAACGGTGTCTGACCGCCGAACTGCGCGATTACGCCGACCGGTTTTTCTTTCTCATAAATGCTGAGAACATCCTCAAGTGTCAGAGGCTCGAAATACAACTTATCCGATGTATCGTAGTCTGTAGAAACCGTTTCCGGGTTACAGTTAACGATGATGGTTTCAAATCCGAGTTCCTTTAATGCAAATGCTGCATGAACACAACAGTAGTCAAACTCGATACCCTGTCCGATACGGTTCGGACCGCCGCCTAAGATCATAATCTTCTGCTTATCTGATACGGTTGTCTTATCTTCTACATTGTAGGTTGAGTAATAATATGCCTTATCCTCTGTTCCGCTTACGCGAACCGGCTCCCAGCTCTCTGTAATGCCATAAGAAATTCTCGCTTTGCGAATTTCCTCCTCAGACACTTCAAGAAGTTTGCTCAAATATCTGTCTGCAAAACCGTCTTTCTTTGCTTTTTCCATTACTTCTTTAGAAGGAACACTACCTTTCATTGTAAGAAGCTGTTCTTCTTCTTCCACAAGCTCTTTCATTTGCTCGATGAAGTACTTTTTAATCTTTGTAAGCTCGAATAACTCATCGACTGTTGCACCTTTACGAAGTGCTTCATACATAATGAACTGTCTCTCGCTTGTCGCAATACGAAGCATCTTCAAAAGTTCTTCTTTGCTCTTTTCATTAAAGTCTTTTGCAAAACCGAGACCATAGCGTCCGATTTCAAGGCTTCGGATCGCTTTCTGGAATGCTTCTTTGTATGTTTTACCGATACTCATGACTTCACCTACCGCACGCATCTGTGTGCCGAGTTTGTCCTGAGAATCTTTGAATTTTTCAAATGCCCATCTTGCAAATTTAAGAACGATGTAATCTCCGCCCGGTTTGTAGTCTGCAAGTGTACCGTTTACACCGCACGGAATTTCATCCAGTGTCAGTCCTGATGCAAGCATCGCAGATACGAGTGCAATCGGGAAACCTGTCGCCTTGGAAGCAAGTGCGGAAGAACGTGACGTTCTTGGGTTAATCTCGATTACAATAATACGGTCGGAAACCGGATCGTGTGCAAACTGTACGTTCGTACCACCGATAACCTGTACCTCATCTACAATCTTGAACGCCTGCTCTTTCAATCTTGCCTGACATTCCTCGGAGATTGTAAGCATCGGAGCTGAACAGAAAGAATCTCCTGTATGAACACCGAGTGGATCGATATTTTCAATGAAACATACGGTGATCATCTGTCCCTTGGAGTCACGTACAACTTCGACTTCCAATTCTTCCCATCCGAGAATAGATTCTTCTACCAGAACCTGTCCTACTAAACTCGCCTGAAGACCACGCGCACAAACTGTCTTTAATTCTTCCACATTGTAAACAAGACCGCCGCCTTCGCCGCCCATCGTATAAGCCGGACGAAGAACAACCGGATATCCTAATTTATCTGCGATTGCAAGTGCTTCTTCTACTGTATAAGCAACTTCACTTCTTGCCATCTCAATGCCAAGTCTGTCCATTGTCTTTTTAAACTCGATACGGTCCTCACCGCGTTCAATCGCATCGACCTGAACACCGATAACTTTTACATTATATTTATCAAGAACACCTTCTTTGGCAAGTTCTGAACAAAGGTTGAGACCTGACTGTCCACCAAGGTTCGGAAGAATCGCATCCGGACGCTCTTTTGCAATAATCTGCTCTAATCTCTTTACATTTAATGGTTCAATATAAGTCACATCGGCTGTGTCCGGGTCTGTCATAATCGTCGCCGGGTTTGAATTCACAAGAACGATTTCATATCCAAGCTGTTTTAATGCTTTACACGCCTGTGTTCCGGAATAGTCGAACTCACATGCCTGTCCGATAATGATTGGTCCTGAACCGATAATCAATACCTTTTTGATGTCTTCTCTTTTACTCATCTTTGCCTCTCCTTCTTCTTCTCTGATTTGAATCCGGGTACTTTCGCACCCCATGAAAAAAGCCAGCACTGAAAGTAACTGACTTTTTATAAACAACTATTCTTTTAAATTTGGAAGAACTTCTGAAAAAAGGGAATACGAAACCCTTGTTACTTCTAACAAAAGATTCAGCTGTAATTTTCCCGCTGCTTTCATCCTTTTCCTCCGGCAAAATTTTTTCACTTGCTCTATTATAAAGGGTAAATGTTGATTCGTAAATAGGCAATTTTGATTTTTTTGAAAAAAATCACCGATTTCTTTTTCTCAAAATATCTCTTTGCTTTTGCTGCACATACTGAGCAATTCCCTCACTCTCACGCAGCAATTTACATCCGTATATATTCTTCCCCTCTTCTTCCGTTACCATACGTACAATATTACCTGTCAGAGACAATTTAATTCCCATATCCGTATAACGGACCGTAATCTCTTCTCCGATGTTCAGCTCTCTTTCTGTTGTGATAGAAAATCCGCTCGCGCTCACATCACGCACATATACATTAACCGGACTGTCCCCGCCGCGAATCATACTGCCGATAATACTAATACCGACACGGAAATTCTTACGACGATTAATCTTGCGCCCTTCATTCACGCACTGTGCTATGTAAGTGCCCTTATAATACACAACATTACAAGGGGTAAACTCATATGCTCCGCCGTCGCGCTCCGTTAAGATAGAAGTCGTCACCCCCTTAAACGACAGGTGTTTATCTTCCACCTTTGGAATATCAAGCACGATATACTGTGGATTCGCCTGTGTGACCGTGGCTCTGAACTCTATTTCATTTTCCTGCCTTGCTATTTTACACGCAAGCGTAATTGCCTGTCCCACCGGTATATCCCTGAGGAAAAACTTATCATCCATTACTATTTATTATCCTTTTGCTATAACCAATTTCCGTTGTCTCTCTCGAGACAATCCTCCCTTACCTTCTTACTATACCAAATATAGTAGGTTTTGGCTAGTTTTATCTTACTGCATCGAAAAGATTTTATAATATTTTTTCCATTCCGACTTTCTGCGGAACCAATCCGCACTTCTCATAAAACTTCATTGCCGCATCGTTGCAGGACCAGACATTCAACGTAACATTATAGCACTGTTGCTCCTTTGCAAAGTCCAGTACATATTCATAAAGTTGCTGCCCGATATGCTTTCCGCGTTTGTTTTCATCCACACATAAATCATCGATATATAAAGTTTTTACATCCGTCAAAATATTGTTATTTATGTGCTGCTGAAAAACACAAAATGCGTAGCCCAAAATCTCTCCTTCCGGTGCTTCATCCTCCACCCCGACAAAGATTGGTGTCATATCATCCGCAATAATCTGCGCAAGTTCCGCATCCGTATATTTTTTTACATCCGTTTTAAACAAATCCGGCCTTCCGTTATGATGCACCATTAGCACCTGACGGAGTAATCTGTTGATTCCTTCCATATCTTGTAATGTTGCACGCCTTATTATCATTGTATCATCTCCTCATTCTACTCTATTATACCGATGATATCCATCGGATTTGCTGCCTCTGCAAACTCTTTTTTTCGCTTCGCCGGCCAATCCCCACGCTGTGCCAAATACCACGTTGCCTGCACAGCCATCATATCAAACTGCCGGGCCGCCTCAAGCTCACAACTCCCACCGTCACCAACGTACAGACACTCCTTAGGTCTTAAACCTAGTCTACCGACGCACATCTGATATATCTCCGGCTCCGGCTTCCGCATTCCGAGCTCATACGAGAGACACATCACATCAAAATACGGCGCGAGCACACTCCTACGAATCACCTGCGCCTCCTCCGAAAAACAGTTACTGATCAGTCCGATGCGTATCTTTTTTTCTTTGAGTTTATTTAACATAGGAACAATTTCCGGATGCAAATTCCGAAAACATTCCTCTGCCGTAGCAATTCTCTTATCTACCATCTTTTTTACTAAATCTTCCGAAAAAACGTGACTCTCTTCCAATATAAGCGTCAATGTCTCCTCCAGGGAAAGCTTACCGACCGTGCGCTCACACTCTTTACCTCGCCAAATTGCCTGAAATTTTTCAAGCGCAGCGCCTGCATCCGCCGCCATCTGAGGGCTGAAATACAAGGCACCGTCACTGTGATAGTGCGTAATGAGCGTTTCATACATATCAAAAATGACAGCGCGAATCATACATCTTCCTCCCTTGCAATCCTTGTGCACAGTATAACACAAAGACCTTTTGCGAAAAAGATGTTCATGTATGGAAATTCATTTATAAGACATAATAAGAACAGTCACTTGAAACGGAAAAAATTATTTTTCAAAAGCGAGGTAACACATGAATGTAAATACAAACGAATCCGAAAACGCCGACAACATACGAAAAACTGCCGGCTCTGAGCTCGCGTATGCGGCACTCGATGAAATCCCGACACCGAAAGCTGACGCAAAAGAGATTGTCGGCCTTGTCAAATCGCACGGACGCATTTCAGGCTACCAGCTCTCCGATGGTTCGAGAGTCTCCAAAGAAGACGGCGTTGCTATGGCAAAATCCGGCGACATCAAAGGTGTCGGTGTAGCCCACCGGAAAGATTCCGAATATCTGAAATCACTCCCGGACGGAACCGAGAGCAACAATCTGGGAAATCTTCCTTCTGTGAGCGGCTAAACAATATAAAAAGAGAACGGGCATATGTCCGTTCTCTCATTTTTATCGTTTAATAAATTTGAGCGTTATCATACATTTCTACAAGCTTCCTCGCGTTCTCGTCACTCAGCCGCAGGCAGTCCGTAATAATCAGCTCCCGCATCTATTTTACTGCCGATATTATATACCTGTTTTACCACTGATGCGTCTACCATCTTTTCCGGCTTCTCTGTCTTTCTTATCTTTTCCAAACTCCGAAAAAAAGCCGCCCTGTCGTCTGCTTCCGGAGGATCTTTATGGTAGTGTTCCTCAAACTCAAACCAATTTACTCCTCCATCTCCATATAGGCCCGTGCAATCCGATTATAGTCTATTTCATTCCGGATTTTTTCCACCGTAAATTCATCCCCGGTTATGATACTACGGTAAATATAGCGCCCGTCTTCCTGAATTTCGTCATCCTTTATCAGCGCACCAACCACATAATGTCTGCCTTCATAATCAAATTCGTCCATCACAGCCATTTCTAAATCCGCGCCGTCCTTCGATGTCGTATGAAATGTAACGTATTCTTTATATTCCTCTGTATAATTGTTTTCCATTTTTTCTGCTCCTTTCTGTCTGCACCTATGCTTTTGAATCAAATCTCGGTATTTCCTCCGACATCAAATCAAAGAACGATTCCTCCTCATCATTGTGCGGGAACAAAAGCTCCATGTAAAGATTTCCGAGAAGATTCTTTACCTGTTCCAAATCCACATCCGTAAAAAGCGTATTCCCAATCTCCATTTTCTTTAGATTGCGCAAAACCGCACGGGCATCAAATTGACTCGGCGCATCCCATGCATCACCGTTTGCCACCGCATCAAACTGTGTTCCGACCGTATCCTGCTCTTTTGCGACAAGTTCGCTGCGCTGTGCCGGCTCCGGAACCATAATCGGCCTTGACTGCGGAAGGTTGTACACAACATTTTTACATGTTTTTTCAAAACATTCCGGGTCATGCTCTGCCAAATAGCGCAAATCATCTATCGTAATCGGACGCTTGTTATGAATTTTAAGATAGATATTAACGAGCCTTGTGTCTTTTTCCATAATATCATCCCCGTGCATGCGCGTTTATCGACTCTTCCCAACTAACTATTCAAAGCCAATATGAATAGTTAGTCAAATTATAACATTTTTCCTGACACAATGGTTTACTTTATTGATAAAATATATTAGAATTATTCTGAATAAAAATGAAAAAAGGAGACGTAGTTATGAAAATTTCATCATTACAAACAGCAAGATATGAGTATGCTCCGAAACTTCCTGGAATGCTGAGAAACGGTATTGCAGATATTTGTGTAAACGAAGGCGCAGATACTCAGAGCGTAGCTGATCAGGAAAAGATCAAAGCACTTTTCCCGAATACTTACGGCAAAAAGGAAATCACATTCCAGAAAGGCCAGAATACTTCCGAAGCTAAGAAGCAGGTTGTAGGTGTTATCCTTTCCGGTGGACAGGCTCCTGGCGGACACAACGTTGTTTGCGGATTATACGATGCTTTAAAAGCAACCAATCCTGAAAACGTTCTTTACGGTTTCAAAGGCGGCCCAAGCGGACTTATTGAAGATGACTACTTAATTTTTGACGACGAATATATCAATCAGTTCAGAAACACAGGTGGTTTCGATATCATCGGTTCCGGAAGAACCAAACTTGAGACAAACGAGCAGTTTGCAGTTGTCGCTGAAGTTTGTAAGAAACACGGCATCACAGCTGTTGTTATCATCGGTGGTGACGACTCTAACACAAACGCAGCTGTTCTTGCTGAGTACTTCGCAGCAAACAACACAGGCGTACAGGTAATCGGATGTCCTAAGACAATCGACGGTGACCTTAAGAACGAAGACATCGAGTGCTCCTTCGGTTTCGATACAGCAACTAAGACATACAGCGAAATCATCGGTAACATTGAGCGTGACGCTAACTCTGCTAAGAAATACTGGCATTTCGTTAAAGTTATGGGACGCAGCGCTTCTCACGTTGCACTTGAGTGCGCGCTTGAGACACAGCCGAACATCTGCTTAATCTCAGAAGAAGTTGCAGCTAAGAAGATGTCACTTTCTCAGATTGCTGATTACATTGCAGACTCTGTAGAAAAGAGAGCCGCAAAAGGTATGAACTTCGGTGTTGCTATCATTCCTGAAGGTGTAGTTGAATTCGTTCCTGAATTCTCCGTACTCATCTCAGAAATCAACGAGCTTCTTGCAGGAAGCAAAGCAGACGAGTTCAATGCTCTTCCTACATGGGCTGACAAGTATGCATTCATCGAAAAAGGATTGACAAAAGAATCTATGGAAGTATTTGCTATTCTTCCGCAGGCAATCCAGCAGCAGTTATTCTTAGAAAGAGACCCACACGGAAACGTACAGGTATCTCTTATCGAGTCAGAAAAATTATTCTCTGCACTTGTAGCTGACAAATTAGCAGCTCGTAAAGCAGCAGGTACATACACAGGTAAGTTCAATGCACTTCACCACTTCTTAGGATACGAAGGAAGATGTGCATTCCCTTCCAACTTTGACTCAGACTACTGCTACTCATTAGGATACAATGCATTCATGCTGATTCAGTACGGTTACAACGGATATTTATCTAAGATTTCCAACCTGTCTCAGCCGGCTAACGAATGGGTTGCAGGCGGTATGCCAATCACAAAGATGATGAACATCGAAAGAAGACATGGCGAAGACAAACCGGTTATCAAGAAAGCTCTCGTTGAACTTGAAGGAAAACCATTCAAATACTTCGAAGCTCATCGCGACGAGTGGGCAGAGAACACATGCTTCGTATATCCGGGTGCAATTCAGTACTACGGACCGACAGAAGTTTGTGATATCACAACTGTAACACTTGCTCTTGAGCAGGCAAAATAATAAACTGGCATAATTACAGAAACAGAAACTCCCCCGGGACTTTGATTTGACTGATAAGTCAAACCGTTGTCCGGGGGAGTTTTTTTGTTCCAGCACCGACTATATATGGCATTTTTCTTTTTAGGCGGGTGGATTTAAGTGATTCTCTTGCACTCTTACCGACCTGCACTAAGTTTTTTCATTTCGGTCGGGGTGATACCCCGACAATCTTCCGACTCACTTATGAAAACAGAGAAAAAATCGGGTATTTTCTAGAAAATGTTCCCTACCAAATGTCAACTATATTCGTATGGTCGGGTACGGACAAAATTCCACGCACTCATTTCGCTCAATTATACCGACCCAGTATAGAAAATACAAAAACAGTCGGGAAAATTATCAGAAATCCGCCCGACAAATTTAGTAAAATTGGAGGTTAGTCGGGATGTTGAGATGGGCGCATTTGTTTGCTGATAATTCTTTACAGATTTCTGCAAAGACAAGAAATGAACCTCGAATTTACTTCACAAACCCTCGATCATTTTTGCGTTCCTATGAACAAAAATGGATACAAAAAATCCCGGAACCAATGTTCCGGGATTTTTAATATCCATTTTGTTCGAACGATTAACGTTTTGAGAACTGTGGTGCACGACGAGCTGCTTTGAGACCGTATTTCTTACGTTCTTTCATACGTGGATCACGTGTTAAGTATCCGGCTTTCTTAAGAACCGGTCTGTAATCAGCGTCTACTGTAAGAAGCGCTCTTGCGATACCGTGTCTGATAGCACCGGCCTGACCTGTGTATCCGCCACCTTTTACATTTACAAGGATGTCGAATTTGTCAACTGTGTCAGTAGCTACTAACGGCTGACGAACGATAACCTTTAATGTCTCTAATCCAAAATATTCATCTAAATCTCTTTTATTTACAACGATATTACCTTTACCAGGTGTTAAATATACTCTGGCGATTGATTTTTTTCTTCTTCCTGTTCCGTGGAATTTTGTTGCTGCTTTAGCCATTTTAACTTTCTCCTTTCAGTTCCTCTACTTAGAATGTTAATACTTCAGGTTTCTGTGCTGCCTGTTCATGATCCGGACCAGCGTATACATGAAGTTTCTTATACATCTGTCTTCCTAAAGGACCTTTTGGAAGCATACCCTTAACAGCAAGTTCAACAACTTTTTCAGGTTTCTTTGCCATCATTTCTTTTAATGTAGTTTCTTTCATTCCGCCTACATAATCTGAGTGATGGTAGTAAATCTTCTGGTCTAATTTCTTACCTGTTACTTTAATCTTCTCAGCGTTAACAACGATTACATAATCACCTGTATCGATGTGCGGTGTGAAGATCGGTTTGTTTTTTCCTCTTAATACTTTAGCTACTTCTGAAGCTAAACGTCCTAATGTCATGTCTGTAGCATCTACTACATACCATTTTCTATCGATTGTAGCTGGACTAGCCATAAATGTTTTCATCGTGTTACCTCCAAATTAATAACATACTGGTGTTTCT
>SVFI01000023.1 GCA_015056905.1 Lachnospiraceae bacterium
ATCAATGTAAACATAGCGTTTAAATAATACTTTTTATCTTAAAAAGAGATACGAAATTGGAGTTGCTACCAAAGTATCAATTAAAACGGTCAATTAGATTGAGATAGGAGTGTGATTTTATGATTTACGGATATTGCAGAGTATCTACTGCGAGACAGGACATCACAAGGCAAGTGAGGAATATTAAAGAGTTATATCCACAGGCAGACATCAGACAAGAGGTGTTCACAGGAAAAAAGACCACAGGGCGTAGGGAGTATGAAAAGTTGCTCCGAACGGTCAAGAGTGGTGACACGATTGTGTTTGATTCGGTTTCCAGAATGAGCCGTAATGCCGATGAGGGCTTTGAAATCTATCAGAATCTGATGGATGAAGGTGTGGAGCTTGTGTTCCTGAATGAGCCTTACATTAACACAGATGTTTATAGAAAGGCATTGCAGAGTGCAGCGGTGCCGATGACTGGAACATCTGTAGACTTAATCCTTGAGGGTGTGAACAAATACCTTATGGAGCTGGCGAAAGAGCAGATTAGGATTGCTTTTGAACAGAGTGAGAAAGAAGTTACTGACTTGAGCATCCGAACAAAGCAAGGACTTGTCACAGCTCGGATGAAAGGTAAGACGCTTGGACGCCCGAAGGGTGTCAAGCCAATCACAAGCAAGTCTGTGGAGATGAAGAGGCAGATTAAGCGGCTTAGTAAGGCGTTCGGTGGCAGCAATACGGATGCGGAGATTATGAGCATCACGGGGCTGGCACGGAACACGTATTACAAATACAAAAAAGAATTGTTAGAGGAAGCAGCGGAGTAATCCGTTGCTTTTCTTCTTTCGGGATGAGGTAAGACGGCGGGCGGAGCTGCCAGCCGTGCAGGATGCACGGGATTTGGAGCGTGTAGGCGGAAAATGACCTCGTATTTGCCCCGTAGAGCGATTGTTTGAGCAGATTTGATAACTGGTTAGGGTGATAGCTTGAAATGCGAATTTGAGGCTTATAAGGCGTTTGATAAAGTGACAGAAATCCAGTGTTTATGCGGCTTTGCGAGGTGCTTAAATCCTCATTTATGAGACAAAAAAGCTCTGATTTTCATTGATATATGAGGCTTTTGGATGTATAATAGTAATATACAAGTCCATATATGGAGAAAGTGGGTAGGAAAAATGGCAAAGAGATTAAAATGCTTTATTTATACGAGAGTTTCCACGGAGATGCAGCTTGACGGATATTCGTTGGAAGCACAGAAAGAGGTTATTGAGAAAGAAGCGGCTCACAGGGGTATGCGAATTATCGGGGAGTATTCTGATGAGGGTAAATCGGGTAAGAACATAAAGGGTCGCCCAGAGTTCCAGAAGATGCTTGCTGATATAGCAAGGCTCAAAGGGGATGAAAGACCCGATTATGTTATCGTGTTCAAATTATCCAGATTTGGTCGAAATGCGGCTGATACGCTAAATTCATTACAGTACATGGAAGATTACGGTGTTCATCTTCTTTGCGTAAAGGATGGCATTGATTCAGCAGGAGCCACAGGAAAGCTGATGATTTCTGTGTTGGCTGCTGTAGCCGAAATAGAGAAAGAGAATATAAAGGAACAGACCATGGCTGGTCGTGAGCAGAAAGCGAGAGATGGTAAGTGGAACGGTGGTTTTGCTCCGTATGGGTATAAGCTGGAATATACTGCCGAGGGTAAAGGTAAAGGCGAGCTGATGATTGATGAAGGCGAAGCTGAGATAATCAAGCTAATTTACGATAAGTTTCTGCATACTGATAAGGGTGTGGCTGGTGTTGCCAAGTGGCTCAACGATAATGGTTACAGAAAGAAACTACGTCAGAACGGCACAGTTGATAGGTTTTCTGCGAGCTTTGTTAAGGGCATTATAGATAATCCTGTCTATATGGGAAAGATTGCTTATGGCAGACGAAGAACCGAGAAGATTGATGGAACGAGAAATGAATTTCACATTGTAAAACAAGCGAAAGACAGCTATGAAATCTATGATGGTAATCACGAAGCAATTATTACAGAGGAAATGTGGTACAAAGCACAGGCAAAGCGTGAAATAAACGCATTTAAGCGAGAAAAAGTTTATAGTCTTGAGCATGAACATGTGTTATCTGCTCTTGTGAAGTGTCCTGTGTGCGGTGCCAGCATGTACGGTGTTGTAAATAGAAAGAAGAAAAAAGGTTCAGAGGAGTTCTACACAGATATGTTTTATTATTTGTGTAAGAATAGAAAAATGGTATCGGGGCATTTGTGTGATTATAAGAAACACATTAGACAAGATGTGCTGGATGCAGAGGTAGAAGCTCTTTTTCTTCATATGCTGGATGATGCTGATTTTGAGAAAGAATTTAATAAAAAGCAACAATATTCTGCCGATATAGCGGAACTACACGAGAAGATTATGCGTCTGGAAGAAAGCAAGAGCAAAGAGGAAACGAAGAAAAAGAGAATGTTGAACAAAATCATGGCTCTTGATATTGATGATGAAATTGTGTACGAAACGATGTATAATGAGTTAAGTCAATGTTTGCAGGAGATTATACATAATATAGCTGTCATAGATTCTGAAATTATGAAGGCTAAAATGAGTATAGAATCAGTTGAAGCAAATCAGCTAATGTTCTTATCAGTTGATGATTTCAAAAAGACTGTATTAGGTGTAATACATGATTTGTCATCAGCAGAGAAGAAAGAATTTTTCAATGGCATCATTGAGCGGATTGAGATTTACCCAGAGCGATTAAAGAACGGCAGACAGGTCAAAAGCATCAAGTTCAAGATTCCTGCTATGTTTTCTTGTACGGATGAAGCGAATGAGTTCGAGCGAACATATAACGAAGATGCTTATACAATGAGTGAGGAAATGATTGACAAGTATTTCCTACCACAAGAAAAGCAGGATGAGACGGTTGTTCTTTTGTCTCGGTGAACGCGCTAATCGGTAAACTATATAAAGATTTTTATAAAATGTACGTGATATGTCAATTTTTTTAACCAAGCTATATGAATGAAATTATGGGAATGTTTTGTCCGGAAGGAGAAAATGTGATTACAGCTGCTTACGGAGTGGGAAAGGCAACCGAGATTCATCTGTATTTTAGCGGATGTGTGAATGCAGGAAACAAATTGGTTCCGGCAGATACCGACAATATAATCAAGGTGTTTAAAATGAAGGTCTGTGTATGCGATTTGTATATCGGCTATACCGAAAAATCTTTGATTATTTCCGAATGCGATATGGCGACGACATATTATTATGAATTTGATGATATTACGGACCCAGTTTTTGCAGGAGCAAAACAATACAGTCAGGTGTAAGAATGGATAAAAAAGATATGCAATGAAAAAAGAGCCGGATGGCTATGAACTAAAGGTGATATAGGAAAGGTAACAGAAAAATGACAATCAGAGAAGCAAATAAAAATGATTTAGACGAAATATTACAGTTATATCTGTACCTTCACGAGGAAAATGTCCCGGATGATTCGGAGCATTTACGAAACACATGGGACAGTATTATGAATGATGCAAATCATCATCTTATTGTTTGTGAAGTCGATGGTAAGATTGTAGCATCCTGTGTATGTGTGGTTATTCCGAATCTTACAAGAAATGTCCGCCCTTATGCGTTTGTGGAAAATGTGGTAACGCATGGAGATTATCGGAAGAAGGGCTATGCGACCGCATGTTTAAATTATGCAAAGCAGATTGCCAAGGAGAATCATTGCTATAAGATGATGTTACTTACGGGTTCCAAGGAAGAAAGTACATTAAATTTCTATTGTAACGCCGGCTATAACAGCTCAGATAAGACGGCGTTTATACAATGGATTGACATGTGAATTTCCGAATGCTAAAATGTCAGTATCTTAAAGAGAGAGGTGAAAAGATGAAGAGATAATCGACTTTTGTTTACATGAATGTTTACATCGTGTGAGCGACAAGGCTCATACGACTTGTCATGTTGCCAAAAGTGGATTATGTTCTCATAACCTCTCTTTTTGTGCATAAAAATGATATGGTTATAGTATGTAATGGAACTGTTTGGCGACGAACGGTTCTTTTTTATTGCGGAAAGGAGATTTGCTATATGAAAAATATATTTGTAGAAGGTATTCAGGGGTCGGGAAAAAGTACGCTGGTCCAAAAGTTTGCAGAGTGGAATCCTAAGTTATATGTTTGCCGGGAAGGAGACTATAACCCGATAGAGCTGGCTTGGTGCGCATTCATGACTGCGCCGGAATACGAGAGCATATTAGAAACGTACGGCAGCATGAAAGAAGAGATAGTGAAAAACACAGTGAAGGAGCAGGAACACTACATTATTACTTACACCAAGATACCTATGGACATTCCCGGATTTTATGAAGAAATGGAACGTTTTGAGGTGTACAACGGAAGAAAAACATGGGCGCAGTTAAAAGAAATTATTCTTACCAGATTTAAAAATTTTAAAAAGGCAGGGTATTTGTTTGAATGCTCATTTTTTCAAAATATTATCGAAGATTTAATTTTGTTTCATGAGCGTGGCGATGAGGAAATTAAGGATTTTTACAAGGAATTATTTCACGAAGTAAACACCGGGGATTTTGTGTTGCTGTACTTATATGAGGAAGATTTGGAAGAGAGTATCGGAATAATCCGGAAGGAACGCTGTGACGGAGAGGGGAATGAGGTGTGGTACCGGATGATGCTGGAATATTTAACTGCTTCGCCTTATGGGAAGAGAAACGGCTACAGTACCTTTGAGGATTTGATAAAGCATTTAAGACACAGGCAGGAATTGGAACTGGCTATCATCAGAGAAATCATAGGCGATAAGGCGGTCGTCCTTCCTGCAAAGAAATATGATATCAATCAAATCAAGGATTTGGCAATTTTTCAGCGCAATATCAGATATAATATAAGACATATGGATAAGAACGAAACCGGCCTTTTGGATGACTTTTTGTATGAAGCAATCTTTATCCCGGATGGAGTAGAGCTACCTCCGAGAGACATTATCAATGCACCGGAACTACAGGTTTATGTGCAAGGTTTCGGAACGCGGGAAGATGACATTTGCCTGGTTGCGGAGGTGGAAGGAAAGATAGTCGGAGCGGTCTGGGTCCGCGTCATGGATGACTATGGACATGTGGAAGAGGGTGTTCCTTCGTTTGCAATTTCTCTGTACAAAGAATATCGAGGCCGCGGTATCGGAACCGCCATGATGAAGCAAATGCTGGCAGAGTTAAAAAACAGAGGATATAAGAAAACTTCTTTGGCGGTACAGAAAGCAAACTACGCTGTGAAAATGTATAAAAATGTTGGATTTGAGATTGTGGATGAAAACAAGGAAGAATATATTATGGTTTGTGCATTGTAATTTGCAAACGAGTTAAAAGTGACATACTGAATACAAATACGGGGAATTGTAGCATACTATAAAAAAAGCCGTGAAACGGTAGAATGAGGAATCGTATGCAAAATCATTTAAAAGACCAGACAAGTCCGTATCTGTTGCAGCATGTAAATAATCCGGTGGATTGGTATCCTTGGTGTGAAGAGGCGTTTGAAAAAGCAAAGTCAGAAGACAAGCCTGTTTTTTTAAGCATCGGATACAGCACCTGTCACTGGTGCCACGTTATGGCACATGAAAGCTTTGAAGATGAGCAGATTGCGGAAATCTTAAATCGACACTTTATATCTATCAAAGTAGACAAAGAGGAACGCCCTGACATCGACAGCATCTATATGTCGGTGTGTCAGGCGCTGACAGGAAGTGGCGGTTGGCCCACCACGATTTTCCTGACACCGGATCAAAAGCCCTTCTATGCGGGAACTTATTTTCCGAAAACTGCCAGATACGGGCAGTTGGGATTAGAACAATTGCTCTTGGCTGTTCATCAGAAATGGAAAAACGACAAGGAAGGTCTATTGGAATCGGCAGAGGGGATTTTGTCTTTTTTGGATAGGCAGAACAGGGTTGAAGAGGAGATGCGTGACGAGGATGGTGCCACAGAGCTTATAAGCTCAGCGGTCAAACTTTACAAACGTAACTATGATGAAGAATACGGTGGGTTCGGGGATGCACCGAAGTTCCCCACTCCTCATAATCTCTTGTTTCTGATGCGTTACTATGAAAGAAGCAGGGACAAAGATGTGCTTAAAATGGTGGAAAAGACGCTGCTTCAGATGTATCGCGGTGGAATGTTCGATCATATCGGTGGCGGATTTAGCAGATATTCTACAGACCGTTTTTTTCTGGTACCACATTTTGAAAAGATGTTGTATGACAATGCGCTGTTACTTTTGGCTTATTGTAAAGCGTACCAGCTCACGGAGAATCCTGCCTATCGCAATGTGGCAGAAAAGACTGCTGCCTATATTATGGGGGAGATGACGGCTCCCGAAGGTGGATTCTATAGTGCTCAGGATGCTGACAGCGAGGGGGTGGAAGGAAAATATTATTTGTTTGCCCCGGATGAGATAATTGAAGTTCTGGGTGAGAAAGCAGGGAAAGAATTTAATCAGCATTTTAATGTCACTGACAAAGGGAATTTTGAAGGGAAGAGTATCCCAAATCTCTTACACAGCAACATGATAACCGAGCGGTGTAATGATGATCTGCCGGTGGTCTATGAATATCGCAAAAAAAGATATTCCCTACATTTGGATGATAAAATATTGACTTCATGGAATGCACTTATGATTGCGGCGATGTGCCACTTATATCGTGTTACCGGCAAAGAAGAGTATCTGGCGGCAGCAAAGAAGGCGCAGGAATTTATCGAGAAGAATCTTTGTGAAAAGGATACCTTGTATGTTAGTTACAGGAATGGTATGCGCAGTAAGAAAGGGTTTCTGGATGATTACGCTGATGAGATTTTTGCATTGCTTGCTTTATATGAGGCTACGTTGGATGGCATTTATTTGGAAAAAGCACAACAGTTCTGCGCAAAAGTAATTTCAGATTTTTATGATGAAGGGCGTGGTGGCTTCTTTTTGTATGGTAAAGATAGCGAGCAATTGATTTTGCGTCCAAAGGAAACCTACGATGGTGCCATCCCCAGCGGTAATTCCGTGATGGCGTACAATTTAGTGCAACTATATTTGATTACAGGCAAGAAGGAATTTAAAGATTTGACAAAACGACAATTGGGATTTATGGGATTAGAGGCACAGAAGTATCCGGTGTCCTATGCCATGTTTCTTAGTGCATTGTTGGATGATAGCGAAATGCCGGACAAAATAACAATTGCAGTAAAGGATCGACAGGAGTTGGCAGAGCTTTCTTGTAAGATACCTTTGAATACGGTTGTATGCATTATAGAAGAACCATCAAAAGAATATCCGCTGAAAAACAATCGGACCACATTTTATATGTGTAAGGGACACAGTTGTCTGCCGCCATCGAATGAGGTGTTTTTTTGAGTTGCCTATTTTTAAAGGAAAGTAATTAACATGAATTCAAAAATATGATAAAATTAGCGGTGAATAAAATAAGCGATACAAGATGAAAACATATATTTCCAAGGAGGAAAATTTTATGACAAAAATGAAACCAACCAATCAACAGCAAAAATGCCCATCCTGCGGAGCACCGGTTGTTTCGGAAATCTGTTCCTATTGTGGGTCGCCGACAGGACTTGTTACCGCAGAAGCGGATATGGAATATCCGGTTCTTGAGTGTAAGGAGGCAACCTTGGGATTTTGGAATGTCTGGTTTCCTGCGATATTCGCTGTGGCGTTTAGTTTTGCGGGGATTATGGCATTTATGATTACTCTGCTGTCAGGTGAAGAATTTGGAGTGGCATTTATTAGTTTGCCGTTTTTGTTGATAGGAATTGTGGCCACATTTTTCGTGGCGCGCGCCCTTTTGCGTAACACAAAGGTAAAAAAGAACGGAAAAATGATTACGGCGACGGTTTATGGGTATATGGATGACAACGTACTGATAAATAATCAGCCGGCGCAGGTTGTAAAACTGCTTGTGCAAACACCGAACGGTCCGAGATTTATTCTATACAAACTTGGAAATACATTACGACCATACGGTATCAATGACACACTTGACATCATGGTGCATGAGAACTGTTTTATGATTGTTAAAAATAAGGAAGTCGTGAAGTGGTAAAACCATATATACATAGGAGAAAAAGAACATGGGTTATTCACAACAGCAGGCAGAGTCCATGTTTCAAACGATGTTATTTCCGGAAGAGCAAAGTACTTGCCCGGTATATTGCATGTTTTTGTCGACCGGTTTCTTTGCAAAACCGACGAAATTTGATGTCGGGTATATTACCTGCACGACATTGGGACGTATTTTAATCGCGAAGAATAAATTCGGAGGATGGAGCTTCGGTTCCCTTGCACTTCGAGCGGCAAAGGGCATTAAGGTTAAGACCAATTTTGCAGGACAGTCTGTCATTTCTGCGAAATTTATGGTGGAAGGAAAACCATATGAGCTGAAGGTTCAGATTGCGCCAAAGGTCGTGGGCAGTGATTTGCCGAACCAGAGTCGGAATTTGGACCGGTTTCTGGGAACGATTGCGCCGTTTGCGAATCAATAGTAAAAAAAGAAATGGAAAAAAGTATAAGAGCATCTCAGGAAATCCGAAAGGTTTTTTGGGATGTTTTTTGTTTTTTTCTGGTTATATGATAAAAACCAAAACTGGATATTTTCATAATACCAAAAAGCGTATACATTATATACATTGTAGAAAAGAAGGTGCAGGAGAAAATAAATGAAAAAAATAGCACTTATCAATGATTTATCCGGTTTCGGAAAATGTTCACTTACGGCCGCAATACCGGTCATATCGGTGATGGGAATACAGGCTTGCCCGCTGCCGACAGCAGTTTTAACGGCACAGACGGGTTTTGAGAATTATTATTGCGATGATTTTACGGAACGAATGGACCGTTTTACGGAGCAGTGGAAGCAGATGGGCGTCAGCTTTGACGGCATTTCATCCGGCTATATGGAGGGCGCTCAGCAGATTGAAAAAGTAAGACATTTTTTGGATGTGTTTCAGACGAAAGACAATCTCTACCTGCTGGATCCTGTGATGGGGGATCATGGAAAACCGTATGCTATGTACAGTGAGCAGATGCTTAGCGGAATGAAAGAACTGATGAATAGAGCGGATGTTCTGATTCCGAATCTGACAGAACTTTGCCTGTTGGCTGATATGGAGTACGAGGAGATGGTTTCACATTGTAATGAACCGGATTACGTGAAAAAAGTGGAGGATGTATGTCGCGTTCTTATGCAGAAGTCGCCGAAAAACCAGACGATAATTGTGACGGGAATTCTTCGTAAAAAGGATGGGAAAGAGTATATCGCAAACCTTGCTGTTTCTGCGGATGAAAGTTATTACATCGAAAACCCGTATACGGGCAAAGGTTTTTCCGGGACGGGAGATTTGTTTGCGGCTGTAATCATCGGTTCGCTCGTCAAAGGACTGTCACAGACCCAGGCGCTCAAGAAGGCTTCTTATTTCCTGCAGGACGCTATAGAGGAGGCGTCAGCACAAAATGTTCAGGAGGTGCATGGTGTTTACTTCGAAAAGTATTTATCAAGGTTATTATAAAATAAAATATATGGCACTGACCGGTGTTTTTGCGGCGCTGATTACGATTATGACAGCATATATTTGTCATGTTCCGATTGGCATCAACGGAGGATATGTACACTTCGGAGATGCGTTTATCTATTTGGCGGCGTCATTGCTCCCGCTTCCGTATGCGCTGGCAGCGGCGGCAATCGGGGGAGGTTTGGCGGACCTATTGACAGCTCCGATGTGGGCACCCGCGACGATACTCATCAAAATGCTTATTGTGCTCCCCTTTACATCAAAAGCGAACAGGATAGTAGCAAAAAGAAATGTTATGTCAACCGTATCGGCGTATTTTATTTCCGGTTTCGGCTATTATATCGCAGAGCGTCTGATGTTTGAAAATGGAGCGGTACTCGTGGTAACAATGGCACAGACGGCTGTGCAGTCACTCGGGAGTGCGGTTGTTTATTTGCTGCTCGGCGCAGCATTAGACAGAGGACAGTTCAAAAACCGTTTTTTTGAAGCAGACAGGAGATGACAGATATGGCAGACATTTTATATACGTACAAAAATCAGGTATACGCTAACATTACAAACCGCTGTGATTGCAGCTGCGTGTTCTGCATCCGTTCGCATCAGGACGGTGTCGGTGAGTCGGAGAATTTATGGCATGAAAAGGATCCGGATTTAGAAGAAATTAAGAAAGCGATGGATGAATTTAACTTTACAGAATACGGTGAATTAGTGTATTGTGGATATGGGGAGCCGACATGTGCGATTGAGACATTAATTGCAAGTGCGGCTTATGCCAAAGAGAGATATGGAATCAAGGTTCGGCTTAATACGAACGGCCTTGCGAATCTGTATCACGGGCGCGATGTTGTTCCGGAGCTTGCGCAGGTGGTGGATAGTGTTTCCATCAGTTTGAATGCGCCGACGGCGGAAAAGTATCAGCAGGTGACAAGGCCTGCGTTTGAGAATGCTTTTTCGGGAATGCTTGCGTTTGCAACTTTGGCGAAGGATGCATTCGGGCAGACACAGTTTACGGCTGTGGATGTGCTTTCGCCGGAAGAACTGAAGGCATGTCAGGAGCTTGCGGATGAGATGGGCATCCGTCTCAGAATACGAAAATTTACATGATGGAGGAAATCTATGGCTCAGATGAATTATGCGAAGGAAGTAGAAAGAGCGTTGGAGAATTGGTATTTTGCAGGTCAGGATGCAACGCCGACGCCGATTTTTAACGCGATACAGTTAGGTCTTGAGAACGATATGCAGTTCATTGTTCCGGTACATACGCCGGACTCTGCGGAGGAACTCATGGTTTCAGCAGAGCAGATTAAGTTCAAGGAGCTTGAAACAAATGATCCTAAGATGAGAGGGAAGTATTTTATTCCTCTTTTTACAAGTCCGAAGGAAGTGGATAAGGGGGAGGAGACGGTTGTCATTGACCGTACCCTGCGCGAGATGATTGATGTGCTCGATTATCGCCCGAACTGTCTGGGATTTATTATCAATCCGTGGGATAAAAAGATGGTAATTACAAGAGAGACGCTCGATGTGATTTTAAAGCATGAGCTGAAGTCACACATTAATATTATCAACGGTAGTGTGCTTTATGTACATGCGGATGCGATTGTCAATGCAGCAAATGAGAGCCTTCTCGGCGGAGGCGGTGTTGACGGTGCAATTCACAAGGCAGCAGGTCCGCAGCTTTTGGAGGCGTGTAAGGCACTCGGAGGTTGTCCGACCGGCGGAGCTAAAATGACGTCCGCATTTAAACTGAAAAATGCTGATTATATCATACATGCTGTCGGACCAAAATATACGGGAGATGAAAATGATTCCAAACTTCTTGCAGCCTGCTACATGAATTCGCTGGAGCTTGCATGGCGTAACGGCTGTATGAGTGTTGCGTTCCCTGGGATTTCGACAGGTGTTTACGGATATCCGCTTGAGGAGGCAGCAAAAATTTCACTCTCGGCAGTCGTGCGCTGGTTTGAACTGCATCCGGACGTGACCTTAAATGTATATTTCTGTTGTTTCCGTGCTGAGGAGATGGAAGTATACAAAAATCTGACACAGAAGAGATAAGTATGAAGAGGCTGTTGCAAATGAATCCATGATGAGTTTTACTTTGCAGCAGCTTTTTTGCATTATAAGAAAGGGGTATAAGAGATGAAAGCACTTTTTATTGGAGGAACAGGTACTATCAGTATGGCGATTGTAAATCGCTTGGCGCAGGATCCGCTGTGGGAGGTCTGGGTGTTAAACAGGGGAAATCGCGAGGCAGAGCTTCCGCAGGGCGTACATCAGATTGTGGCGGACATTAACAACGAAGATGAGGTCCGCAAGAAACTTTCAGACATGACATTTGATACGGTCTGCGAATTTATCGGATTTCACGTGGAGGATGTGGAGCGTGATTACCGTCTTTTCAAAGGAAAAACAAGACAGTACATCTACATTAGTTCCGCGTCTGCATATCATAAGCCGGCAGCATCTTATGTCATTACGGAAGGAACAACGCTTGCGAACCCGCATTGGCAGTATTCACGCGACAAGATTGCAAGTGAAGAATTTTTGATGGAGAAATATCGCACGGAAGGATTTCCGGTTACAATTGTGCGGCCGAGTCATACATACGATGAACGTAATATTCCCCTCGGCGTACACGGAAAAAAAGGTTACTGGCAGGTAATTAAGAGAATGATGGATGGTAAGCCTGTAATTATTCAGGGCGATGGAAGTTCACTTTGGACGCTGACATTTAATGAAGATTTTGCGGTAGGTTTTACGGGACTTATGGCGAATTGTCATGCGATTGGTGAAGCATTCCATATTACGGGAGATGAGACACTGACATGGAATCAGATTTATCAGACGATTGCGGATGCACTTGGAGTAGAATTGAAGCCGTATTATGTAGCTTCGGAATTTTTGGCAGCAACCGGAGATAAATATGGGTTTGACTTCACGGGAAGCCTGATTGGGGACAAGTCAGTTTCGGTTGTTTTTGACAACAGTAAATTAAAACGCGCAGTACCGGATATGTGTACGGGAGTACGTTTTCATCAGGGAGTCCGCAGGGCGCTTTCTTACATATTGGACCATCCGGAGTATCAGATAGAGGATGCGGAGTTCGATGAGTGGTGTGACCGTGTTATCGCAGCGCAGGAAAAGGCGAAGACGGAGGTATAGAGGATGCAGTACCGTAATGATAAATACGGAAATCGGATATCGGTGCTCGGATACGGCTGCATGCGTTTTTCACAGAAGGCAGGCGGAACGGATATTGAGAAGACGGAAAAAGAGATTATGGCGGCGTACAAGGCCGGCGTAAATTATTTTGATACCGCATACATCTATCCGGGAAGTGAGGCAGCACTCGGTAAAATTCTCGAGAGAAACGGGATAAGGGAAAAGGTCAGTATTGCCACGAAACTTCCGCACTATTTACTCAAGACAAGGGAGTCGGCAGAAAAATGTTTTGGCGAGCAGCTTTCACGGTTGCGTACGGATTATGTGGATTATTATCTGATGCATATGCTGTCAGATATTAAATCATGGGAACGTTTGAAAGCGGACGGAATCGAAGAGTGGATTCAGGAGAAGAAGCAAAACGGAAGCATCCGTCAGGTTGGATTTTCGTACCACGGAAATACAGATATGTTCTGTCAGCTCATAGATGCTTACGATTGGGATTTTTGTCAGATTCAGTATAATTATTTAGATGAACACTCGCAGGCAGGCCGAAAAGGACTGGAATATGCGGCAACGAAGGGAATTCCTGTCATTATTATGGAGCCGCTGCGCGGTGGAAGACTGGTGAACAACCTTCCGGAGAAGGCACAAAAGCTGTTTGCAGAATATGAGATTTCGCGAACACCTGCAGAATGGGCGTTTCACTGGCTTTGGAATCAGCCACAGGTAACGTGTGTACTCTCCGGAATGAATTCGATGGAGATGGTGGAAGAAAACATACGCAGTGCTTCCGGTTCGAAGGTTGGTGAATTTACAGAGCGTGACGAGCAGCTTCTTTCGGATGTGGTAAAAGCAATCAACGAGAAGATGAAAGTCGGATGTACCGGCTGCGGATACTGCATGCCGTGCCCGAAGCAGGTCGACATACCGGGAACTTTTGCCATCTATAACAAGCGCTATACGGACGGCCGTCAAAAAGCGTTTGAAGAGTACCTTTTATGTACGGTGCTTCGTAAGGACTCGACGTCAGCATCCAACTGTATCGAGTGCGGCAAATGTGAGCAGCACTGTCCGCAGCACATTCCGATTCGACAAGAGCTTAAGAACGCCAAGCGCGCGCTTGAAGGACCGGTATATAAAATTGCCAAGTGGTTTGTTTCAACATTTTTAAAATATTAAAGTGTGTCTGGCAGAGGAGGAAATGTAGTATGATTTATAGAGAATTCCAAGGCAAACAGTTATCTATGCTCGGACTCGGAGCGATGCGTCTTCCGCTTTGCAGTAAGGATGATGCGGATATTGATGTAGCCAAGACCAAAGAGATGGTAGCATATGCGATGGAGCATGGTATCAACTACTATGACACAGCATGGGGGTATCATAACGGACAATCTGAGATTGTGCTCGGAGAGATTTTAAATGAGTACCCGCGCGAGTCTTATTATCTCGCGAGTAAGTTTCCTGGTTATGATATTTCGAACATGGGTAAAGTGGAGGAAATATTTGAAAAACAGCTGGAAAAGACACAGAAAGAATATTTTGACTTTTATCTGTTCCACAATGTGTGTGAGATTAATATCGATGCTTATCTCGATGAAAAATACGGTATTTTTGAATATCTGATGAAGCAGAAGGAGAACGGTCGCATCCGTCATCTCGGTTTTTCCGCACACGGAAGTTTGGAAGTGATGGAACGCTTTTTAAAGAAATACGGACACGCGATGGAGTTTTGTCAGTTGCAGATTAACTATATTGATTGGGAGTTCCAAAAATCCAGAGAAAAAGTGGCACTTGTGCAATCATACGGGATTCCGGTATGGGTAATGGAACCGCTGCGCGGCGGAAAGCTGGCAAAGATTTCAGAGGAATACGTAGCAGGTTTACAGGAGCTTCGTCCTGAGGAGAGTGTTCCGGGATGGGCATTCCGATTTTTACAGAGTCTGCCTGAGGTGACAGTTGTTTTATCGGGAATGTCGAATATGGAGCAGCTGACTGCAAATGTGAAAACATTTGAAACGGATGCGCCTTTCAGCGATGAAGAGATGAAACATATCAAAGATATGGCAGCGAAGATGGTTGGCAGAATTGCGCTTCCCTGCACCGCATGTCGCTATTGCACGTCCAAGTGTCCGAAGGGGCTTGACATACCGACGCTGTTAGAACTTTATAACGAACATATCTTTACCGGTGGCGGATTCTTGCCGGAGTTTGGTTTGATGGCGATTGAAAAAGAAAAGCATCCGGATGCGTGCATCGGTTGTAGAGGCTGTGAGGCTGTGTGTCCGCAGCAAATTAAGATTTCTGAAGCGATGAAAGATTTTGCAGACAAAATGAAATAAGTTCGGAAGGAGAAAATATATGAAAAGCAGTGTGAAAAGATGTTTGACATGGATACGTGTTTCGGAAGTGAGAACTAAGACGGTTGCAGTACTTTTGGCGGTGGCAGCCGCTGTTGTGTTACCGCAGCTCGTACATATTGCAGGGGTGGCACTCGGTGCGGGAACCGGAATCGGGGAAATGCTTTTGCCGATGCATCTTCCTGTGTTGTTTGTCGGATGTCTGATGGGACCGGCAGCAGGAGTGGCAGCAGGGTGTTTATCACCGCTTGTAAGCTATGTGCTGACCGGAATGCCAATGCAGGCGATGTTGCCGTTTATCGTGGCGGAGCTTATGGTGTACGGTTTAGTATCCGGATGGATGAGCAAGAAATTATGTAAACCAATATTAAAAGTGCTGATTGCGCAGACAGTAGGTCGAATGGTACGTTCTGCGATGGTGTTAGCTTCGGTTTATCTTATTGGAAACAGCGCGCTTACGCTTCGTGCAAGCTGGAGTTATATCACAGCAGGAGTTTGGGGAATTGCAATCCAGCTTCTGATTCTTCCGGTGCTTCTTTCCTATGTGGAAAAGAAACGTAGGGAGAGAGGAATATAATATGCAGCAGAGCCGGGATTTGGAAAGGGCCTGTCAGATGTTGAAAGAACAGGAATTGACCTGTGCATTTGTAAAGGACGACTTGGTTTACATAAGTAAAGAGAGAGGCGTACGCCCTTTGCTTGAATGTTACAAGGGAAAACAAATGGAACCGGGATTTTCCGCGGCAGATAAGGTTGTGGGGAAGGCGGCAGCATTTTTATATGTTTTGCTCGGGGTCGGAGAAATTTATACAGATGTGATTAGCCGTCCCGCGCTGGATGTGTTAAACCGCGCGGGCATAGATGTCAGTTACGGACAGCTTGCAGATGCAATCCGAAACCGCGTGGGAACCGGATTTTGTCCGATGGAAACGGCAGTCATGGATATTCAGGAGCCGGACAGCGCATTAGCGGCAGTGGAAGAGACGCTGGCAAAAATGAAGAAAAGAGGAGAATGAATCAATGAAAAAAGAAAATTACAAAGCATTATTGCCGATAGGGGTATTTCTTGTGCTATATCTCGGTCTCGGTGTATTGTTTGAATATGTGTTAAGGATTGAGATGGGATTTTACAACATTCCGATTGTTGTTATTTTCCTTGTAGCACTTCTTGTTGCGTGCTTCCAGAATCCGAAATTGAAATTTGATGACAAGCTGGAGATTATGGCAAGGGGCGCCGGTGATAAAAATATTATGACGATGGTGCTTATTTTCCTTACAGCCGGTATTTTTGTCGGCGTAGTCGGAAGAAGCAGTGCAGAGAGCGTCGCATATTGTCTGCTCTCTTTGATTCCTTCACAGTTTGCAGTACTTGTGTTGTTTGTTGTAAGTGCGTTTGTGTCACTTGCAATGGGGACGAGCGTAGGAACCATTACGTTGATTACACCGATTGCGGTAGCGATTGCCGGAAGTACCGGATTTTCTGTTCCTTTCTGTGTCGGCTCGGTTGTCGGTGGTGCGATGTTCGGTGATAATTTATCCTTTATTTCGGATACGACGATTGCAGCGTGCAACGGTCAGGGATGTCAAATGAAGGATAAATTCAGAGAAAATTTCGGAATTGCTCTTCCTGCGGCGATTGTGACAATGATTATCATTGTTGTAAAATCGCTTGGCATGGATGTCGGAGCAACCAGTGTGCAGGATTATAATTTAATTCAGATTATTCCGTATATTCTCGTGCTTCTCGGTGGAATTGTCGGTATGAATGTTTTTGTTGTGCTTCTGATTGGTATTGTGACGGGCTCGGTTATCATGCTTGCGACAGGAGCAGTAGCTCCGACAGAGATTCTTGCCAACATGGGTTCAGGGGCGTCCGGAATGTTCGAGACGGCCATGGTGGCAATTCTTGTGTCTGCGATTTGTGCACTCATTCAGGAGTATGGCGGATTTGCAGCACTGTTATCACTGATTAAAAAGATGTTTAAAGGGAAAAAAGGCGGACAGCTCGGTATGGGTCTTTTGGTCGGTGCGATGGATATTGCGACCGCGAATAATACCGTTGCTATCGTTATGGCAAATCCGATTGCAAAGGAAATTGCAGCAGAGTATGATATTTCGCCGAAAAAGTCAGCATCTATACTCGACACGTTCTCCTGTGTGTTCCAGGGGGTAATTCCGTATGGTGCGCAGATGCTTGTAGCAGTGTCGGCGGCAACAGAACTCGGGGCAAATGTTTCTGCATTCAAAATCATGCCGAATCTGTTTTATCCGTATATGTTGCTTATCAGTTCCCTTATATTTATTTTCCTCATTCCGGATAAAAAACAGAAATAGTCAAAAATAGTGCAGTTTTCTTATTTTTCCTTTTCGGAGAGACAGAGACATGGTATACTGGTTGTAGTTTTGAATTTTTACATTATGGAGGAAAAAAGATGGAAGGTACAATTTGGGCGCTTGTGCCGCCGATTCTGGCGATTGCACTTGCGTTACTCACAAAGGAAGTTTATTTTTCATTGCTTGCAGGTATCTGTGTGGGGGCATTGCTTTATACAGATTTCGCAGTTGGTGCGGCGATGGAGACAACCGTCAACATTATGAGCGGTAAGGTGGCAGATAATATCAGTATTATTATTTTCCTTGTCCTGCTCGGTATGCTTGTGGCGCTTATGTCCAAGTCGGGGGCTTCAAAGGCTTACGGAGAATGGGCAGTAAAGAACATCCGCACCAAAAGAGGAGCATTGTTTGCAACTGCAGGTCTCGGAGCACTGATTTTTGTAGATGATTATTTTAACTGCCTGACGGTTGGTACGATTATGAATCCTATTACCGATAAGCAGAAGATTTCCAGAGCAAAGCTTGCATATATCATTGATGCAACCGCAGCTCCGGTATGTATCATTGCGCCGGTTTCAAGCTGGGCGGCAGCAGTAAGTTCCTCACTTCCGGAGGGAACGGGACTTGACGGATTTATGTTGTTTTTGAAGGCAATTCCGTATAACTATTATGCAATATTTACACTGCTGATGGTATTTTTGATTATCATTTGGGACTTCGATTTTTCAAAGATGAAAAAGTATGAAGCGGCTTATGGTACGAAGGTGACAGGGGAGAAGGAAGCGAAAGCAGAGACAACGGAAGTGAGCGGAAACGGTAAAGTGCGTGACCTCATTATTCCGATTGTGCTTCTGATTGTATTCTGTATTGCAGCGATGCTTTATACAGGTGGTATTTTAGAAGGAGCAAGTATCAAGGATGCGTTTGCGGATTGTTCTTCAGCATATTCTCTGGTTATCGGTTCTTTCTTTACAATGATTGCAACAGCGCTCCTTTATTTACCGAGAAAGGTAATCACATTTAAACAGTTTACGGATTCTTTAACCGAAGGGTTTAAAGCGATGGTACCTGCGATTCTCATTCTTACATTTGCTTGGACACTCAGCGGGGTTTGCGGAGAAGAATACTTAAATATCGGTAGCTATGTGAGCGGTGTTGTTTCAGAAGGAAATATTCCGTTGGCTGTGATTCCGATTATCTTCTTTGCAGTAGCGCTCGGACTTGCGTTTGCGACAGGTACATCATGGGGAACGTTCAGTATCCTGCTTCCGATTGTTTGCACAATTTTTGCAAATGATCCGACAACTCTGATGGTTCTTTCCATGTCAGCAGTTATGGCAGGAGCCGTTTGCGGTGACCATATTTCTCCGATTTCTGACACGACGATTCTTTCGTCTACAGGAGCAGGTTGTGACCATATTGAGCACGTAAACACACAGATTCCGTACGCTCTTTTGATTGCAATTATCTGCTGTGTATCTTATCTGATTGCAGGTTTTGCAGGTAACGGATACCTCGGACTCGGTATCGGTATTGTATTGACTGTTCTTGTGCTTTGGATTATTAAGGTAAAAACAGCGAAAGAGGGCGAGAAGAGTGCAGCCTAAGAAGAAACAGGCACAGCAGTCAAACTGTGACACATGCATCAATTATGTGTATGATGACGACTATGAATGTTACTGCTGTGAAATGAATCTGGATGAGGATGAGATGGCGAAATTCTTGGCGGACAGTTTCCGTGACTGCCCGTACTATCAGCTGGATAACGAATATCTCATTGTAAGACATCAGATGTAATAGAACAAAGAAAGAGCCGGAATTGTGTAAATTACAATTCCGGCTCAAATTTTTTTCGCTTATAAAATCTTCGCAAGGAAAGACTGAAGTCTTTCACTCTTCGGATGGTCAAACAACTCATCCGGAGTGTTTTCCTCAACGATTTTGCCCTCGTCAATGAACATCACACGGCTTGCCACTTCTTTTGCAAATCCCATTTCATGTGTCACAATCAGCATGGTCATACCGTTTCTTGCAAGGTCTTTCATAACTTCCAGCACTTCGCCGACCATTTCCGGGTCAAGAGCGGAAGTAGGTTCATCAAACAAAATGACATCCGGGTCCATGCACAGGGAACGCACGATGGCAATTCGCTGTTTCTGACCGCCGGAAAGCTGGCTCGGATAAGCATTTGCTTTGTCTGCCAGTCCGACACGCTCCAAATAGCCCATGGCAAGCTCGTTGGCTTCCTTTTCGGAGAGACCGCGAAGTTTAATCGGAGCAAGTGTCATATTCTGCAGAATCGTCTTGTGAGGGAACAAATTAAAATGCTGGAACACCATACCGATTTTTTGGCGGTATTTGTCGATGTTCATGCCTTTGTCCGTAATGTTCGTTCCTTCAAAATAAATCTTGCCGTCCGTCGGCATTTCAAGCAGATTCAGGGAGCGGAGAAATGTTGATTTACCGGAACCGGAAGGTCCGATAATAACGACAACCTCGCCTTTTTGAATGTCTGTTGATATGTGGTCAAGGACGAGACCGCTTCCAAAAGACTTACATAAGTCTTCGATGTGAAATAATGTATTATCGTTCACTACTGCGCAGCCTCCTCTCAAGTAATTTTACAAAATGGGTGAGAATCATAACCAGTGCCAGATATATGAGCGCCACGGCAATCAGTGGCAGGAAGGCTTCATATGTACGGCTTCGGATAATATCTCCGCCTCGGGTCAAATCCATCAGACCGATGTATCCGCAGATGGATGTCTCTTTTAAAAGGACAATAAATTCATTGGCAAGTGCAGGAAGCACATTCTTAAACGCCTGAGGTATAATGATATACCACATGGTTTTTCCGTAAGAGAAACCAAGACTACGTCCGGCTTCAAACTGTCCGTTGTCAATCGACATGATTCCGGAACGGACTATCTCAGCGACATAGGCACCGGAGTTGATTCCGAAGGTAAGTATGGCAACAACCACTTTATCCAAATTTGTTGCGGCAAAAATGACGTAGTACATAATCAGAAGCTGTACCATGGCCGGTGTACCGCGGATAATGGTTAGATAAAGGTTGCATATTACATTTAAAAATTTGAGTTTACCTGTCTTATCATAAGTGGAACGAATGATAGCCACAAGGAAACCGAGAGCAATGCCGATAAGGACGGAAAAAAGTGTAACGACAAGCGTAATGCCGAGACCTTCCACAAGGTACATGTACCGGTTATCGTCTATAAAATTGTTTTGAAAGCTTGCAATAAAATCATTCACGAAAATTCACCTATTTTTTTCTGACAATAATAACCTGTGTTGCTGTTGTATAAGAGTCTGTAAAATCGATACTCTTAAGACGGTCTTCTGTTACCGTCATACCTGCTACACCGATGTCGGCTTTGCCGGACTGTACAGCATTGATGATGGAATCAAATTCCATATCTTCAATCTTAAGTTCGTAACCTAACTTGTCGCAGATGGCCTGTGCCATGTCAGCATCGATACCTACGATTTCGTTATCATCATAGAATTCATACGGCTCGAAAGCAGCATTGGTAGCCATAACAAGTGTTCCGTTAGAGCGGTCAACATCAGCCGGTGATTCATACGGACATGTTCCCTTTGTATCGTCGCCGATGTAGTTGGCAACAATCTGGTCTAAAGTGCCTTCTGCTTTTAACTCAGCAAGTGCACTGTTAATTTTTTCTGTTAATTCTTTGTTTTCTTTTGAAACAACAATTGCATACTCTTCGAGAGCAAAATCCTCTTCAAGGATTGTGAGGTCATCATTCTTTTCAACGAAAGCTTTTGCCGGCTGTTCGTCGATGATCACACAGTCAAGTTTTCCCTGTTTTAATGCCTGAACCGCATCATTTCCTTTGTTAAAACGCTCGATAGTAGAAGCAGGAGTATTAGCATCTTCCGGTTCTTCGTAGTCAGATGCGTAGATATCACCTGTCGTTCCGAGCTGAACTCCGATGGTCTTTCCAGGGAGGTCATCTACGGAAAATACAGTATTTTCAGGCACGTTGCTTCCGCAGGCTGTCATAATAAGTGTCATGCTGCATGCAAGAGCAAGAACAGCAAATTTCTTTAAATTCTTCATAACAATTCTCCTTCTTATTTATATAGGTTTTTCGAATTCATTGTCTAGTATAGCAGAAGGCGCATTTTAATACAATATTGGAATTGAAAAACTCTGTCAAATAAGGTACAATTTTTACAACTATTGGCATAGTATTTCAAAAGAAGAAAGGGAATAGTATATGATTTTTAAGTGTAGAAATTGTGGGGCAAATGCTATTTATTCTCCGGAGAAACAATCTATGTACTGTCCGTACTGTGACAGTGTTGACTGTGAGGAGCCGGCGCCGGGCGAAGGGATGAACTTCTGCATCAACTGCGGCGGTGAGCTTGATCCGGGAGATTACAAATCTGCGGTGAAGTGCGCGCATTGTGATTCTTATACTATTTTTGAGGAAAGAACAAGCGGTGAGTATGAACCGCGCTTGATTATTCCGTTTAAAATGGGCAAAAAACAGGCACAGGAGCTTTTGAAGAAGGAATTCGGTAAGAAGCCTTTCCTGCCTTCGGATTTTCTGTCGGAAGGTAAGATGGAAAAGATGGAAGGGATGTATGTTCCGTATTTTATGTACGATTTTGACTGTGATTATCAGTTCCGCGGGACAGGACATGTGGTTCGCAAGTGGAGGTCCGGAGATACAGAATATACAGAGACCTCTGTTTTCAGGGTAGAAAGAGATATGAAAGTCGGTTTTGACAAAGTTCCGGTCGATGCATCCATTGCGATGGCGGATGACATTATGGACCTTTTGGAGCCGTTTGGATACGGTTCGCTGGAGCCGTTTCAGATGAAATATATGTCAGGGTTTTCGGCGGAAAAATATAACATGTCATCTTCCGAATTGGAGCCGCGTGCGATTAGCAAGGCCAAGAGAGATGCAAAGGAATTGATGGACAAAACACTTACCAGATATACCTCCATTGTTGACAGGAATGATAATGTCAATTTCAGGACCGAAAATGACAATTACTCGCTGCTTCCGGTATGGAATTACAATTATACATACAGAGGTAAAACATACTTGTTTAAAATTAACGGACAAACCGGAAAAATGAGCGGTAAACCACCGATTTCGGTCCCGAAAGTGATTGCATACAGTGCAACCGTATTTTTGGGAATGGTTGCCATCGGTAATCTGTTGAATCTGATTTTGGGGGTGTTGTAGGATGAAAGAGTATTTGAAACGATTTTGGATATGGTATGCAATCGTTGCTGTTTTGGCGGTAGTCTATGCTGTGCTGACCATTTCGTCAAATAACGCCGAAGGGAAATATATCCGCACGAACACCGAATGTCTGACAGAGGAGAGAGTGTTCGATTATGCGGATAAGCTGACGGATAAGGAAGAGCAGAAGCTTCGCGAGCTGATAGAAATCAGAGAGAATCAGATTGGTTGTGATATTGTTCTTGTTACAGTCAATGACCCGGAACTCAATACAGATGGTAAGATGATGAAATACGCAGATTATTTCTGTATCGATAACAAATTGGGATACAACAAAGCAGTCGGCGATGCAGTTATTTATGTTGATAACTGGTATAACGGTTATGTTTGGATGTGTACCAGCGGAAAAGCACAGGCCAAATATTCCAGTGCAATGATTGATCATGTCATTGATTATGCCTGCGCCGTTGTTAACAGAGATGCATATCAAGGATATGAGCGTTATGTAAACCAAGTCTATTCAGACATGTCGTCAAGACTTGGTCTGGGAAGTTTGATGCTTCAGCCGATGACGATATTTATTATTGCAATCGTTGTGACCGGTATTTATCTCTTTGTCAATTTATCCGGCCGTAAAGGTAAAAAGACAACGACAGCAAGTACCTATGTGGCACGGGATGCTCAGCCGGCACTTCACAATGCACAGGATATTTTCGTGACCAAGCATGTGACGCGTCGCAGAATAGAGAGCAGTTCCGGCGGCGGTGGCGGTGGCGGAAGTCACAGCACAGGAGGACATTCCTTTGGCGGTGGCGGAGGTCGCCATTAATGGAATTTTAATTTAACTTATTTCAAAAGCGATATTGAGCGCCTCAGAAATCGTAAAGCTGAGGCGCTTTATTGTTTCGTCGATATCCTTGTTTGTGACATACATGTTGTTGAGTTCCTGGAACGTTTTTTGTACGCCCGGTTCATCCGGGTCAAAGACATAAGCGGAAGAACCGAGGAGGTCGAGCGCGCTGCGCACGATGGTGGCAGCGTCAACCACAGTAGGGACACCTATGGCGATGACCGGAATTCCGAGCGATTCTCTCGTCAGGGCATTGCGGTGGTTTCCGACACCGGAACCCGGCAGGATACCGGTGTCCGTAAGCTGTATTGTAGTGTTTAGACGACGGATATTGCGCGCGGCAAGAGCGTCAATGACAAGCATGATGTCAGGCCGGGTCTGTTCAATGACACCTTTGATAATTTCGGCGGTTTCCATACCATTTTTTGCCATGACACCCGGGGCAAGGCTGCTGATGGAATGAATGTGTTCTTTGTTGTAAGCCGCTTTTCCGTACTCCTGCAAAATATGTCTTGTAATGCAGAGGTTGTCAATGACATCCGGACCGAGTGCGTCCGCTGTGACATCGCGGTTTCCCAAACCTACCACGAGAATGGATTTTTCTTTTTTTAAATCGGGAATCATATAGTGGAGCTGATGTGCCAATTCTTTGGAAATCTCACGGTGGTAATCTTCGTCCGCTTCTGCCATATTGGGGGCTTCCATGGTTATATAACGTCCCATCGGTTTCCCTATGGCCTTTGCTCCGTTCTTTGTTGTAATAAAAACACGTGTTATTTGTGTGTTGCTTTTTTTATGATAACGTTCCTGGACTTCGACGCCGTGAATGGGTGAGTGGGAATCTTTGCCAGCGTTTTGGACAGTTTCGTGCGCTTCCAGCGCCAAATCGGTACGAATTTGTGAAGAAAACATAATGGCTCCTTTTTTAAATCAGATTTTATCATAAGTATTGGCAAAAAAAGTGTTTTTATGTATTGACAAATCCTGGGGGAAGATTTATTATAATATGCGTGTGTTTACATTAGTTCGTCCGTGTCCGGCATAATGTGACACGTGAAAACATATTAAAATGAAACATTACATGGGAGGTGTAGATCTTGGCTAACATCAAATCTGCAAAGAAAAGAATTTTAGTAACACAGGTTAGAACAGAAAGAAACAAAGCTATCAAATCAGGTGTTAAGACAGCTGTGAAGAAAGTTTACGCAGCAATCGATGCAAACGATAAAGATGCAGCAGTTGAAGCATTAAAGAATGCTACAACAACGATTGATAAAGCTACTTCAAAAGGCGTTTATCACAAAGCAACTGCTTCAAGAAAAGTATCTCGTTTAGCAAAAGCTGTTAACAAGATGGCATAAGATAGAAAGAAAACAAAAGCATTTAGGTCCCGTCAGCCTGAATGCTTTTTTGTTATTTTTTGTGTCGCAAACGATGAGTCGGTATATTCGTCTTGCCGCCCGCATAAGGTATACTACAGGAAGGAATGAGGCGGATGAGGACAACAGGGCGAAAGAGATTTTGGATGGGAATGATACAGACAGGAATTCTGCTAATAACGGCAGGAGTCCTGCTTTTTTTATTTAAAATTCCGTGGAAATGGATGCAGGAGTCATCACCGCTTCTTATGTATGGCAGTCAGAGAACGACACAAGAGGGGCTCATCAGCCGGGTTATCACGCAACACATTCCCCTGTACACCTATGCGGGTTGTAATTATGTGACGGCGATATCCATACAGAGCAAACTGACCGAGGAAGAAGTTTTACTGGCACAGGCGCGAGATGAGGATGTTTTTATTGAAGAACAGCAGTTATTTAATGAGGGCATGGAGGAAGAAAACAGTGCAGCCAGGGGATCTGAACAAAATAAAGAGGGGAATGAGGCGGAGGAGACGCTTGGAACGGATGTGCAGCTGCCGGTAGCGCTTCCTATGGAAAAATACAGCGATTTTGACATGCTTTTGCAGGATTTTTATGTTGTCGATAAGAGTACATATATTACGGGCGAAGAATTGAACGCAAGCAAGATGTTAAATTATGATTTAAGACTGAAAGACGTAAAGGAGGGGATGGATGCAGAAGGCCCTCAGGTCCTGATTTATCATACACATTCGCAGGAGGGGTATGCGGATTCTGTCCCGGGAGACAAGGGTACGACCGTGGTTGGCGCGGGTGAGCGATTGGCGCAGTTGTTGGAGGAAGAGTACGACATCAAGGTGCTTCACCACACGGGAGAATATGACGTCGAGAGCAGGGATTACGCTTATGCCAATGTGGAACCGCAGTTGGAAAAACTGCTTGCGGAGTATCCGACCATTGAGGTTGTCATAGACCTTCATCGCGACGGTGTGGCGGATGATACACGTCTCGTGACGGAGATTGACGGGAAGAGAACAGCGCAGTTTATGTTCTTTAACGGACTGAGTCGTTTGAAGTCCGCAGGTGAGATAGAATATTTGAAAAATGAAAACAGGGAAGGGAATCTTGCATTTTCCTTCCAGTTGCAGGTGAAGTGTATGGAATATTATCCGGGACTTGCGAGGAGCATCTATCTGAAAGGATATCGTTATAACATGCAATATAAGGAAAAAAGTCTTCTTGTCGAGCTTGGTGCCCAGACAAACACCGTGGAGGAGGTGTGGAATGCACTTCCGCCGCTGGCGCATGTGCTTTCTATGGTTCTGAAAGGAGAATAAAAAAGCACCTTGAGTGCGCAATGCAGTTATGCGGCGGACTTAAGGTGCTTCTATTTTAGAGTGTTTCTTTTTTCTTCTTCCGGTCGCTGATACAGCAACAGGTAAGGAAGGCAAACCAGAAGAATACTGTGACAAGAAGTGCCGGTAGGCGTCGATTGTCAATGTATTCCATTTGAACTTCGTGGTGTCCTTTTTCTGCGTAGAGAGTAAGGAAAGCGTTTCCGAAGGACTGAGCATCTACTTCTTCGCCGTCGAGAAGAATATGCCAGCGTTCATCGTAAGGCATTGTGAAATTGATGTAGCCGTCTTCCGGCAAATCGATGGTGCCTGATAGAGAGTCGTCCGTGAAGGATTCAACCTTAAAGGGGTGCTTGTTTACGTTTTCGCAGAGCTCGGTCACCATGTCGTTATTGATGGTAAGGAGTCTTATTTCGTTTATGCTATTTTCTGTATAGTTTACGGAACGTCCGTCGACAGTGAATTGGATTTCTTCGCCTTCACTGTAGTCGCCGAGATATTGATGGTCGCTGAGTTTGACGTATACACTTCCGGTTTTCGGTGCGGTTGTGTTTATGATGAAATTATATTTGCCGACATTTGTTGTATCCGGAAAAGCAGTAACAGAATCTTTTTCAAGATTGATTGCAGGAAGTTGCGATGCATTTCCGGAGGTGTTTGCCTCGTGCAGTTTCAAGTTTTTGTTATATACGATAGGATCACTGCTTTCACAAAATTGTATGCCGAGAACACTCCACATTTGATTAGATGATAGATCTACATTCATCAGAGACGCCATGCTGTCAGGTAAATAATAACCAAAAGGAAATAGGCGCTCGTTTTCAAAAATAATTGCAAAATCTTTTAGTGCAATCGGAGTGTAGTTTTTTGTATCCTGAATGTTGCAGGAACGTGACTGTGTGTTTAGAAGCAGATATTGTGTGTTTCCGACAGCGTAGCCGAGTGGTGTCTGGCTATTGCGCGAATCCAGGTTATTTTCTGATGCAAAGCAACCCAAATATTCTCCGTATCTAATCTGCGATGCAGTCAGTGAAGTTGAGAATAAGAGAGGCGTCTTCAGCCGGTGTACAAGTCCCATATTATCATTCAAAGGCGCAAGCATAGCTACATGATTCAGTGTATCATCCAGAGATAGTTTTTCTTTTGCGTATTCGGTTGCAGCCGACATCTGGTCAACATAATATGTCGTATTGTAGTGATGGTAAACCTGATATAAAGAGTTGGCAGTCATTTCGATAAAGAGCAGAGCAATCAGTATGACGTGCCATTTTTTTGTTTGTACTGTTTTTCTTCCCGGGAAGCACAACATAATTCCGTATATAATGATGCATAGGAGTGTTGCTGCAAGAGAAAGCATGTTTTGCTCGGCATCGGATGAAACTAAAAATGAAATTGTAAATAGTATCATTAATCCGATTGCAGAGAAAAGCATCATTTTTCTCGGGATTTTATTCACCGACCGGATACAATCATAACTTATGAATGCAATGGTAATAGTGATAAGGAAAGCGTAGCGGTTCGGTACTCCGTGTTGATAGTGGAAACCGTTAAAAATGTAGTTTAATACCCTTTCATTCAAACTAAGGAAGAAAATAGCATAAGGAAAGATGAAACGCAGCTTTTCTTTCCAGGGTTTGTTTCTGTGAAGAACATAAACAACAAGTAAAATCAGTGGCAAAATACCAAAGTACAAATTGACATTTCCGTCCTGCCATGAAATGGTGAATCCTTCCCGGAAAACGGAAAGACGATTTATGATGTATTCCCAGCCGTTGAAGAAACCGAACGACGGAAGTACAGAATCCGCTGTTCCGTATGTGCTGCCGGACAATCCGGACATACCGAAAAATAATGTAAACAGACTCAGGCAACCGGTAAAAATCGAGCAGAGTGCAAAGCGTATTCCTTTTTTTATGAAGTCTGCCACACCGTGGAATTCGTATGTGAAGAATCGGATTACAAGATAGAAGCAGATGAACATGGTGATGTAGTAGTGCAAAAGCAGCGATAAACTGAGACAAAGTACATAGTATCTCTTTTTTTGCTTTATCATCAGATAATCCATGCCAAGCAGTATGAGCGGTAACAGTGCAAAAGCATAATACCAGTTAGCGTTGTTGTAAGCCAGTATCATATAGTTGCAGAAAGTATAGCAAATAACAGGAATAAGCAGACGATAATCCTTTTTATGAGCTCTTTTTCCGAGTAGCCGGTGTGTGAAATAAAATACCATACTTACCCCTGAGAGTGAAATCAAAACAAGTGGTAAGAAGGACGCAAAAAGGGATATCATTGATTCCGGTACAAAATAGTAAACTAAATCGCATAAATATAACTGAATGACGTTAGATGTATTGTAACCGCCGGCTGCATCCCAAGAATGTGCAGACAGTCCGTTTTTGAGCAGGGAAGTTGCCTCGTAGGTGATTGGGAGAAAAATGGAACTTCCATCAGAGTCAAAGCGGCTGAAAAGGCCAAACGGTTCAATGTGCAATATAAGGTTTGTGAGCAGATATCCTGCAAACGGAAGTAGGAAAGCAAGGAAATATACATAATTTTCGCGGATAAATGCAATGGATGCATGTATGAATTTTTTTGTGCCGCGAACCATATTTTTGGCTACAGACACATAGCGTAAGCGCAATTTTTGAGTAATGCAAAGCAAACATACGAAGAAGGAAAGGATACTCAGACATACTCCTAAGATAAAAGGTGTATGTCGATACGATATCGTAATCGTATGGTTTCCTTCCGGTACATAAAGTGCGGTGCGTCCGTTAAAATTAGCGATGGTAATATCATCGGAGCTTGTTTGGTCTAAGTAGAATGCAGCATCATAAGGCAGTGCAGTCACAATCGTAGACGGCTCATCGGTATTGGCTTTGACATTGATTGAATTATTGTTTTTGTAATACATCTCGCAGGAAGTAGAGTGAAGCTTGTCTGAGAGTTTTTTCAGTGCGGCGTGATCCGGATAGAAAAACTGAAGCCAGAAGCAGTTATCAAAGAAAGTGGTTGTATTGGCCGTGAAACTGTACTCGTAATCTTTTCCTGCAGAAACAGGACCGTAGTAGTACGGTGTTCCGTGGAGAGAAATGTATAATTCTCCTGTTTGTGTCGGTGTAAACTGTATTGTAATTTGTGTAGATGTTCCATTTTCAGGAACTCTTTGATTTGTAACGGCAAAAATGTTGTTGCCGAGAGAATATGCTTCAATGGTAGAGTCTTCCGGGAGTGATATTTGCGCAGAAATACCGGTATCTTCCACATAGATATCCCCCTCGCTTCCCAGAGCCTTTGCAATCGAATTCTGTGTGGTAAGGAAGGTAGAGGAATCGATTTGTTCATTGTTTAGTTGTCCGGAAACAGTGTATGCATCCGGGAAGGACGATGTGTTTTCGTAGACAGTATATTTATCAGTGTCTGTTACATGTTTATATTGTTTTTCGTCAAGTAACAACTGCTTATTTTCAATGTCGGCATAAAGATAACGTAAGTTATTAAAAGAATCATGCATAGGTGAAGCGGTAGGAAAGAAATCCGGTTTTGTAAAAAGTCGATTAAAAGAATAGGAGGAGAGTAAATTCTCCTGATATGAAAATTCTATATTGTCAAGGCGTACCGCGCGCTCAAATGCATCTTCTGCATGCTGGATAGGGGCATTGGATACAAGACTGTCATTGATGGTTCCGCCGTATTTTGCGTTTTGGAATGTCAGCTGGAATGCGTTAGCGAACATTTCGAGACAGAACAGACACAGAATCAGACTGAAGAACGAATCTCGTTTTGTACTGCCGATGCGATAAAGTATCATGAGAATACCATAGCAAAGTATAAGGGCAAGAGAATAATAAACAGAATTATAGTTCGGGGGCAATTTTGAATAATTGATGCCGATAAGCACAATTGCAGCAGGAGCACAAAGTGCGAGAATAAGCTGCCACGGTTTTGTTGTGCGTATGTGCGGAAGAATCTCCTGGCCAATCGACAGAAGAAAGAATACGTACACAAAAGTATAGCAGGTATATCCGGATTCGCTGAGTGTCATTAAATGAAAGAAATAGCTGAACTGCATTGTGCAAAGAGACAGTACAAGTATGAGTAGGAAAATACCGTTCCTGCAACGTTCTTTGAAAGGAATGCGGCTGCTGAAAAAATACAAAAAAGAAAGCAAAAGAAGGAACATACCAAAATAAAGATTGCTTCCGAGTTGTCCGATTTCCATAAAAGAAGGATTACTGTAAAAAAGGTGACGGAGGAAAAATGAAATAAAATCTCCATGAATATTTTGCTGATAGATGCCAAGGTAGTTTACATAACACGAATCAATCAGCGCTGCCATCCCGGGGAAAACGGTTATTGCCGAGAGCAGGAAGGAAGCGATATAGATTCCGATAAGTTTACAAAAGCGAAAAACAGCAATGTCTGTTTTTTGATTGTTTTTGCAGAAATAAAAAAGCAGTAAAAAAATATCCAGTATAAGTCCGAGATAGAAATTACTGAAAAGTAAAAAAGTATTTAATAACAGTAGCTTTTTATATTTTCCCTCAGTAATAAGCTCTTCTAAAAAGAGAATCAGAAGCGGGAACAGCATGAAGTGGTCAAGATACATAAAGTCGTCGTACTGTACAAGGGCAAAATTGCTTAATGCGTAGCCGAGCGAAAAGACAAGCATCATCGGATCATAGATACTGCCGCGCTTACCGATGTGTCGGTGTGTAAGGTAGTACATGAATATCGGTCCACTGAGTGAAATGCGCAGTACGCATAAGAAAGATAATACAATAACAGCTGTTTTTTGCTCGAAAAGGAGACAAAATAAGGTGCACGGACTTGTCAAATAGTAAACGATGGAGGATATAAACTCACTACCGACGGTTCCTTTCAATGTATACAGGTGGAAATTTCCTTCGGACAAATCGTGAATCGCACCTGTCAGAACAGGGAGATTGACATAAGCACCGTCGACAATAAACATGTTCATCTCACCGAACGGAGCGTATCCGAAATGATTCATAAGAAAAAGAAGCGTTGCAAAAGGAATTGCAAACGCAAGGATATAAAAAATACGGTTCAATATGTAAGCCGCAAAACGGTTTTGGCCCTCATACAAAGGTTTATGTGTATATGCAAGTTCTTCCTTGTTCGCCTGCATATTAAATTTCGGTAATATTGATATTTTCATAATTGCCTCCGTTGTTAGTTCTCATGAAATAAATACTTTGAATAAGTATAACATTCTTTCTTGAAGATGGCTATTCTTTTGTGGTATACTTTTGTGCGGATAAATGATAGGAAAATAAATGACAATCAATATGGGGGCATCCCTTTTGGAGGAAATATATGTCACAGATGGATCAAAGTAAAATACGTAATTTTTGTATTATAGCGCATATTGACCACGGAAAGTCGACGCTTGCAGACCGTATTATAGAGAAGACGGGGCTTTTGACGGAGCGTGAAATGCAGGCGCAGGTGCTTGATAATATGGAACTGGAAAGAGAGCGCGGTATTACGATTAAAGCGCAGACCGTGCGTATTGTGTACAAGGCGCAGGATGGGGAAGAATACATTTTCAACCTGATTGATACACCGGGACATGTGGACTTTAACTATGAGGTGAGCCGCTCGCTCGCGGCGTGTGACGGAGCCATTCTTGTCGTGGATGCGGCGCAGGGAATTGAGGCACAGACGCTGGCGAATGTATATCTGGCGCTGGATCATGACCTTGATGTTTTCCCGGTCATCAACAAGATTGACCTGCCAAGTGCAGAGCCGGAGCGTGTCAAAGAAGAGATTGAGGATGTCATAGGACTCGAAGCACATGATGCGCCTCTGATTTCGGCGAAGAACGGTATCGGTATTGAGGAAGTGCTCGAGCAGGTGGTGGCCAAAGTGCCTGCACCGACCGGAGATGCAGATGCACCGCTTCAGGCGTTGATTTTTGATTCGGTGTACGATTCCTACAAAGGTGTCATTGTATTCTGCCGCATTAAGGAAGGGCGTGTCAAAAAAGGAACGAAGATTCGCATGATGGCGACCGGGGCTTCTGCGGATGTTGTAGAAGTCGGATATTTCGGCGCCGGACAGTTTATTGCGTGCGATGAGCTTTCTGCCGGAATGGTAGGCTATATTACTGCTTCGATTAAGAATGTAAAGGATACGGCGGTCGGAGATACGATTACGGATGCTGCGAATCCGTGCGCGGAGCCGCTTCCGGGATATAAAAAGGTCAATTCCATGGTGTACTGCGGAATGTACCCGGCAGACGGTGCCAAATATCCGGAACTTCGCGATGCGCTTGAAAAACTTCAGCTCAATGATGCATCACTCAACTATGAGCCGGAGACATCCATTGCGCTCGGTTTTGGTTTCCGGTGCGGATTTTTAGGGCTCTTACATCTGGAAATCATTCAGGAACGTCTGGAGCGGGAATATAATCTTGATTTAGTTACGACAGCGCCGGGTGTTATTTATAAAGTATTTAAGACAAACGGTGAGGTGATTGAGCTTACCAATCCGAGCAATCTTCCGGATCCGTCTGAAATTGAACATATGGAAGAGCCGATTGTCAGTGCGGAAATCATGGTGACCACGGAGTTTATCGGCCCGATTATGGAACTTTGCCAGGAGCGACGCGGAGTTTATCTCGGTATGGAATATATGGAAGAGACGAGAGCGATGCTCCGCTATGACCTTCCGCTCAATGAGATTATTTATGACTTCTTTGATGCATTAAAATCGCGTTCGAGAGGATATGCGTCCTTTGACTACGAACTCAAAGGCTATGTACCTTCGCAGCTTGTGAAACTTGACGTTCTCATCAACAAAGAGGAAGTGGATGCACTTTCCTTTATCGTGCATAAGGACGGTGCATATGAACGCGGTCGCAGAATGTGCGAGAAACTCAAAGAAGAAATCCCTCGACATCTGTTTGAAATTCCGATTCAGGCAGCGGTCGGCGGAAAAGTTATTGCAAGAGAGACCGTCCGCGCGATGCGCAAGGATGTGCTTGCAAAGTGTTACGGCGGCGATATTTCGCGTAAGAGAAAGCTTCTCGAGAAACAGAAAGAGGGTAAGAAGCGAATGAGACAGATCGGTAATGTTGAAATTCCGCAGAAAGCCTTCATGAGTGTTCTTAAATTAGATGATAAAAAATAGTGAAGTGAAAAATTAAATGGAAATAAAAGATTTAAGCCTGTATATTCATATTCCTTTTTGCGTGCGCAAATGTGACTATTGCGATTTTTTGTCTGCTCCGGCAGATGAGATGACAAGGGAAGCCTATGTACAGGCTTTGCTTATGGAAATACAAAGCCATGCAGCAGGGAGTCTTGCCGAAAGAAAAGTGAAATCTATATTTATCGGCGGAGGGACGCCTTCGACGCTCACAGCGAAGCAGATAACGCAGATTGTTGATAAAATAAAGGGTGTTTTTTTAATTAATAAAGATTGCGAAATTTCTATGGAGGCAAATCCGGGCACTGTGACGCCGGAGAAATGCAGGTGTTATTTTAATGCGGGGGTCAATCGGCTCAGCATTGGTCTTCAGTCGCCGGATGATGCGCTTTTAAAAACGCTTGGCAGAATCCACACGTATGAAGATTTTCTGCATACCTATGATGCGGTAAGGGGCGCAGGCTTTCAGAATATAAATATTGATTTGATGTCAGCACTGCCGGGGCAGAGTGTGGAGCAGTACTGCGGCGGACTTGCCAAGGTGGTTGCGCTTTCGCCGGAGCATATTTCTGCATACAGCCTGATAATAGAGGAGGGAACACCGTTTTTTGACAGATATAACAGCGAGTGTGATTTATTTCCGGACGAGGCAGAAGACCGTGAGATGTATGAGCGTACGAAGGAGATTCTCGGTGGAGCAGGATATGAGAGGTATGAGATTTCCAACTATGCCAAAGACGGATTTACCTGCAAACATAATATTGTGTACTGGGAGAGGGAGGAGTATCTCGGTTTGGGGTTAGGGAGTTCTTCTCTGATAAATAACACGAGATTTAAAAACGATAGTAATTTAAAAAAATATATCGATGCGTGGAAAAGCGGAAAAGGAGCGGTGGTCCAAAATCTCGAAAGAGAAGAACTTTCCGTGAGGGAACAGATGGAAGAGTTTATGTTTTTGGGACTCCGTATGATGCGAGGCGTGTCGGAGGAGAAGTTTGCCGAGTTGTTTGGGGAAAGCCTGATGCATGTATACGAAAAACAGATAGACAAGATGTTAAAGCAGGATTTACTCTGTCGGAAGATGGAACCGGAAAAGAGGCTTGCACTGACAGATAAAGGAATTGATGTCAGTAACTATGTGTTTGAGCAATTTTTATTCTAAAGCGCGCCAACAATGGCTTGCCTTTTAGAAATGAAATATGTATAATGAAAATTAGACTGTTACGTTAACCAAACCCTATGCATAGAATAGTATAAAATGTATTTGGGAGGCTTCCCTTGCAGACCTTTCAAAAACCTCTTTCCGAACAGGAAGAATTATACTATCTGACATTGCTGAGGGCCGGGGATACGAATCAAAAAAAGGAAGCCAGACAGATACTGATTGAAAGAAATCTTCGTCTTGTCGCCCACATCGTTAAAAAATATCAAAACGTGGGGGAAGACGTGGAGGATTTGATTTCTATAGGTACGATTGGATTGATCAAAGCGATAGCAAGCTATGATGAAGGGAAAGGAAGCCGTCTGGCGACGTATGCAGCCAGGTGCATTGACAATGAACTTTTGATGATGCTCCGCATGCGTAAAAAAAGTGCGAAGGATGTCTCAATTTACGAACCGATTGGAACGGACAAAGAAGGAAATGAAATTAATCTTCTTGATGTGACGCTTTTTCAGCAGGAAGATTTTGCGCAGGAACTTCAGAAGAGAGAAGACATCCAAAAAATCAGACAGCTCGTGGAGACGGTTCTGCCGCCCCGCGAAAAGGAGATTATCACTCTGCGGTATGGTTTTTCGGGAGAAGAGGAATTGACGCAGAGAGAAATCGGAGAACGACTTGGCATATCCAGAAGCTATGTGTCCCGCATAGAGAAGAAAGCTCTTGCGGTTTTGAAAGCGGCTTTTGAGAAAAATATGTAATGTAGAATTCCGCAGAGGGATGAGCGGAAAGAAAAGAGAGGTACTTATATGTTAGAACTTGTTGAAATACTCCAGGTAGCATATCAGGCAGGAGCATCCGACGTGCATCTTACGGTTGGTATTCCGCCGACCATGCGTCTGAATGGTCACCTTGTAAAGATGGATTATCCGGTTTTGAAACCGGAAGATACATTGGAACTTTGTCTTGATGTACTCAATCCGGTACAGCGTGAGAAATTCGAAGAGAGAGGAGAATACGACCTTTCGGTTGCGTTCCGTGGCATCGGTCGTTACCGTGTCAACGTGTACAAACAGCGTGGAGCGATTGCACTGGCTCTTCGTACTATCACAGACGAGATTCCGGATCCGGAGAAACTTGGTGTTCCGAAGTCAATCGTAGATTTGTATCAGCGTAAGCGTGGACTTGTACTTGTTACGGGACCTACCGGTAGTGGTAAGTCTACGACACTTGCTTCTATTATCAATAAAGTTAATGAAAACAGAGATGCGCATATTATCACACTTGAGGAACCGATCGAGTATGCGCACAGACATAAATTATCTATGGTAAACCAGCGTGAAATCGGTCAGGATACCTTAAGTTTTGACAATGGACTTCGTGCTGCACTCCGTGAAGACCCGGACGTAATCCTCGTGGGAGAGATGCGAGACTTCGAAACAATCAGTATCGCCATCACTGCGGCTGAAACCGGTCACCTTGTATTCTCGACTCTGCATACGGTAGATGCAGCGAGTACCGTAGACCGTATCATCGACGTTTTCCCTGAGCATCAGCAGCAACAGATTCGAGTTCAGCTTTCAAACGTTATCGAGGCAATTATCTCCCAGACACTTATCCCGAACATTACGGGAGACGGACGTTGTGCTGCGTTTGAGGTAATGCATGCTACATATGCGGTTCGAAACTTGATTCGTGAAGGTAAATCGCATCAGCTTGATTCCATCATCCAGACAGGTAAAAAGGAAGGTATGATGACACTGGACGATTCGCTTCTTTCTCTGTACATGGCACGTAAGATTTCAAAAGAGGATTGTATCCAGTTCTCTCGTGACCCTGAAAAGATGAAAACCAAAGTATTCTAAAATTCTGACAAATAATGCAAATATAATACCGGCTGCGCGATTTGCGCGGTCGGTATTAAAAATCTAATTTAAATTCATTTTATTCTAAATTCAATTTTAAATCATTTTCAGAACAAATTTCAAAAACAAATTCCAACAAGTCAAATAAAATCAAAATTTAAAAAGGAGGATGGTATATTGTATCAATCTATGTTATCCGGTGCCTATCATGGCATGGAGAGTTATCTTGTTCACGTGGAGGTGGATGTCTCGGACGGACTTCCGTGCATGGACATGATCGGATATCTGGCAAGTCAGGTAAAAGAAAGCAGAGAAAGAGTGCGTGTCGGAATAAAAAACAGTGGTTATAAAATACCGCCGAAACGTATTACCATCAGTCTTTCGCCTGCAGATATCAGAAAGGACGGCAGCGGGTTTGATCTTTCGGTTGCGCTCGGAATTTTATTTGCAGCGGAGAATGTGAGGGTACAACCCAAAGAAGTACTTGTGCTCGGTGAGCTCGGGCTCAATGGTGCAGTAAAGCGGGTTAATGGAGTGTTGCCAATTTTGCTAAAGGCGGTGCAGGAGGGAGTTGCGTGCTGCATAATACCGAAAGAGAATGAGGCGGAGGCGGAGATTGTCAGAGAAATGACATGTATTCCCGTCTCTTCGCTGCGGGAGGCGTATGAGTGTTTCCGTGATTTTCCGAAAGATATTCCGGTCAAGAGAAGTGCCGGACAAGGCAGGCGCGAGGCACGATACCCGGTGGACTTTTCACAGGTGGCGGGACAACAACAGGCGAGGAGAGCGGCAGAAATTGCGGCTGCCGGATTCCACAACTTGCTTCTGTTCGGTCAGCCGGGGAGTGGTAAGACGATGATTGCGGAGCGTATCCGGACAATTTTACCGCCGATGACATATGATGAGTGTATCGAAGTGACAAAGATTAGAAGTGTACTCGGTGAGATGAAAGAAAAAGAAACGCTTGTTATGGAAAGGCCCTACGAGGCGGTTCATCATCTCGTTACGCCGCAGGGACTGCTCGGTGGCGGGGCTGTCCCTGCGCCGGGAATCGTGACACGCGCGCATAACGGTGTCTAACGTGGTTAAGGATACTCGTAGGGGTTCGCAGAAAGCCCCAATTTACGGGCTTTGTGGCGGTTTTCACTTCTAATAATTCTTGAAAAACTCCAAAAAAGTAATTTGCATTATACATTTT
>SVFI01000004.1 GCA_015056905.1 Lachnospiraceae bacterium
AGCCAACCATAGCTCCACCAACAATAGACTTAACAATCCTACTATTCTTGCTCTGTTCTGCCATCTGTTCCTTTGTAGTCTGTACCGGTTTTAGCAAGAATCTTAATCCAATGAAAATCATTGCAATCTGCATGGTTCCGCTCATGGTCTTTTCCGGTAGAAAACTTGCCACATAACTTCCTACTGCTGTCATTGTCAACACAGAAATTAGTAACAAAAGACTTCTTTTTACGTCCAAATTCCCGTTCTTTTTATACGTCCATGGAGAGGGGTTTGATTACATTTTCTCTTATGCCCAGGGCGGACTGGAGTCACTTGTAAAAAACGGATATGAATGGCTTTACCGCTGTCCGAAACCGACATTTTGGAGAGCGCTTACCGATAACGACAGAGGAAGCAAATTTCATATTAAGAGCGGAAGCTGGCTTGCAGCGGATATGTTTATTGATTGTAAGGACGTAGAGGTGATTACCGACGGCGTATCACAGGGAAAGCCTTGCGCTCCGGAAAACAATAAATACGGCGGGGATGTATTTGCAGATGAGATTACCGTGAAATACACGTATGAAACAGTTACAACGCCGGCAACAACCGTAGATGTGACATATCATGTTGCAGAAAAAGGGAAGATTACAGTAAATGTTTCCTACAAAGGCGTGCAGGGATTACCACAGCTTCCGGTATTTGGATTACGGTTTATCATGTCGACACTGGCAGATAAATATATGTATGAAGGATTGTCCGGAGAAACGTATCCGGACCGCAAGGCAGGAGCAGTAAAAGGGGTGTATGAAATAGATGATTTGAGTCTGACACCTTACCTTGTACCACAGGAGTGTGGTATGAGAATGGATACCGATTGGCTGGAAGTGACAAGACATACCAGTCTTGACAACAGCAGAAAAGACAATTCGGATCAGGTTTTAAGAATCGAAAAAGAAAAAGATACATTTGCATACGACCAGCATCATCTGACGATTTCCGCTTTCACTTTCCTCACAGAACAAATAAATATAATGATTTCCAGCCGCTGTCTTTACATAGTATGGGTTAAAACCATATGCAAACAGATCTTCGTAGTGATAAGAGCCGGCGGAATCCTTATAAATTCCAAACTGCGAATAAAATCTGTCTGTTTCATTATAAACTCCTGAACAATTCAATTCCTCCAGTATTCCGTCTCCATCTAAATCGGTAAAAAAGGAATGGTCCAGAGGAAGTTCCACCATGTAAGCTTCCGGTACGTTTGTATACTTTTCATCAAACAGCTCCGGATACTCCGCAAAAGAAACGGTTGCAGATAAGCGTCCGTTTCCCGGTTCTGTAAGATCACCGTCTCCGAAATAAAAGGTTACTCCATTATAATCCAATGTCCAGCTGATGCCATCTTCCGGCGTATTTTTAAAATAGTCCTCCACTACGGTTTCCGAATAACCTTCACCGGCCCAAAGATGGTTATTTAGCTCTTTGAGCACAGCTGCAGGAATCGGTTCCATATTGGTTTTTACCGTAACATCTGCCGTGCCGGAAAAGATACAGTCGCCTGTAGCATAAATACCATAGCAATAACCGTTCATGGTGTTTCCGCCGGTGGCATTTACGGTACCGCCGCTTACGTTAATGCTGCCGTAGATACCATAGGATTTTTTGGTGTTGATAATATTGCATGGCAACAACAAATCTGCACCGGTTGCAGTTAAGGAACCGGAGGTCATGGTGATGTCACCATAACAGCCATAACTTTCCCGCGTATTATCTTTTCCGGATACCAAGTCTCCACAGGTTCCGCCGGTGGCAGTTACGGTAGCTCCGGTAATTGAAATTGAAGTTGCCTTGATACCGTACGTTTGAGCCCGGAGAGTATGCGCAGTCATCCCTTCATAGGATGCCTGACCGCCGGTCGCTGTTATTTCACCGCCGGAAAATGTTGCATCACCGGTACAATTAATACCGTAGCTGTAAGGCAACCTATATCCTTCCGCAGTTCCGCCGGTAGCGTTTACGCAGCCGCCTGAAATATTTGCCGTCGTACAGGAAATACCGTAAGAATTACTTTCGGTTCCACCGGTGGTATTGCCTCCATAAGCGTTGATTGTACTACCTTTAATAGTTGCCGTAGCACAAGAAATACCGCAGGAAACATTTTGAGATTCCCCTCCGTAGGCATTGATGACACAACCGGAAGTTACCCAATGTGTTAATGTACCACCTGCTTTTGTAGTATAAAGATAATATGTCGATTCCTTCCCATCCTGTATCGTCTCAATTTCTTTGCCGGCAAAAATTCCGATACTTGAATTTGTAGCCGGACCGGCACTGACCGTCAGGATATCATTTATATTACTTGAATTCGGCTTACCAATAATCAAATTGGCGTTCGGGACGCAAATTCCTTTTGTAGAAACAGCATTCTCAGCATTCACAATAATACTGCTTTGGGACGCCGCACGATTGTCACTTCCTGTTCCGGTCATAATAAGCAAATAACCGGAACCCCCATAGTAAATACCTGCATATTCATTCTCTTCGTATGCATAACCTGCTCCTTCATAGACATAGTTATCTAACATAAGAACCGGATTTCCATCCTGGCATATATATAAAGTTGCCGTTCCTCCTCCGGTACCTGCTACCGAATCTCCAGCGTATTGCAGAGGCGTCTCGCCCACATATACCGGATTCGCCTGCAGGTCCGGCGCTGCTGCCGTCTCCGCTGTCACCGGCTCCGTAATCACAGAAAACTCATCACAATCCTCTTCTGCCTCCGAAGGGGTTTGGTCTAAATGTATAACCGTATCCTCGGCAGATTCATTTTCAAAAATTGCGTTTGCACTTACCCCGGATTCTGCAACCGGGTCTTTTGTTTCTGCACGCACTTGCAATGCATTTGTCGGCATCATACCAAGCACCAATGCCATACACACGATTAAACTCAGAATTCTTTTTTTCACAATTTTCACTCCTTTTTTGTGATGTTGACTCGGTCAAAACCTTGTGCCATAATACAAACACAACACCCAGTCTGCCGATGGTATACTATCATTTTTTTCTGTACATCGCACCACCCAAAAGTTCCAAAACGGGTGGGAAATATTTAAAAAAGGCAAAAATTCGGGGGGGAAATTGAATCTTGAAAGGATACGAAATGAAGAAAAGAATTCCGGCAATACTTATTTGTTTTATAACCATAATTCCATACCTTTTCGGTTGTTCAACCCAAAATATTCCAAATCCGGAAAATCCTGTCACACTTACGATGTGGCACGTTTACGGCAGTCAGACTACATCCCCGTTAAACACGGTAATTGACGAATTTAATCAAACGGTCGGCCAAGAAAACGGAATTACCATCAATGTCGTTTCCGTTACAAGCTCCTCCGCCATTGATCAGGCATTAGCCGCAGCTGCCGGCGGGGAACCCGGCGCAGAGGAGTTACCGGATTTATTCACTGCCTATCCGCGCGTGGTAGAAATGATCGGCGAGGAAAATCTTCTCACATGGAATGACTATTTTACAGAAGAAGAACTCTCTGCATTCCATAGTGAATTTTTATCGGAAGGATATTTTGAGGATAAATTGCTGATGATTCCGATTGCCAAATCAACCGAAGCGCTTTTCGTCAACCAAACCTTGTTTGACCGTTTTTGCAGCGAAACCGGTGTTTCCGCCGGCGATCTTTCCACCTTTGACGGTCTGTTTGAAGTTGCCCGCAACTATTATGACTGGTCCGGCGGTAAGCATTTTCTTCAGCTGAACGACTACTATAACTATGCATATGTCGGCATGAAATCCCAAGGCAGCGAATTTATAAAAAACAGTCAGTTAAATCTTCACGACGAAGCCTTTGAACATATTTGGACACCTTTGGCAAAAGCGGCGATTCACGGCGGAATTTGTCTGGACGACGGATATGCTGCTGCAAAATGGAAAACCATCGACATTATCGCCAACACAGGTTCCACCGCAGATGTACTGTACCAGCCGGAAGAGGTATTTTACCCGGATAACACTTCCGAATCCATTACTACCCTGGCATTGCCGTACCCTGCATTTACGGAGGATGTTTCCGCTGTTGTTCATCGCGGCGGAGGACTTTTTGCTGTCAAAAGTGACAATGAAGCGAAAAATCAAGCCGCCTATCTATTCGCCAAGTGGCTGACAGAACATGACAACAATCTGGAGTTTGTGACACAGGCAGGTTATCTTCCGGTTACCGACAGCGCCATGGATTTCCTGTTTGATGACATCCATATTGTTGAAAATGAAAAATATCACAGTGTTTATGAAGCCGTGGATAAAATGAACCAAACGTACTCTTTTTATCCGCTCCCGCTTTACAACGGAGCTTCCGATATTCAAAATGACTTTGAAAATAATGTGAAAGCTGTCCTTAGGACCGCACATGTACAATATACGAAACGCGTCTCTGACGGCGAAGACCCTGAACCGGTTTTAAATGGACTTGCAGAGTCCTCCCTCGCCGAACTGAGAAACCTGTCAGAAAAATAAGGAGGATACACAGGAAAACATGAATGTTTTAAACCGGGTCAGCATAAAAGCAATTGCAACGCAGCTTAAAACAGAGAGCATTTCCATGCGCAGACGTTTTTATTTTTTCATCCTGTCTGCCATTGCCATCGTTTTATCTCTTATTCTTCTGCTGTTTAATTTATTTGGAATCATGAATCCTACGGATCGGCAAATCATGGAAATACTGGATACACAGCTGCTGTCTTATACAGATAATATCGAGAGTGACTACAACAAAATTGCAGCCCATGCAATTTCCTTTTCCGACCAGCTGGAAACATCTATTCAGCATTATTTAACAGAAAATGACATGACCTTTGATGCTTTGGAAAACAATCCGGACGCGCTTTCCGATTTACAAAACCACTTGTATGACGTGGTTTATTTAAATATGCAGCTTGCCCCATCCAGCGGCGCTTTTTATATCTTGGATACGACGGTTAACAACCGGTCCCGGACACCGTATTACAATGGCATCTATCTGAAATATATTAATATTTATTCGGAAAATACGGTAAACAATGAAATTTCTCTTTATCGCGGTTCTTACACTACCGGAAAGAATCATAATCTCACCTTTCACAGTGGCTGGCAGAACGAAATGCAGACCGAGTTTTTTAATAACAGCAATTCCCTCTTTGCGGACAATCCTCACTATATCCTCAGTCCTACCATGGAAATCCCGGACACTTGGGAAAGAGCGAGATATGTCTATGTTCCTATCCGCGATTTGAAGGACAATATCATAGGTATCTGCGGTTTTGAGGTAAACGATTTATATTTCCAGTTATCCGAGAAAGTAAGCGACGACAAACTCGGGCAGCTTATCGGTGCATTACTTGACGAAAAGCAGGGCTCCTATTCCGGACAGTTTAACTTAAGCCGGTATAATATTACCAATTCCAATATCCTGACTTTAGATAAAAAGAACATCACCGAATTTGACTTTGGTACTGAAACATGTATCGGCAGAACGCAAAATATCCAACTCGGAAGCAGTATCTTTACAGTGGCAATTATGCTCACAGAAGCACAATATAAAAATCTGCTTGAAAAAAACCGGATGAAAACTGCCGGCGTTATATTTTTTGTCGTTATTTTTGCACTTATATACAGTATTTTCATAAGCAAAAAGTATATTGCGCCTATCATCAAAAGTCTTGAACAAATTAAATCAAAGGACGTGTCCGACAGCAATTTAAAAATACGTGAAATAGACGATTTAATTGCTTTTTTGGAAGAAAAAGATATCCTCTATGAACAGAAACTGCAAAATTTGGAAAAGTCTCAAAAAATAGCCGAAGAAGAAGCCAAGCGAACGAAAGCGGCTTATGAAAAAGCTTTGGAAGAATGTGCGCTGGCGCAAAGCGAGATTCAGCTTCTTTCCGACGAATATAAAAAGGAAATCGTTTTGGAAGATTACGAGTTCTTTCTTCGCAATCTGAACAAACTGACTCCTGCCGAATATAAAATCTATGAATTGTATTTATCCGGTAAATCCGCCAAAGAAATTGTAAGTGTTTTAGGAATTACAGAAAATACGTTGAAATATCACAACAAAAATATCTACAGCAAACTTGGCATTTCTTCCCGAAAACAGTTATTGCGTTTTGCATCTTTAAAACAACATCAGGATAAAGTAGGAACTTCATACAAAAGCACTCGCAGGTAATCACCTGCGAGTGCTTCTAATACTCTCTATTTAACCATCCAAACTGCCCGTCGCACGGTGGCGTTTTGCTCGATAATGTCGTTTGCGATGCCCATCCCCGCTGCTCGTTCTAATGCTTTACGCTCTTTCTTATCATCTATTCCTTTCACAACACGATTTCCCTCCGGACATAGCTTTACCATCTACGTAAAGTAGAGAAGCAAACCAAAATTTACTCGTTTCCTTCATTCCCAATTTTAAAAATCACAATCCGTTCCCGCAAGTCACTTCCTCCAAACAAGTCATCACATGCTATCTCATCATAAAATTCCAACTCGTCTACTGTCATAAGATATGAAATATACTCTTCTGAAGGATAATAAAAAAACAAAAATATTTCCCTCGGCTTTTCATAATAAGACTTTATAATTCTTGCCATCACTTTTCGAAGTAACTCTACTGAAAAAGGATTGAAAAAATAGCACCTATTGACTTTTGACGGTACTTCATACTCTTCTGCTCTTGCTAATACAAATTCTGTCTTTGTTCCCGAAACGGTCGTCGTCTGATTTTCCAGCGCACTCTGATAAATCCGCTTATCATATTCAATCCCTATGGTATTTGCCTTGGTTTGATAGGAGAGAAAAAAATCGACGCGTCCCTTCCCACAACCATAATCTAAAACCACATCTTCCCTACGAATAAAACCACTATTCGCCAAACGCTCCAAAACACTATACGGCGAGGGTTCATATGGGTAGCGGTATTGGTCGGAATTCGAATCATCCCGGCCGGTTGTTTTTACTTGCAAAAGCTTATCCCATGTATTTTCGTTATCTGTGAACAATGCTATACGCATAACTAATCTCCTATAATATTAAATTCTCATATGTTTTCAAGCTCTCCGTAAGACTAAAATTTATCCTAACTCGCACAAAATCAAGCCCCGCTTACTCCGACTATGAACGCTAATTTTAAAACGTAACACACCTCTCATTTACAGCCTCGGACACAACCGGATTCCTCCCCTCCAAGTCCACGTCATTCATGTCAATAAACCGAACCCGACTGTCATCGTATGTCCGATAATAATAAATGCACTTGTCCAGATTACAGCAGCAGGAATATGTTGTTATCTCATACATATCATTCTCAAGTCGCACGCATCCCCTAATCTGCTCGACGCTCCCCAAAATATGGAAAAACTGACTGACGCTTTCCGCTTCCGTGTTACCGGAAACAGAGTTAGCCCTTACAAACGCAGCTCGCACAAAACGCGACATGGACGAAAAATCTCCCGGAAGACCGATTGCCCCCATTCCGCGACTGTAAATCTCAAGTGGAAATTCTGCGGAGAATCGGTTTTGAGGGACATATGGTGTCACATTCATATAATTATTTAAGTTGGCAAGATGATACGGAAACGGGGGATTGTTGGTCATTACTCCGATGGGATTTTCATAAACCTTCAGTCCTTCCTTGACCGGTTCAACCACAATGCTATCCTTTTTATCCGCAATCATAAAATGAAGCGGAGAGAGAGCCAGTCTGTCATTGAAAGAAATTGCCACAAGCCTTACTTTCGATAGAATTTCGCGAGCCTGCTCCACGCTATTGCACTGCGAAAGTACCAGAGGAATCAGCTCGTACGGTGCAACATCATGCTCATTACCGCCATTCTTGTCCCCGGTTGCATTCTCATAAAATGCATTCCCCACAAAATGGAGCCCTGCCATTGCAAGCCCTTTTTCATTCATTGCATCAAAATAGAGCGGATAACCATCCTCAACAAGTGCCATCCCAATCATGGCATACTTGCATTTCGGCGCCGATGCGCACTTATATTTCCACACATAATTTCTCGGTGTTGTGACTACACGCTCGCCAAATGATACTTCGTAATCTAAATTCCTTCCAAAATAATGGTCCTTTGTATGATAGGTAATTGCAGTACACATAGTTACCTCCTGCTAACTGGAATCTTTATAGCGCCACCTCGAATGTAAAAAAACCGTGACTACTCACTAGCCACGGTTTCATTATTCCCTTTCTTCTTTTTCTCATTCTTTTTTGACGCTTTCAGCATTTCCTGCTGCAAAACAAATTCAACCTCTCCTTTACGATAAAGAAGTTCTCTCGTCTCTTTCGGAAGTGTATCTGCCATCTTGTACTGCATTTCGAAATCAGCAAAATTTACCAATTGTTCTCCGGCATCGCTATTCTCTGCCTTTTCCCACTCTTCGGATAACTTCATTGCCTGCTCTGCGCTGATCAGTTTCCGAAGTTCAACCGTATGGTTCTGAACCGGAATATATGCTGTTTTGTCTTTTTGATAAACCGAGCGTAAAACATAGTACGAAACCGCAGCACCTTTCTTCGGAGCAAGGTTCGTAATGTCTGCAACCTTACAGACACCCATAGTCTCGCTGTATATATAATCTTTCTTTTGAAACATTATTTTTCCCTCTTTATCTTTAGAATGCTAAATCACTCGTCTGACTGCAAGGATGGTACGATAAGTTGCGTAACCGTATGTAATACCCGTTTGCTCGGTACTTGCGTGTACAATCTGTCCGTTACCCAGATAGAGCGCCACATGACCTGCATAACAGATAATGTCTCCCGGCTGGGCATCTTCATATGCCACACCGACACCGCAACTTCGCTGGCTGTACGAATCGCGCGGAATGGATATACCAAAATGCGCAAACACAGACTGTGTAAATCCGGAACAGTCCGCACCATCGGTCAAACTTGTTCCTCCGAACACATAAGGATTTCCTACAAACTGACAGGCATAATCACAAATTTCCTGTCCGAAAGAAGAAGCTCCCTCGCTGTCATCATCCTCTTCTTCGGCTTCCACGTCATCCCCCTCGGTTTCTCCGGTATTGACATCTATAGAAGTGGTACCGTCACCATCGGTATCTGTTCCCTGTACCTCTTCCTCTTTCTTTTTCTCTTCTTCTTCCTTTTTCTTACGCTCTTGCTCCTCAAGCTTTTTAATACGTGCTGTCTGCTGCTGCAACTGCGTTTTGTATGCAGACGCCTTCTTTCTGGCGTTCTCCAGCTGCGCATCAAAATCTTCTACTGTTCTTCGCTGAATCGCAACAAGAAGCTTAAGACTCTCCCTCTCCTGTTCAAGTTCATATTCCGATGTCAGCATCTGGGATTTTTCCTGCTCGAGTGAAATTTTTAAATTCTCAATCGTTTCCCTGTTCTGCACATATTCCGCAAGAAGCTGTCTGTCATAATTGTAAATTCCTTCGACATACTCTGCCTTATTTACCATGTCGGAATAACTGGCTGCTCCAAGCAAAGCCTGCATGTAGACCATATTTCCCTGTTCATACATGAACTGGATACGCTTCTTCATGCCCTCATATTGCTCTGCCTCAACAGCCTGCGCCTCTGTCAAATCCTTCTGCGCAATGTTAATTTCTTTCTGCTTCAGTTCAATCTCTTCTTCCAAGATCTCAATACTTGTAAGAATATCAACGAGCTGACCACTCATCGTCTCCAACTCTGAGTTAGCCTCATCCCGCTGTGACTGGATATCGTCAATCTCACCATTGACCTCATTCAGACTCTGCTGCGTCTGATTACGCTGATTCCTAACACCCGAAATAGTGGTTGCCCATGCGGGAACCACTATTTCAAACATCAATATAAAACTCAGTACAAGACCCAAAATCTTCTTTTGCATGAAATCACCATTTCACTATTCTGTCTGAAGAATCATTTCTCCTGTCGTGTCCTCCTCGATGAATTCTTCGTCATCGATATATTCCTCTTCGAACTCATCATCCTCTACAACAATTACATCTTCTTCAGAAATTTCCTCATCTTCCAAAACCACTTCCTCTTCCTCATCCGCGAGAATGGAAACAGGTTCGTTCTCTTTGATTGTAACACAAGTTGCAAGATATTCATATACTCTATCTGTCAGTATATAATCATAATATGCACCTGCACCGATATCTGCCAAAAGTGCATCTGCCGACTCATAACCGTATGAATCATACTCCGCTTCCGCTGCTGCCTTCACATCTTCATCCGAAAGTACAATTCCCGCTTTCTTGGCAATTGCTGCAACTACTAACTTCTCTTTGCATGCTTCTACAGCAGATAACTTACAATCGGCCTCATAATCCTCTACGCTGGCGTATCCCATATAATTTGTAATGAATTCATCTGCTGTCACACCGTACATTGCGGCATAAGACTCGGCATTTTGTTTAATTGTGTTCAGAACATCATCAATCATTTCCTGCGGCGGATCATTTACCGTACAGAGCTGATAAACCGCCTGCCAAACAGCAAGGTTTCTCTCCTCTGCATTTGTTTCATCACATGTTTCCTGCAAGTATGACTTAATATCCTCTTTAAATGCTGCAATCGAATCAAAACCGACACCGAACTGAGCAATCAATTCATCTGTTATTTCCGGCATTTCTTTTGTATTGATCGAGTTGATTGTTACATCAAACGTAACAGCCTCACCTGCAAGCTCTTCACTATGGTATTCCTCTGGGAATGTCAGATTCAGAGTTGTCTTTTCACCCACCTGTAATCCTACAAGTCCCTCTTCAAAACCATCGATAAAAGAACCGGAACCGATTTCCAAGTTATGTCCCTGTGCCGTTCCGCCGTCAAAAGCCACACCGTCCTTTTTGCCGACGTAATCAATGTTCGCAATATCTCCTTCTTCGACCGTCGTCTTATCGGAAACGGTATACGTATAAAGATCCATATAATCCAAATAGTACTCTACTTCATCATTAAATTGTTTCTCCACGTCTTCATCCGTAAAATTTACCACATCAACAGTAACTTCCACTCCTGAATAATCACCAAGCGTTACGTAATCATCCGGATTATAATCTTTTGTCGAAACGGCCCCGGTCTGTACCGCTTGCGCTGTATCTGCATTTTCTGTTGTCGCAGCATCTTTCTCTTTCGATCCGCATGCACAAAGTGTCATTACCATGCTGACAGCCAAAAGTGCTGATAATAATTTCTTTTTCATATCTACATCTCCTCGTATATTATCGTTTTAAAAAAACATCTCTTTACTTATACCACATTTTAAAGTCAGGATAAAGACTTTCAAAAAAATTCATAAAGAATTCATAGTTTCTTGCACTTCCAAAAAAAGAATGTTACAATACCTATGTTTGTAATATATCAGGAGGAAAAAACCATGAATACTGCCACGATTGTACTTTTAGTTATTTTAGCGATTTTGATTGTAGCTGTCATCGCTTTATATTTCGTAGGAAAAAAAGCTCAGAAAAAACAGAACGAACAGCAGGAAATGATGGAGGCTACCAAGCAGACTGTTTCGATGCTCATCATTGACAAGAAGCGAATGAAAATCAAAGATTCCGGTCTTCCGCAGTCTGTGATTTCCCAGACGCCGAAGCTGATGCGTTCAAGTAAACTTCCGATTGTAAAAGCAAAGGTCGGTCCACAGATTCTTTCTCTCGTATGCGACGAAAAGATTTTTGACAAAGTACCTGTAAAGAAGGAAGTAAAAGCTTCTGTAAGCGGAATTTACATTCTGGATGTGAAGGGTATCCGTAATACCAAGTCAAATGAACCGGAAAAGAAAAAGAACGCTTTCCAGCGTGCATGGGCAGTTGCCAAACAGAAAGCCGGTGTGACACAGGTAAAATAAAAATTGTACAAAAAACGCAGATACCGCGGTATCTGCGTTTTTCTATTGCATACTCATTCCCCGCTCCTGCGAGCAGATTTCCATATGAATTTCACAATCAGCCAGATGCTCGTAATTCGCTTCAAGAGAATAAAACGCGTTCACAACGATCCGGTCATCCTCCTCAATCAGTTCAACCGATGTCGTATCAATTCCAAGCATCATATCTCCATACGGTGTTGCATAGCAACAACTGTTCTTTTGGCTCTCCTCGAACACCATATTTACATTGAGAAGCCCCTTTTTCGTCACAGTAAGTGCACCTTCTTTGAACTTCATCATACTCTTAACCGGCTGGTCGAGCCCTTCCATCATCTCATCATACATCACATAGTGATAGTCGTTTTTTTTATAATAATTTCCCTTATTAATCACTTCCATGTGCTCTGTTTCGTCCTGTGCTGTCTGAAAAGAGGACACGGAAACGAGTACATCCTTTGTCATAACAATATCCTTCCTTTTCGCTGTTGCGCTGTTTTAATAATCCTCAATGTGTATTGTCTTTGCCGACAAAATACCGTATTTCAATATAGAATTGGCAAAGGTCTTAAACTTCTCTGCCCCGTCGGATACGTAAAACTGATAACGGTTTTCACCGAGATCCGGTTTTTTATCCTGCAAAAGTCCCTTTTCCTCCAAAAGAAGTTTCAGCTCTCTCGCCGTCTCGTACGCCGGATTGACAAGCGTTACTTTATCACCCATAACTCTCTGAATCGTATTGCGGATCAGAGGATAATGTGTACATCCCAAAATCAGTGTATCAATATCAATATCAATAAGTTCCAGCAGGTAGCGGGAAGCAATTTCATCGGTGACAGGGTCCTCCAAAAGACCTTCTTCCACAAGCGGTACAAAAAGCGGACACGCTTTTCCCGTCACACTCACCTCCGATTTGAGCTGTTTGATGTATGTAGTATAAATTTCAGATCCGATGGTTGCACTCGTCGCTATGACTCCGACTTTGCCGTTCTTGGTCACATCCGCTGCCACCTTCGCGCCCGGCTTTACTACACCGATGATAGGAATATCTATTTCCTTTTCCAACTCATCAAGCGCATATGCACTGGCCGTATTACACGCTACCACTATCGTCTTAACATTCTGCGTCTGTAAAAAATGCGCAATCTGACGCGAGAACCGGGTAACAGTTTCCTTCGACTTACTTCCGTATGGGACTCTCGCCGTATCGCCGAAATATATAATCTTTTCGTTCGGTATCTGGCGCATGATTTCCCGCACCACCGTCAGTCCGCCGAATCCGGAATCAAACACACCAATCGGTGCATCTTTCAAACAATCTGACATAATATACTCCTAACTGTTTTTCAGACATTCATATAAAAAGGAGGAATACTGAATCCGACCTCTGCCGTATTCTTCCGGCAATACCCTCTGCCTGTAACTGCGCGGCTGGGAAACAACGCGATACGCATTCGGTGAAATGCCATGTGACGGGTACAATACCCCAAAGAAGAAGGCAGCTCCGAACATCAGGCTCAAAGTCCCGTATACAAATGTCTCAATATGTTTCAAAAAATAGTTTTTCATTACATAACTCCTTTTACAAAAAAATACTTGTATCAGGAGTATGCACGGTTTTTTCACGCTTATACCTTAAGCTAACTCAAATTCAGATGTTCCATGATGGTATTGAGCTGGTTATTGATATGCTGCTGAATTTCTTTTACAGCACGTTCTTTGTCCCTTGCTGCAATGCTCTCATAAATTCTTCTGTGCTCCTCAATCAGAAGCGCATGATAAGAAGAATCCTTAATATACTCAAACCGGTACCGGTACATCTGCTCCGAGAGATTCGAGATCATCTGCTGAAGTCTCTCGTTGCCCGTCGCGCGGATAATCACATCGTGAAGAGCTACGTCCGCTTTCGTAATTACTGTCGCATCTTTTGTCGCCGTTACCTTTGCAAAATAATCGCACGCGTCTTTGAGTTCCTGCAATCCCTCTTCCGTAATGCGCTCACATGCAAGTTCCACTCCGAGCGCATCCAGCGCCTGTCTCACCTCAAGCACATCCTTTAAATTCTTGGCAGAAATCTGTGCCACCTCAGCACCGCGCCGAGGAATCATCGTCACAAGTCCTTCCAACTCCAGTTTCCGGATTGCTTCACGAATCGGGGTACGACTGACACCGAGTCTGTCCGCAAGGTGAATCTCCATCAGTCTCTCACCCGGCTTGAGCTCTCCTGTTAAAATCCCCTGACGAAGTGTCTTAAACACAACATCCCGAAGCGGTAAATATTCGTCCATATTCTGCTGCATCATATCTCTCATACGTTTTCTCCATTTTGGAATGTCGTCACGAACAACTGCTTTGCAAGATTAGCCTCTGCTAACACTTTACACGCTTTCTCCGCCGTCTCTTTATCAGGGAAAATGGCGAAGACGCTCGGTCCGCTTCCGCTCATGAGTGCACCGAGTGCACCGTTGTTAACAAGTAACTTTTTAATTTCTTCAACAATCGGATAATCCTCTATCGTAACAAGTTCAAGAACATTCCCCAGACGTTTGACAATTCCGTCAAGATCCTTGTTCTCAAGCGCTTCTATCATTCCGTCAATATCCGGATGCTCATAACTCTCTTTTGCGTCCAGTTTCTTATAGACAACCGGTGTGGAAACATAGATATCCGGCTTGGCTACTATGAGATACGCCTGCGGCGGCGATGCAACCGGTGTCAGTTTCTCACCGATTCCTTCTGAGAGCGCTGTCTGTCCAAGCACACAATACGGAACATCCGCGCCGATGCTCACACTTTCCTGCTGTATTTTTTCCTTGCTGAGACCGAGATTTAACAATTCATTCACACCGAGGAGCGTTGCTGCAGCATCGGTACTTCCTCCCGCCATACCCGCAGCAATCGGAATTCGTTTTTCAAGCCGGATAGTTACTCCCCTTTTGTCCCCCGTCAACTCACGGATCAAAAGTACGGCTTTATAAACCAGATTGTCCTCATTGGTCGGAAGAATTCCTTCATCCGTCTCAACAATAATCCGGTCATCCTCCCTTTCTGAAAAGGTAAGCGTGTCACAGATTCCGACATTCTGCATAATCATCTTTACCTCATGATAACCGTTCGGTAACACCCCGGTAACATCCAGACCGAGATTTATTTTTGCGTACGCATTTCTGGTAATACTTTTCATATTGTACCTGCCTTGCATTTTGTATACATTATTAAGACTAATATATAACGAAACACCAAAAAAAGCAACCGGGAGTACATCTCCCGGCGCTTTCTGTTTCTCCTTATATTTATTCTCTTTCTTTCACAAGCAGTAATTTATCTCCCGGACGGATTTCATCTCCGGTGAGTGCATTCATCTCTTTAATCCGGCTCACAGGCATATAATATTTTTTCCCGATTTGCCATAACGTATCTCCCTTACCGACCACATGCACAACAATGCCGGGCTGGCGTCTCCTCATTGCTTTATCCGGTTCCGTAACGCGGATATCCGTCACAAGCTCCTCCTCAAATTCTTCGAACAGTATCCCGGCTATATCAAGCGCAATTTTTGCCTCCAGTTCCCTGGCATCCTGCATGGTAACAGATAGTTGCTCTAAGGTAACTCTTATGCCGGAAAGAACATCCTCCCCCGCACCTTTCGCCTCCAGTAAATATACGAACGGAACCGTCTGCTCCAAAGATGAGTAAGGTATTTTGTCATCACTTGTCACATAAAGGCATTTGATTACTATAACACCTTCTATCTGTGCACCGGACTCCGTCATCGCGCACTCTTCCACATACACTTCTCCTTCACTGTGAATCAGCTGCAAAATCTGCGGATTTCCTTCTATCTGTATTTTCTCATTTAACCTACACTTACCGCTATTACGGACAAGGATTCTGCGGAAAGTTCCGCTCTTTACATCCGTCTCAACATCTTTTCTGATTCCATAGACATCTCCCAGTATGGAAATATTTTCCTCTTCATACAGCTTAATGCAAAGATCGAGCACCAGCTCCATCGAAAATCCTCTTTCCTCACCGTCAAAATCCGGATGTACTTCAAAATTACGCTCTGAAATGTTATATCGGATATCCGGAATCATCATCTCTCGGCTTCCCTGACAATCCATACTTCCGGAAAACGGAAGCATCGTTTCAAAATATTGTACATTGTCATCTTCCTGCGTACTTTCATAGAGCACGAATACAGTAAGCTCTCCGCTAACGGCAATTTTATCATCCAACGGTTTAAAGTCAATTGACGCAATTTTTACACTCTGCCAGATTAACCGAAAAATATTCGGCATATGCGCAGGAAGCTCGAGTTCTTGTCTTATCCTGTATATATCGCGTTTGCAGATAGCAAGGCGTGCAAGCTCCATCTTCTTTAAACGATACTCTATATGTTCCGCGTCCGTCAGATCACAGGCCACCTCTTCATCGTAAAGCATCTCCGATTGTAAGCTGAAGGTAACCACACTTCTCGCACTTAGTTTTCTCGAATTGATTACACTGATGGAAAGATCCTCAATTTTCCAGTTGACATCAACGGTATCGCCCGGCTGCGCTCCCTCCACATAAACAGTTTCCTCAAATGGGATCTTTCCGTCAATACGCGCAAGCTTCTCATCATCATCTTCCGTGAGATAAAGAATATAAACTTCCAGCGTCCCTTTCAGTGCAACATGGTCTTTTGTCACCTTCGTATCGGATATGACCACGTTCCCCTCCCTGAAAATAATCTTATTCAGGTCCGGACTCACCTCAGGCAGATTGATATCTTCTTCCAGACTTACCTGATTGACCGCTTTGCATTTTATCCTGTCCATATGTATGTTATTTCGAATGATATCCATATAAAACCTCCCCAATTCTTGATACATTGTATGCAGAATGTGGGGAGGATATACTCATAATATTTTTAATTATTTCACACAGCCGATAATGCTATTAATATCTTCGATTCCTTTTTCTTTCATGAAAGATTCAATTCCGTCGACGGTCTCCACCGTCGCGTACGGGTTGACAAAATTCATTGCGCCGATGGAAACGGCTGTTGCGCCCGCCATCATAAACTCAATCGCATCTTCCGCGTTTGCAATGCCCCCCATTCCGATAATCGGAATGTTGACTGCATTCGCCACCTGGTACACCATGCGCACCGCCACCGGCTTAATCGCAGGACCACTCATACCACCTGTTTTGTTAGCAAGAGCAAACGCACGTCTGTGAATGTCTATCTTCATTCCTGTAATTGTATTGATTAAAGAAAGGGCATCCGCGCCTGCTGCCTCTGCCGCCTTCGCCATCTCTGTAATATCCGTTACATTCGGGCTGAGCTTCATAATCACCGGCTGTTTTGCTTTCTTCTTAATCTCTGCCGTAATCTCGGAAAGCGCCTTTGCATTCTGACCGAAAGCAATCGCACCCTCTTTTACATTCGGGCAGGAAACATTAATTTCAAGCATGTCCACCGCCTCGTCAGAGAGGCGTTCCACAACCTCAACATAGTCTTCAATGCTCTTTCCGCACACATTCACAATTACCTTTGTATCGTAATTTTTGAGGAAAGCAAGATCTCTTTCTATAAACACATCAATCCCCGGATTCTGAAGTCCGATGGCATTGAGCATTCCGCCGTACGTCTCCGCCACACGCGGCGTCGGATTGCCCGGCCAAGGTACATTCGCCACACCCTTTGTGACAACAGCACCGAGTTTATTCAAATCTACAAATTCACCATATTCCATACCTGAGCCGAATGTTCCGGAAGCTGTCATGACCGGATTTTTAAATTCAACTCCTGCAATCGTTACTTTTGTATTCATCAGATCATTACCTCCTTTGCATCATAGACCGGTCCGTCGGTACAAACTCTTGCATTTTTCACATGTGAGTGATGATCTACTTCTTTCGTGGTACATACACATCCGAGACATGCACCTACTCCGCACGCCATTCTCTCCTCGAGGGAAATGTACGCTTTCATCTGGTTGGCCTCAGCAAATTGTTTGATGGCACGAAGCATCGGCATCGGTCCGCAGGCAAAAATAACATCGCCCTTCAAATCATTATCTTCAATCGCATTCATAACAGTGCCCTTACTTCCGCTGCTGCCATCCTCAGTCGCGACATAAAGGTCTGCATATAATTTAAAATCCTCACAGAGGAAAAGTTCATTACGATATCCGAGAACAGCACTGATTTTCTCTGCCTTTCCACGCGCTGAAAGCTCCTTGGATAACTGAAGCATCGGCGGAATTCCGATTCCTCCGCCCATAAGGAACACTCTCTTTCCGTCTGCCTTCTCAAGCGGAAATCCGTTACCCAACGTTCCGAGAATTGTAATATCCGCACCTGTATGATAATTGGAAAACTCTGCCGTTCCGCTTCCCGCAACACGGTATACGATACGTAGCATCGTCTTCTCCTCATTCACCTCACAAATACTAATCGGTCTCGGGAGCAGTGTTGCCTGATTTTTCGGGTATACACTGATAAACTGTCCCGGCTTTGCATCCTTCGCCAGTTCCGTCTCTATCCACATATCATAAATTCCGACTGCAATCTCATCCTGACGATATACTCTTGCAGTCACTTTTTTCTTCTGTGCCATATCTTATTTCCTTTCTGTCTGCATGATGGTGTTTTATTTTTGATAGGCAATTTCGCCTTTACAAATCGTCATATCAATCGTACCATAAAATGTCTTTCCGAGGAATGGTGAATTCGAAGAACGCGATACAAACTCATCAAAAGTTACCTGCTGCTCATCATCAAATATCATGATATCTGCTACTGCGCCCTCTTCAACAGCTCCATGCGGAAGATGATACATCTGCGCCGGTGCAAGACTCATGCGCTCAAACAACTGCGGAAGCGTAAGGTAACCGGGTCTCACGAGACTTGTTACCGCTAACGCAAACGCCGTTTCCAAACCAATAATACCGCTCGGTGCCTCCGTAATCGCACGAGCCTTCTCTTCTGCACTGTGAGGTGCATGGTCTGTCGCTATCAAATCTATCGTCCCATCCTTCAGCCCTTCTATCACTGCCATACGGTCCGCCTCTTCGCGCAGCGGCGGATTCATCTTCGCAAGTGTACCATATTCTATGGCAGCCTCCTCCGTCAACGTAAAGTGATGTGGCGTTGCCTCTGCATGAATGTTGCTTTGACCAAGCTCTGCCGCTCTCTTCTTTGCCTTGCGGACAAGCTCCACACTTTCCTTTGCACTAATATGCTGTACGTTAAAAATTGCTCCCGTGGAAAGTGCCAGTTCTAAATCTCTCTCAACCAGACTGATTTCTGCCATACGGTCGGAACCTCCGATACCGAAATGTGCGGACGCTTTTCCTCTGTTAATTCCGTTATTTTCAATATAGGAAGGGTCCTCCTCGTGAAAACTGAGCGGAACATCGAGTCTGACAGCTTCCTCCATTGCACTCCGAACAAGCTCTTCCGATAAAATCGGAATTCCGTCATCCGTAAATCCGACCGCACCGGATTTGTAAAGTGCAGACATGTCCGTCATCTTTTCTCCTTTTAAAGACTCCGTAATGCTCGCACATGTATGCACGTGAATCAGTGTCTTTTTCCCTTTATCCAACACGTAGGTAAGCGTCTCCTCATTATCCACGGAAGGTTTCGTGTTAGCCATGAGTACCACTGCCGTAAAACCACCCTTTGCAGCCGCCTTTGCTCCCGTCTCGATATCCTCTTTATAGGTAAATCCCGGATCACGGAAATGCACATGAACATCGACAAGTCCCGGACCAATCTTTTTACCGGATACGTCTATAATTTGTGCCTCTTCATATTGTGCAGCATCGATGTGCTCCGCTATTTTTTCAATTTTTCCGTCGCGGACAAGAATGTCGCTCTGATACATTGTGCCCTTTTTCGGGTCAACAATGATTCCTCCCTGAATCAGTTTCATACGGAGTTCCTCCTTGCGTATTTTCGCATTTTCTCTGTCTACTATCATACACCACTTTGTCAGTCAAAAACAACTGTCATATCCTGATATTCTGTTTTTATAACAATATATGGTGTTGTCTCCTTCTCCAGTTTCCTCTCTGCCTGCGACGGACCGATGAGCGTCGATGAAAAATATATCGCATTGGATGTTTGATACACATCTTCCACCTGAATGCTGTATCCTCCGGACGGTTGTGTACCATAGCCCTGGCAGATAAAAAGATAATCTCCATCCTGATAAGTCATTTTAAACGGTTGCTGTTTTTTTCCATCAACCAAAACTTTCAGTTCCTCCGGAAGCCGGTCCTCACTCGTCACCGTGTACTCAATATTTTTTATCTTTTCCTCGTCAAGTTTATCACCTTTGCAGCCGACCAGAAACAAAGTAAGCATAAGCAAACTTATTCCCATGATGATAATTCTTTGCTGTCCCAATTCGCCACTCCTTATATCTATTCTTTAATATTGTATGGAAACAGCACAAAAACTATGACCTAATACCCGGGCACATCTGTTGAAAGAAGTTGTTATTTTATCATATTTAGGATATAATATCTTCTGTTCAGAGTGAAAGAAAGGGTGAAAACATGTTACGTTTTTTAGCTATATTAATTTTTTTGATTTTATTTCTCGTTCTCACGATTCCGATTATGGTTGTCGAGTGGGTCATCAACAAGTTCAATCCGGGACTTAGGCGCAAAACATCCAATGCCATTGTCAAGTGGGGCCTTGGTGTATGTGTATTCCTCGCAGGAACCAAGATTACTACCATTGGAATTGAGAACATTCCGAAAGACCGGGCAGTGCTTTATGTCGGTAACCACAGAAGCTATTTTGACATTCTTCTTCTTGCCATGCACGCACCGGGACCAATCAGCTTCCTTGCCAAAAAAGAAATGCTCCGTTACCCGCTGCTTTGTCACTGGATGATGCTCATCGACAGCACATTCATTGACCGCAGCGACATCAAACAGGGGCTTAAAGTTATTCTCAAAAATATCGAACTGCTGAAAGAAGGAGTTTCCGTCTCAGTATTCCCTGAAGGAACACGCAACAAGACAGATGAAATTCTTCTCCCGTTCCATGACGGAAGTTTCAAAATGGCAGAGAAATCAAAATGTCCGATTGTTATTGTCACCTATAACAACACACGCAACATCTTTGAAGCTCATATGCCACGTGTTGAAAAGCAACATATTATCATGGAATTTTCCAAGCCGTTTTATATGTCAGACCTCTCACCGGAGGACAGACGTCACATCGGCAAATATGTCAGCAACATTTTAATTGAAACTCATGAAAAAAATAAGGAATTGGTCTAATCGGCCAATTCCTTTTTCAACGTTTCAAAATGCATTCCGTGGGATGCTTTTATTAAAATAATATCTCCGTCCTGCAATATGGTTTCTTTCGCCGAGAGAAATTCCTCTTTCGTCTCGAACCGGCGAAGCATGAAATCTGTTTCATCTTCCTGTATATCATTACCCGCTGCTAACGCACCCTCGTATATGTGACGCGCGTTTTCGCCGATACAAATAAGTACATCAATTCCTGCTGTCCGTGCATAACTTCCGACCTGTGCATGAAGCGCATCCGAATTCTCTCCAAGTTCAAACATATCCCCGAGAATTGCTACCTTCCTGCCTTCCGTTTCCGCAAGTGCATCCAGAGTCGCTTTCATGGAAACAGGATTTGCATTGTAACTCTCATCAATCAGAGTGCACTTCTCCCCCTCGGTCACTTCTCCTCTTCCCGCAAGCGCTGTTACGCTCGGAATTCCTCTTTCTATCTCATCTTTGCTAAGCCCGAGCAGCTTTGCCACACAGACCGCTGCCATCGCATTTTTTATCTGATGTATTCCCGGAACACGGATATCCGCATCCACCGTCATATCACCTTTATGTATTTTACATGTTGTTCCAAGTAAGCCTCTGCTAACCACATCGTCTGCATAACATTCATCTGTTCCGAAAAAACAAGGCTTCTTTCCGTTTACCTCGCCAACGGTAATCAGCTTATCGTCCTGCCCGTTAAGCACGACGTCCCCCTCCTCGGAGAGTCCTTCAAAAATCTCTGTTTTTGCTCTCAAGACTCCGTCTCTGTCTCCGAGATTCTCCAAATGACATTCCCCGATGTTTGTGATGACGCAGACATCCGGACGTACCATGGCAGTCAAGCGGCTCATCTCACCGAAATCGCTGATTCCCATCTCCACTACCGCTACTTCATGTTCATCCCGTATGCGGAACAGCGTCAGAGGAACACCTACTTCATTGTTAAAATTACCTGACGTTTTGAGCACATTGTATTTGGCCGTAAGAACGCCTGCTATCATTTCCTTCGTACTCGTCTTACCGACACTTCCGGTAATACCTATCACTTTACAGGAGAGCTGATTTCGGTAAAATGCAGCAATCTCCCTAAGTGCACGAAACGTATCTGAAACAAGTATATAAGGGCAATCCACTTCCGGCTCTTTCTCCACAAGTGCGCAGAGAGCGCCTTTTTCCATCACCTGACCGACGAACGAATGACCATCCACCCGCTCCCCTTTGGTTGCGACAAAAAGCCATCCCGGTTCAATCAGTCTGGAATCAATGGCAATACCGCTTACACAGTTTAACTTTATATCCTCAGGTCCATGGTATTGACCATGACACGCTGACGCAATATTTTCCGGAGTCATATTTTTCATCATATTATATCACCGTTTCATTTATTCATATTTCCGAAGAGATACTTCAATGAGCCATTCACAAAGCTTGTTGAAATCATAGCCGATTTCTTTTGCCTCCTGCGGAAGAAGCGAAGTCGGCGTCATTCCCGGAAGCGTGTTTGCCTCCAGACAGAACATCTCTCCGTCTTCATTCATCATAAAATCTATGCGGGCGTAGGACTCAATATGAAGCGCCTCAAATACCTTCTGCGCATAGTCCTGCATCTTGAGCGTAAGCTCCTCGGAAAGTTCCGCCGGACATGTCTCAATCGCGCTTCCCGCCTGATATTTGTTCTTATAGTCATAAAATCCTTCCAGCGGTGCAATCTCTATAATCGGAAGAGCTTTGCCCTCAATGACACCGACTGAAAATTCTCTTCCCTTAATATATTGCTCCACGATAACCTGCGAATCATATGTCTGCGCCTGCACAATCGCTTTCTCGCACTCCGCCGCATCCTTAACCATATAAACACCGACACTTGAACCGCCGTTGCACGCTTTGACAACCGCAGGATACATCACATCATCCGGAAGCTTATCTCCCATTTTCAATGTATATCCCTGTGGCGTCGGAATGTTTGCTCCCGAGAAAATCTGTTTTGACAAACCTTTATCCATGGAAACAGCCGCTCCGAGGGGACCTGTTCCCGTATATTTAATACCTTCTAAATCAAGTGCCGCCTGCACTCTTCCGTCCTCACCGTTCTCGCCATGAAGTCCCATAAATACGATGTCCGCCTGATGACAGATATCTATCACATTCGGACCGAAAAATCCGCTGCCGCCTCTTTTTTGCTTAATTGCCTCAATATCCGGGTCACTCTCTCCGATGGCTTCAATTGTTTCTGCCCAATCTTTTTGCAATGCAAAAATATCACTGCAATCTCCTTCATCGTATCCCATAAATACATCAAGTAACACAACCTGATGCCCATTTTCTTTTAATGCATGATACACCATTTTCCCGGTAATCAGGGAAACATCTCTCTCAGTGCTTGTTCCGCCTGCCAAAACTACAATTTTCATTCTGCATCCTCACTTTCTGTAAGATTCCCCAAAATCAAAAGCAATGTTGCTTTCTTTCCATGAGAGAGGTCAATCTCCTCCATGTTATGGAGCATGGAATGTATCTGTTCCTTGCACAGATTTCTATACTCGCGGCTGACAATAATATAGTCCGCAATCGCCAGCCAGATGGAACTTTCCAACGAATCCTCTTTTCCTGCAATTCTTCCGAAAACGCTCTGCGGCCATATATCCAAATACTCTCCGCACAAATTCATCATCTCCGACATCTGCGCATCACAGATTGTCATGTCTGCCCCTTTCAGGGATGTCATATAAAATAAATTTCCCCACAACTTTGCATCACAAAGAATAGTCTTCTCTTTCGTTAGCAATCGGTAACCCGGCTTAAGCACTGTTCCGTCCTGTTTATACGCATCCTTGATAGCCGCATGATACGTATAGTTTCCGACTGCACGAAACAGAGAAGCTGCTGCCATATATTGCAAATCTCCCGACAATTTAAACCGTGCTGCATTCTGATACGCCTTCTGCGCCTGCGACAGCGTCTGCCCCGCCAGCGGTGCATTGTGAGGCTGAAGCACAACATAAGCCGTTGCCATCGCAGATGCAAACATATAATCTTCCTTTACTGTCTGCTGCTCTAAATCACCCGGCTCCGCATAGTTTAAACTCTGTCCCTGCTCACGCAACCTTGCGTCTCTGTCCGTTAGCACCTGCTCTCTCACTGTCAAAATCCACTGTGCATGTTCTTCCAGTTTTTTCTCATAATCCTCACCGAACGAACTCGGATAAAACTGGTAAGCCGTCGCTAACTTTTGGAAAGTATAGTAAATTTGCATCCTTTCCCTGACGCTCTTTGTGTCTCCATAGTACTTCTCAGGCGTCAGTTCCAAAAATTCTTTTTTTAATTCATCATATTGTGTCTCATATCTGTTTTCATCCACGCGGAACGTATAAGACTGTCCGATAACAGCTGTCTGTATGTAGTATACGCCGGGGTCGGTAATCTGTGAAAAATCTCCTTTATAGACAGATTTCCCTTCTGATTTTTTGTTCCCCATCTTTTTTAATGTTCCGGTATAAACACGTTTGTTCGTCGCGCTCTCCAACACATAAAAAGATTCGGAAAGATTGTCACCTACAAAGTAAGCGTACTTTTTATCTTCCGGCGCATATCCCATTAAATCCACAAATATATTTGAATTGACCTGAGGTCTTGTGAAATTCTGTTCGTATTCCTCTTCCCCGACAAAGCCTTCCCGATGTTCCATCTCAACCTCGTAATCGCTTTGTACGGTTTCTACCGGAACCGTCTCCGGCTCCGTATGAATGTCTCCTTGACATCCACACAGGAAAGCCAGGCAGAACACACAAAACAGCAGGCTTTTCCTCTTGCTCTGTTTTCTCTTCCGCATTCTAAAATATATCCTCCGCATACCTTTGTATTATACCCCACGCGCTTTGACAGGTAAAGAGTTAAAGATACATTTCTGCGTCCCGATAGACGATTTCTCCGTCTATCATTGTAAAGAGAACTTTTGAAAAAGTCTCAAAGGGATGTCCCCTAAATAAAACCAAATCCGCCAGCTTTCCTTTCTTTATACTTCCCACTTTATGGTCCATACGACAGATGCGCGCAGCGGCAATGGTGAGCGCTTTCAGTCCTCCCTCCACAGAAAGACCTTCCTTTACCGCAAGTCCGCAGCAAAGAGGGAGCGACTGAATCAGCGTTACCGGATGGTCCGTTGTTACCGCAACCGTCACTCCTGCCTTCTCAAGCTCTCCCACGGTTTTAAATGCCATATTCTGCACCTCGATTTTGTTTCTGCTGGCAAGGTCAGGTCCTATGATAGCAGGAAATCCCGAGCGCGCTATCTGCGGTGCAATCAGATGACCTTCACTACAATGGTCCAGCGTGATATCCAGCCCAAATTCCTCCGCAATCCGTATCGCTGTTAAAATATCATCTGCTCTGTGCGCATGTACCTTAAGCGGAATTTTGCCTGCAAATACATCTCTGTAACAGCCAAAACGAAACTCGTCCGACGCATTCTCCTCCTTCCCTGCTTCCGGAGTTGTCGGATTTTTCATCACATAATTCCTTGCACTCATCAGCTCTTCTCTGAGCATGGATGCAATTGCCATTCTTGTGTAGGGACTTTTTTGAGTCATTCCGTAATTCATTTTCGGATTTTCCCCAAATGCGACTTTCATGGCAGCAGGTGCTAACCGAATCATATCATCAATACATCTCCCATGTGTTTTGACGAATGCAAACTGACCGCCGACCACATTTGCACTCCCCGGACCTATCATAGCTGAGGTAATTCCCGCCGCCACGGCATTATGAAAAGCCGCATCCATCGGATTGATGGCATCAATCGCTCGAAGATAGGGCGTGAGAGGATTGACGCTTTCATTGCAATCATCTCCTTCCCTTCCCTTCTTCTCCTCCGTAATTCCCATATGGCAGTGCGCCTCGATAAATCCGGGAAACAACATACTGCCCTTTGCATCAATCTGCCTTGCGGATACGGGGATGTCCAAATTCTCTCCGACGTCCCGGATAAGATTCTCCTCCACAAGAACTGTACCGTTTTCAAGAATTCCCGTCTCATCCTCCATTGTAAATACTCTTGCATTCTTTATGGCTATCATCGCTGCCACCTACTGAAGGAGACTGAGCGGATTCACCGGCTCACCATCCTTGGTTATCATAAGATATACATGGTCACCTTCTACAGAATAATACTTTGTTGTCTTTGCCACATTTCCTATCACCTGTCCGCGCGATACCGTTGTACCCTCCTGTACCTGCAGTGCTTCAAGTTGCCCATAGGTAACTTCATATCCGCTTCCGACATTCATCACGACATACTGTCCGAGCTGCGCGGATTCACCGATTTTTACAACCTGTCCGCGTGCCACGGCACTGACGTTGTCACCCTGCGCCGCCCCGATTAAAATAGCCGGATTGTATTTATACTGCATTAGTGTAGCAAAATATACAGCGCTATCCATGCTGTAATTCAAAATCACATCTCCCGCCAAAGGCCATCCCATACCATCTTCTTTCGAAAAAGAAAGTTCTGCCACTTCTGTTACCACGGACTCCGAAGATGTCTCCACACTTTTCTCTGTGCTCCCTTCCTGCAAAGACTCATCTTCTTTGGGAATCTCCCTTCCCCCGGAATTCTCCTCGCCGGAAACTTTCTCTTCATCTTCCTGCGAAGTTTCCCCTTTTGGATATGTGTTTACTACATCACCGCCACTGACGCGCGCCAGCGAAGCCCCACTGTTTAGTTCCGGGTCATTTGCCATACTGGTTCCTGTCTGTTCACCGACATTCATCTGTGTTAAATCCAATTTGTAATCCGTTGCCGTATTCATCGATTGATTGACATAGATGGCTGTCGCTATACAACCTGTAATGACAACTGCCGTTGAAAAAATCAGACTCTTCTTTTGTTTGTTATTATTTTTTCGCATATTTATCACCTCGGTGATAGTGTTTCCCATTTTTTCTACTTTATTCCATTCTCTGATAGACTACATCATCGAAAAAATAATCAATAATTTCCGGATAACTCATCCCTTTCTGTGCAAGCATATTTCCATAATATTGATCAAGACCAAATCCATGTCCCTGTCCCTTTATTAAAAACACATAATCATCTCCCTCTTCGTCCCATGTAAAATTGGAGGACATGATTCCCAATTCCTCCCTCAGCTTTTCCCCTGAAATCCGGACCCCATCTTTACAGGCAGAGAGTACATATCCCTCTGCATTTACCTGCGCATCCGTCAGTTCCCCTGCTTCTTTCTTACTGATTTGTAATTCTGTCAGATAGTCTGCAGCACTCAGGTTCTCCGGACAACTTGTTTGCTTCAGGTAACTACACCTTTCTCCCTCTGAGAGTTCATTTGCATTTCTTGTTCCCCCGGCGCTCATTCCATGATAATATCCTTTGATTGATTCACCCTTATATGTCAGATAAATTCCCTGTGTCTGCATCACTGCATTCAGACATTTCTCCAGATTCTGTTCATACTGTTTTCCCCATCTGCTCTGCATTTCAGCATCTGTCCAATACCTCCCCCCTCTCTCATCCGGCAAAATTTCCCTCGTTCCATCCTGCATTTTCTCCGAGTTCTCATATTCTTCCATAAGACTGCTTCGGAGAATAACTGTCTGCGCCTTCAATACCTCTTCTTCATATTCCACAGAGATGCTCGCCGCTAACGCTCCTACCAAATAATGTTCTATCGGTAACTTTAAGCTAACTCCATTATCCTCCCCTAAAACATAATAATTTCCATTATGGGGAAGTTCGGAAAGTTGTTCGTACATTTCCAAAATCTGCTTTTCGCCGGAATCCGATTCCTTCCCCATAAACTCCTCTTTCTGCTGCTTAAAAGAAAGTGCAAAATACGGAAACAAAAGAAGAAATATCAAAATCGCCGCCAGATCCTTAAGCCATCCGATATTTCTTCTTCGCTTTCTTTTCATACTTGTCTGTCTCCTCTGCCTTTTACACGGGAACATAAAATTCCTTTCATGAAATATATGCTCAGACTAACTCATATATACTCTCCGAATATACAAGTTTACGCTATACGAAACTATGTTTTTTTGCTATCATAAAAACAACCGGTAATACCCGAATATATTGTGCAGAAAGGTCATTATCATGAAAAAAAAGATCATTGTTGCAGGACATATCTGTATCGACATCACACCGGTATTTCCTGACAAAAAAGTAAATAAACCGGAAGATATCCTCTCTCCGGGTAAGCTGATTCAGACCGGAGCCGCAGACGTACATACGGGCGGCGCAGTCGCCAATACGGGACTTGCTCTCAAACTTCTCGGCGCGGATGTTACCCTAATGGGAAAGGTCGGATGCGACGCATTCGGCGATATGATTTGCGGTATTTTAAAAAAGTATGATGCGGATAACCATATGATACGTTCGCCGGAAGAATCCACTTCCTACTCCGTAGTATTGGCGATTCCGGGTATCGACCGTATTTTTTTACATAATCCCGGCACAAACAATATCTTCCGCTCATGCGACATTGATATGAAGTTATTGGAGGAGGCAGCACTGTTCCACTTTGGTTACCCTCCGCTTATGCAATCCATGTACGAAAACAACGGCCATGAACTGATCAGCCTGATGAAATCCGTCAAAAAAGCCGGCGTTGCAACATCTCTCGACATGGCTGCCATCGACGCGGAAACCGAAGCCGGGAAACTCGACTGGAGTTCTATTTTAAAACAGGTACTTCCGTATGTAGACTTCTTTGTTCCAAGCGTAGAGGAACTTTGTTTCATGCTGGATAAAGAACGCTTTCACGAGTGGCAGCGACGCGCAAACGGAAAAGACATTACCGAAATCCTGGACATCCGAAAAGATGTGAAACCACTGGCTGACATCTGCATGTCTTACGGTGTCAAAGTGCTCCTGATTAAATGCGGAGCTCCGGGTATTTATTACAAAACCGCTGACAGCGGAACACTTTCACAAATCGGCAACAGCATTGAGTTAGCACCAGCTACCTGGGCTGACAAAGAGGGCTTTGAAGCAAGCTATGTTCCGGACCGAATTTTATCAGGCACCGGAGCCGGTGATACAAGCATCGCAGCATTCCTTGCCTCCGTGTTAAATGGAGAACCCCTTGAAACAGCTATGCAGTTAGCCACCGCTACCGGCGCAAGTTGTGTCACGTCATATGATGCTCTTAGCGGACTAAAGCCACTTGATGAGCTCAAAGAAAAAATCAAATCCGGTTGGAAAAAGAATGGAGAGATATCTATATGTTAGTGAATATGAACGATATTTTATTACCTGCCAAAGAGGGGGGCTACGGCGTTGGATTTTTCAATGCCGTCAATGTAGAAATGGCAAGAGCCGTCATCGAAACAGCAGAAGAACTGGGCGCTCCCGTCATGGTCGGAACAGCGGAAATCCTTCTGCCTGCGATGGAACTTGAACATGTCGCGGAATATCTCATTCCAATGGCACAAAAAGCATCGGTTCCTGTCTGTGTTCACTATGACCACGGTCTAACATTTGAGCGTTGCATGGAAGCATTAAAACTCGGATTTACTTCTATTATGTATGATTGTTCCACGGAAGACTATGAAACAAATGTCTCCAAAGTAAAAGAGATGGTTCGCATCTGCCACGGAATGGGCGTTACCGTCGAAGGAGAACTCGGTCATGTCGGCGACAACGAAGGCTCCGGCAAATTAGAAAATCCGAGTGATTTTTATACCGACCCTGATATGGCACTTGATTTTGTAAAACGGACGGGAGTCGATTCCCTCGCAGTTGCCGTCGGAAATGCGCACGGTGATTACAAATTTCCGCCGAAGCTGGACTTTGAACGCATCGGAACAATTTCAGAAAAAACCTCTCTTCCGCTCGTTCTCCACGGCGGCAGCGGTTTATCCGATGACGATTTTCGCGTTGCGGTAAAACGCGGTATCTGTAAAGTCAATATTTTTACAGACATTGACAAGGCAGGAAAAGCAGGCGTGGAAGCAGGTATTGCTGCAGGCGAAAAGACAATGATGGGACTTATTCCATATGAAATCGCTGCCATGAAGAAAGTCGTAGCAGAAAAAATCCGCCTGTTCGGTTCAGAAAACAGAGCATAAAAATAAGAGTGTTTCAAGTTAGCTGAGAGCAACATCTCTCAAACTGATTTGAAACACTCTTTCTTTTTACGTTTACTGTGCAAGATCCAGCTGCTGCATAGTTCCGACATTTCCGTTTTCATACAAAAAAATTCCCGTGGACCGGATGCGTCCGTTTGTCTGATTGTTTTTCAGAGAATTTAACGAAAAATCTGTCTCTGCCTTCTGCAGACACATCGCTCCGACTCCCGCCTCTTTCAGCGTATAAAGTTCATCTTTCCCGTTCTCATCCTTCGTCCATACAAGAAGCTTTTCAAAAATGGCATCGTTCTCATCTATCCATCCGTTGCCGTCTTCATCATACTTCGCAAGATCCGCAAATCCGTCTCCGCTCTTTGTTCCGAAAAGTTCTGAACCGTCATTGATGTTACCGTCCCCGTTTTTATCAAGTGCAAGGAATCCGTTGCCTCCACCGAGCTGCGAAATGCTATCCTTAATTCCGTCACAATCGAGGTCAAACTCAAATTTTTGGTCTGACAGAGTTGCCATATCCGTATCAAGATTAATGACGAGCGGATCCGTCATCTGCACAAACTCACCGACCGAGGCAGTCTGCGCATACTCCTGAAAACTTCTGCTCATCGTAAGTCCGAGATTGAAATTAATCTCGCGCCCATCCGAAGTTTTTACCGTTCCGACCGTGCTAAATTCCGTCTGTTCCACCTCTTCGTGATAGTAGCTCATATTAAGCTTAAACTGTCCGAATTGATAACTTCCTCCGGTCTGATTAATACTCTGCACTTGGTTTCCGCCAAGGTAATCGTTCCTATATCCGTTCATATACTCATCAACCTGTTTGTCCGACTGTCCTCTTCCTGCACCGATGTTTGTATAAAGCCATCGTATCAGGTAATGTACGCACATTTCACGCACCGATTGCAATGTCTTCTTTTCACTGACCGAAGTGATGGAAGAACTTGTTTTATATGTTGCCCTGCTGGCAATTACGCGGCTGTTTTCGTCAAGCAGGAAATTGCCGCTTTCGTCCTGCGTCCCGGTATTAAGTAAGTCTGAAAAGTTGTCTTTTTCTAATTCACGTCCTTGCATAACCTCCATGCCTACCAGGCTGGCAGTGGCGGTCTTTTTGGTCACAGAAGAATATCTTCTGGCGGATTCCATTCCTATCATGCTGGAATCAATCTTCAATCTATCCCTCCTTATGGAATTTTAAACCAACAAAAAAAGCATGCAATCGCGCATCCCTTGCGCTCTCACACACCTTCCGTGGCTACAAATGTTGTCGACCGTGCAACACCTGCATTATATATATCGACAGGATTTTAAATTTGTTTAGTCGGGAAGTTTCCTGTCCGACCTTTTCATTTCCGGCTTTTTCATTTCCAGCCTTTTCCCTATTTTTCGCCTTAAAAATGCAAAAAACGGGGTACTGAAAGCAGTTTCTACTGCTCCATACCCCGTCCATAATTCGTAGACACATTACGGCCATGGCGTAGCCATGCTATAAAAATTTCACCTACAATTTGTACCTATTAAATTCTGTTGTAATTAATCAGACAACCTTTGAGAATAATCTCACGCTCCTCATCTGTCAGTCCGCCGAGCGTCATTGTAAACTCTACAAGCTCATCTTTTACAACATAGGCTTTAATCTCATCCCATTTTTCTTCCACTGCCTTCTTGATGTCCGGAATGAAAATGTAATCAAGATTCTCAAACGGAAGCTCGCCTTCCGGAATGATAAACGGAAGCATACCCCAGTTGATGAGGTTGGAACGATATCTCTTTGTTGCGTATTCGTTTGCGATGTTTGCCCATCCGCCAAGCACCTTCTGACAACTTGCTGCCTGCTCACGTGCAGAACCGTCACCCGGTTTTACTGCAAAGATGGTAGAACCGATACCGACATTCTCAGCGTTAGCATCTGCAAACTTCTTCTGAATCTTTTCCATAACAGGTGCAAGTTCCGCAAGTGTCTCACATGGATTCTGTGATGCCTCTCTCGCCTTTTCTGCCGCCTGCACTTCTTTGGCTCTGCCTACGTACTGCGGATCCTTTCTGGAAAGAGTAAACTCTGCAAGTCCTAACGGATTTGAACGGTAAGAAGAAGTCTCACCGGACGGAATCAGTTCGTCTGTTGTCGTAACCGGGTCATGAATCTCAGAAACAACTTTCAGTACAAGATTATCTGTCAGAGCAACCATTGACGGCCAGTCTTTGATATTCGGACCGAACTGAATCTCAACGGAAGGATCAGCCACCCCCTTGGAATCAAATACGCGGTTAGCATAAATATTTGCATCGTAATGATATTTGTATTTACCGATTTCACCGTCAAAATCAGTCGCAGCCGTAAGCTGTCCTTTGTTTGCAGCCGTTGCAGCGATAGAACGGGCATCCATAAGTGCAACCGATGAAATCTGACCATTCTGAAGCTTAGATCCTTCACGATTCGGGAAGTTACGTGTTGAGTGACGGATACTGAATGCATTGTTGGCAGGTGTATCTCCGGCGCCGAAACACGGTCCGCAGAACGCAGTTTTCATAACTGCACCCGTCTCCATAATGGTTGCTGCACAACCATTTTTAATGAGTTCCATATATACAGGCATAGAAGCAGGATATACGCTTAAAGTAAATCCGTCTGCTCCGATGTATTTTCCTTTCAGGATGTCTGCTGCCGCACAGATATTTTCAAAACCACCACCTGCGCAACCTGCGATGATACCCTGATCTACCATAAATTTACCATTGACAACTTTGTCCTGAAGAGAATAAGGTACTGCATTGTCAAGGCTGACAGCCGCACGCTTCTCCACATCATGAAGAATATCAGAAAGGTTTGCGTTGAGCTCCTCAATCGTATATGTATTGCTTGGATGGAACGGCATCGCAATCATAGGGCGGATTGCACTAAGGTCAATTTCAATCATTCCGTCGTAGTAAGCAACCTCTCCCGGATTGAGCTCTTTGTATTCACCGCTTCTTCCGTGAATATCATAGAAATCCTTAATCTCATCGTCGGTTCTCCAGATAGATGAAAGACATGTCGTCTCTGTTGTCATTACATCGATACCGATACGGAAATCTGCGGAAAGGCTTGATACGCCCGGTCCCACGAATTCCATCACTTTATTCTTCACGTAACCGTTACCGAATACTGCGCCGATAATCGCAAGTGCCACGTCCTGAGGACCGACACCTTTCACAGGCTCACCCTTCAGGTAAACACCGACAACACCCGGCATATTAATATCATAAGTCTGGCAAAGAAGCTGTTTTACAAGCTCCGGACCACCTTCACCCATCGCCATCGTACCGAGTGCACCGTAACGCGTGTGGGAGTCGGAACCCAAAATCATCTTTCCGCCGCCTGCAAGCATTTCACGTGCAAACTGGTGGATAACTGCCTGATGAGGCGGAACATAAACACCGCCGTATTTCTTTGCACAGGTAAGACCAAACATGTGGTCATCTTCGTTGATGGTTCCGCCGACTGCACAAAGGGAGTTGTGGCAGTTCGTAAGAACATAAGGAATCGGGAACTTCTCAAGTCCTGACGCTCTCGCTGTCTGGATAATACCTACAAATGTAATATCATGAGATGTCAATTTATCAAATTTAATTCTTAATTTCTCCATATTGCCGGAAGTGTTGTGCTCTTCCAAAATTCCATACGCAATCGTCTGCTTTGCAGCTTCCTGCTGCGCGATATCTTTTCCGGTTTTTGATTTAACCGCTGCTAACGCTTCCGCACTATCCGGAATAATCTCTGTTCTGTTTACCAGATAGGCTCCGCCATCATATAACTTAATCATAATTTCCTCCTTAAAGCCTTCGTCTTTTCTTTTCCGAATAAAAGTTTAGCACGGATTTGCCATATCTGCAATCTTTCTGATGTTTTTCTTTCGTATTTTCCCCGTATTGTATTGACGAAACGACAAAAAAGTTATAGTATAAATCCGTGATGTAGTTTTGTAAACTACATGTTGTGACTCCGGATATATTTCGACAAATATGATTTTTATTTTTATAGGAAAGGACAGGTACGCATGAGTAACTATATTTTGAGTTGCTGCTCTACCGCAGACTTATCAAAGGAGCATTTTGAAAAAAGAGATATCCATTATATTTGCTTTCATTTTGAAATGGATGGAAAACAATATTCGGATGATCTCGGTCAGAGCATTCCTTTTGATGAATTCTATCAGGCAATGGTAGATGGCGCCGATACCAAAACTTCACAAATCAACACAGAAGAATTTATGGAATATTTTGAACCGTTTCTGAAAGAAGGAAAAGATATTCTTCATCTTACTCTTTCTTCCGGTATTTCCGGCGTATACAATTCTGCCTGCATCGCAAAAAATGAGCTCGCAGAAAAATACCCGGAGCGTAAGATTTACATCGTTGACTCACTCGCGGCTTCTTCCGGCTATGGCTTGCTGATGGATAAACTTGCCGACCTGCGCGATGAAGGAATGGATCTTGAAACACTTGTCAGTTGGACAGAGGAACATTTATTAAACCTCCATCATTGGTTCTTCTCCTCCGACTTAACCTTCTTTATAAAAGGCGGTCGCGTTTCCAAAACCTCCGGTTTTGTCGGAAACATGCTCAGCATCTGCCCTCTTTTAAATGTATCATTTGAAGGAAAACTAATACCTCGCTTTAAGATTCGCACAAAGAAAAAAGCCATTCGCGCTATCGCAGATAAAATGATTGAATATGCCCAAAACAGAGCAGACTACGATGGAAAATGTTATATTTCTTACTCCGCATGCTATGACGACGCTCGCGCGGTTGCGGATATCATCGAGGAATCTTTCCCGAAACTAAATGGTAAAGTGGAGCTCTATTCCATCGGTACCGTTATCGGAAGCCACACAGGTCCCGGAACTGTAGCACTCTTTTTCTGGGGAGATAAGAGAGTAGACTAAACAGACTTTTGCACAATAGACCCTTAATCCTATAACCACACAGAAAGGCTGAATTCTTATGAGTAACTATATTTTAAGCTGCTGTTCTACCGCAGACTTAACACAGGAACATTTTGATTCCAGAGACATCCACTATGTTTGCTTTCATTTCCAGTTAGACGATAAAGTTTATCCGGATGACCTAGGCAAAAGTATTTCTTTTGATGAATTTTATCAGGCTATGGCCGATGGCGCCGACACGAAAACATCACAGGTTAATGTCGAGGAATTCCTTGAATACTTTGAACCGTTTTTAAAAGAAGGAAAAGACATTCTTCACCTTTCGCTTTCCTCCGGTATTTCCGGTGTTTATAATTCCGCATGTGTTGCACGTAATGTGCTTACAGAGAAATATCCGGATCGCAAGATTATTGTAATCGATTCCTTAAACGCGTGTTCCGGATACGGACTTCTCATGGATAAACTTGCAGATCTTCGCGACGAAGGCATGGACATCGACACTCTTGCCAAATGGGCCGAAGACAATAAACTGAACATTCATACATGGGTCATTGCGACCGACTTAAAATACCTTGTAAGGGGAGGTCGCGTTTCCAAGACTTCCGGAATGGTTGGCAATATGCTCAACATCTGTCCTGTCATTACTCTAAACGTTGAAGGAAAACTGGTTTCCCGCATGAAAGTCCGCACGAAGAAAAAAGTCATTCAGGCGGTCGCAGACAAGATGAAGGAACTTGCACAGGACCGAGCAGATTACAGCGAAAAATGCTACATTGCTCACGCAGCCTGCTATGAAGATGCAAAAACTCTTGCCGACGTTGTGGAAGCCGCTTTCCCGAAAATGAACGGAAAGGTACAAATTAACACCATCGGTACTGTCATCGGAAGCCACACAGGTCCGGGAACCTTGGTTCTGTTCTTCTGGGGTGATGAGAGAGTCGATTAGATTTTCCTACAGGAGTTTTTATTTTGACATCGTATGTTTCTAATTGATTTCAGATAATTGACACATATACTTCGCCGGTATTACAATAAATGTATAAATATTTTTTACTATAGGAGGTATATGCAAATGGCGACTTGTGAAAAACTTGAAAAATGTCCTTTCTATCAGGGAAAAATGAGTATGGAATCCGGACTTGGCAGCATTTATAAAAAGAAATACTGCGAAGGAAATAAATTAGAATGTGCTCGCTACATGATTGCGACTCAGCTCGGACCGGAGCATGTAACAAATCACATCTACCCAAACATGCAGGATCTTGCAAAGAAAATGATTGAAGAAAACAAATAAGAGACAAACTCCCGCAGGATTAGTTCCAACGCCTTAACATAATGGCATTGAGTGCTGGCTTGCGGGGGTTCTTTTCTTTCAGTTCTTTATTTTTTTTGCCGGAATATTCTTTCGCTTTTCCGAAATTTGTTTCACTTCTTCTTTGTCGGCCTCAAATTTCAATATTTGCTCCACGGGGCATTCCAAAATCAGACACAGTTCATTTAATGTAGTCGTCGAAATCGGCTCATTTTTCTTCATTCTCCGAAGCGTATTGGAAGAAATATTCCAGTAATGTATCAGCTGATACTGCGAAATCTTTTTCTCTTTCAACGTATTCCAAAACGGCTTGTAACTTATCACAGAAACTGCCCCCTTTCTTAGTTTCTTTTATTTTAGAATATGGGCAAAAGAAGCTAAGGAAGAAGGATGATGAGATATTTTTATATCATCCAAATGGTAATATTAGTGATGAAACGGTGTTAACGCCTGAAACACCAGTGAAATCCGGAAAAGACATCTTTATATCAAGAGGGTTTTCGTTAGATATCATATGGAAAGAAGAAAATTCCGTAACATATGGTAGAGAAATGTTTATTGACGGCTTTTTAGAACCGATGTCTATCACCTGCACCTTCCACAAACCTACGGAGTAACAACCAACACTCTCTTGACATTTTGTCAATTTATTCCTATACTCTACTCACAATCAATTTCGTGGAAATCTCCTCCGTCCGCTTGGACTGGAGCTGACCATCTCCGATAAAAAATAGAAAAATATAAAAAAGAACCGGATATATTTTCCTCGGGATATTTTCAACATCCCTCGGTAAAATACATCCGGTTCTCTTTTATTATATTCTTACTTTATTTCTCTTCTGCTGCCTTCTTAGGTGCTCTCTTTTTCGGGAGAGTCACTTTCTCGAGTTTCCAGATTTCATCGACATATTCCTTGATGGTTCTGTCGGATGTAAACTTACCTGAGCATGCTACGTTTAAGATAGCACTCTTTGCCCAGCCTGCTTCGTCTTTGTAAGCTTCTTCGACTTTCTTCTGCGCTGCTGCATAAGCCTTGAAGTCTTTTAAGATAAAGTATGTATCAGCTTTTGATGTGCTGAGTGTATTAAGCAGTGAGTTGTAAAGGTCGCGGAACAGTTCCGGATTTTCCGGTGAGTATGTTCCATTGATAAGCTGCATAAGCACTTTACGAACATCTGCATCGTTGTTGAAGATTTCCATTGGATCGTATCCGCCGTGCTGTTCGAAGTTAATAACTTCATCGGAAGATAAACCGAAGATGAATGCATTTTCTGCACCGACTTCTTCTACGATTTCAACGTTAGCTCCATCCATTGTACCGATGGTAAGAGCACCGTTTAACATGAACTTCATGTTACCCGTTCCTGAAGCTTCCTTGGAAGCTGTAGAAATCTGCTCAGAAACATCTGCTGCTGCAAAGATAAGCTCTGCATTGGATACACGGTAGTTTTCGATGAATACCACCTTAAGTTTTCCGTTAATGGACTCGTCGTTGTTGATCACATCTGCAACTGCATTGATAAGCTTAATCGTAAGCTTAGCGTTCTTGTATCCGGCTGCTGCCTTTGCACCGAAAATGAATGTTCTTGGGTAGAATTCCATTTCCGGATGTTCTTTGATTTCATTGTATAAGTACATAACGTGAAGAATATTGAGAAGCTGACGTTTGTACTCGTGTAATCTTTTCACCTGCACATCGAAGATAGAACGTGGGTCTACTTCTACGCCGTTGTGCTCTAAGATGTACTCTGCAAGACGAACTTTGTTCTGGTATTTGATGTTCATGAACTCCTGCTGAGCCTGTTCATCTTTTGCATAAACAGCAAGTTTCTTAATCTTAGCAAGGTCTGTAATCCAGTCTGCACCGACATGAGCTGTCACCCACTCAGCGAGAAGCGGATTTCCGTGTAATAAGAAACGACGCTGTGTGATACCGTTTGTCTTGTTGTTAAATTTCTCAGGCATCATTTCATAGAAATCTTTTAATTCCTGATTCTTTAAGATTTCCGTATGAAGTCTTGCCACACCGTTTACGCTGTATCCTGCAGCGATTGCAAGATGCGCCATTTTAACCTGTCCATCATAGATAATTGCCATCTTGCGGACTTTATCCTGGTTACCCGGATATTTTGCTTCGATTTCCATTACGAAACGGCGGTTGATCTCTTCCACAATCTGGTATACACGAGGAAGAAGACGACTGAACAGCTCGATCGGCCATTTCTCAAGCGCTTCTGCCATGATGGTGTGGTTCGTGTAAGCACAAGTCTTTGTTGTTACTTCCCATGCTTCATCCCATGTTAAATAATACTCATCCATGAGAATTCTCATGAGCTCTGCAACCGCAACGGTCGGATGTGTATCGTTGAGCTGGAATGTTACTTTTTCATGGAACTTGCGAATATCATCATGATTTCTCATATATTTTGCAACTGCTTCCTGAACAGATGCGGAAATGAAGAAATACTGCTGTTTTAAACGAAGCTCTTTACCTGCATAGTGGTTATCGTTCGGATAGAGAACTTCTACAATATTGCGGGCAAGGTTTTCCTGCTCAACCGCTTTCTGATAATCACCTTTATCAAAGGAGTCAAGCTGGAAACACTGTACCGGCTGAGCATCCCAAATACGAAGTGTGTTTACGATATTATTGCCATAACCGACAATCGGAACATCATATGGAATTGCAGTTACTGACTGGTAACCTTCCTGTTTGAAGTTGTTGCGTCCGTTTCCGTCCTGATAAATAGAAACATATCCGCCGAATTTAACTTCTTTTGCATACTCCGGACGACGAAGCTCGAATGGGTTGCCATCTGCTAACCAGTTATCCGGTACTTCCACCTGGTATCCGTCTCTGATTTCCTGTTTGAACATACCGTAGCGGTAGCGGATACCACATCCGTACGCAGCATATCCGAGAGATGCAAGTGAGTCAAGGAAACAAGCAGCAAGACGTCCGAGACCACCGTTTCCGAGTGCTGCATCCGGTTCCTGGTCTTCCACTACGTTAATATCAACACCAAGCTCTTCCAGAGCTTCTTTTGCCTGCGCAAATGCCTGCATGTTAATCAGGTTATTTCCGAGAGCACGACCCATTAAAAATTCCATTGATAAGTAGTAAACAGTTTTTACATCTTTTTTCTCATACTGTTTCTGTGTTTCCATCCAGTTTTCAACAATCTGATCTTTTACCGCATAAGAAACTGCCTGGAAAATCTGCTGCGGAGTAGCTTCTTCCATCGTTTTACGATACAAAGTTCTTACATTGTAAAGAACGCTTCTTTTGAAAAGCTCTTTATCAAATGTAGGTGAAACCGGTACTGTACTTTTCTTTGTTGCCATGTCATTTCTCCTCATTTTGTTATATATTTTTATTCATTTTTATCCACGTGACATTATACAATAATCTTCCCAAAAAGGAAAGAATAGTTTGAAAAACAATAGATAATACAAGGGATACCACGAATATCATAAGACCGCAAATTATACAATAAATCGCATGATTTTCGCCATTCCATATACCAATTGTCCATGAAAGCACCATTTCCTGTGCAAAACCATGGAATAAATAAATATAAAATGTATATTTACTCAAAAAAATTATCGGTCTTTGACAAATTTTTGAAAAATGTGCACAATGCACGGTAATTACATAAAATACAGCCACACACATGAAAATTCGCGTCAGACAGAAGTCATAAATCGACGGATTCATCTGATGAAGCACCTCATAAGAGGACACAACGGCCGAGACAACTCCCAATACTAAATACCATTTTACATGTTTTTTCATCCCGCTGTTATCCGCAAAATAACCGAGCAGACAAAACAGAATATGAGTTGCAAACGGGTAACCTTCTATCGTGATTCCGACTCCCGCAATCTCTCCCATATTCGTAACGGCAATGACTGCAAAAAGAATTAAGAGAAATACTTCCTTCTCCCTCTCCGTCAGTTTCCGCAGCATAACACTTAAGAACGGTACTACCAGATAAAATCCTGTCAGCGTATAGACAAACCAGAAGTATTCTACGATTTTGTTTGCCATAAACGCCCTGAAAAATGTCACAACCCCATCCGGCGAAATATCGATGCCATTGTACCAAACATAATAAAACAGCGATAACAGAAAGACCGGAAGAATGATTCCCGTTACTTTTTTTCTGTAGTACGTTTTAATATTGCCGTCATAGTGCTCCAGCGCAAACTTTCCGCTCAGCATAAAAAACAAACCGTTGTTACACATAAGCAGATTATCAATGAGCAGCGGAAGCTCCGTCTTCGTCAAATCTCCGTATACTGCCGACAGAATATGATGAAAAATTACAGTCATGCATGCAACAATTCTCAGAAGTCCATAGGAAGATTGATAGTTTTTCTTATCCGACACGAACGCACCTCCTCACTCTTCCTATCCAAAGGAAAAACGCAAGACAAATGAGTATGCGGGTCAGACAAAACGAATCCAGACTCCAGTTGACTCCCGGAAAGAAGACCGCCTCAACCGACGAAATCACAAACGACACAGCGCCGACAATATAAATCATCCGGACCTGCGCAGGTGTCCAAGCTATATGAAGCACAAGGTAACCTCCGAGTGCAAACGCAATCCAGTTTAAGAACGGATATCCGTACAGGGTAATTTTGTAATTAAACAGTACGCCCCCCGTAAAGAAAGCAAAATATCCGACCAGCACACCAAGCAGCCATTTTTTCTCTTTTGCCGAAAGACCTTCCGTCATTCTTTTCAAAAACGGAACTACAAGATAAAAACCCAGCAAAGAATAAAAAATCCAATACTCCTCGCATATTGTTCGCAGGAAAAATCCCTTCAGGACGTCTTTGGCATAAGTGAGCGAAACCGAAAACCCTATTTTCGTCGCCAGCGTCACCCATGATAAAACAAAAAAAGCCGCGACAAGTGTCAGTCCTTTTTTTACATAATAATCGAACAAATCGCCTTTATACATTTTAAAAAATACGATTGCTGCAACCATAAAAATCAACCCGTAAGCTGAAGCTAACGTATTTTGCACCAAAAGAAGCAGTTGTTCCTTAAACATACTTTAACCTCATAAGTACTTAAAAAACAGGCATATCCTACAACGATATTTGCTGCTGCATGATATGCCTGCTTGTTTCATCTCTGTAATTTCTTACATTTTTTCTACGGAAACGATAACTTTCTCGCCGTTGACATTCCACTCTTTGCTGTTTGCAAATGTTGTATCTGTCGCAAGCTCATCTGCAAGAACTTTTCCGCAGATGTTTTCTTTGTTTGCAAGTGCAATACCTGCTACCTTTTCATTTCCGCTGATACCCACTTTGATGTGATCCATCACTTCAAAGCCGGAATCTTTACGCATCGTCTGAACCTTGCTGATAATCTCGTATACGAAACCTTCCTCAATCAGCTCCTGTGTCAGATTCGTGTCAAGAACAACCGTCACCGTATTGTCCGCTTCTGACATATAACCTTCCTTCTGGCTCATCTCGATGAGAAGGTCATCCTTGGAAAGTTCTACGGTTACGCCGTCTACGTCAAATACAAGGGCACTACCTGCGTTAAGTGTATCCATCGCTTCATTGCCGTCCACACCTGCAAGGTAATTCTTGATTCCGCCGAGCTGTTTACCGTATTTCGGTCCAACCGTCTTAAGCTGCGGTTTAAATGTATAGGTTGTAAAATCTCTGACATCGTCCGTAAATTTCACGGTCTTGACATTGAGCTCATCCTCGATGATTTCCTGATAAAATTCAGAAAGTGCTTTCGGTGCCTTTACAAACATCGTACCGATTGGCTGTCTGTTCTTGATGTTTGCTGTATTTCTACAAGCGCGACCCATAACAACAATCTTAAGAACCGCTTCCATATCTTCCTCAAGCTGTTTATCCACGTAAGCCGGATTTGCTACAGGGAAGTCACATAAATGTACACTCTCCGGTGCAGATGCATCGTTTGTGCATACAAGGTTTCTGTAAATATCCTCAGCCATAAAAGGAATCATCGGAGCTGCACATTTCGCCACCGTCACAAGTGCTGTGTACAGCGTCATGTAAGCATTAATCTTATCCTGTTCCATTCCTTTTGCCCAGAAACGTTCACGGCTTCTGCGGACATACCAGTTACTCATCTCATCCACGAACTCATCAAGAGCTCTTGCTGTTTCAGGGATGCGGTAATTATTAAGGTTGGTATCTACTTCCGTAATAAGTGTATTTAACTTAGAAAGCAGCCACTTATCCATAACCGGAAGTTTATCATATTCAAGCGTATATTTGCTTGCATCAAAATTATCAATATTCGCATAGAGTACAAAGAACGCGTAGGTGTTCCAGAGTGTACCCATGAATTTACGCTGACCTTCCTGCACGGCTTTTCCGTGGAAACGGTTTGGAAGCCATGGCGCGGAGTTGATGTAGAAGTACCAGCGGATCGCATCTGCCCCGTACTGCTCCAATGCATCGAACGGATCCACCGCGTTTCCTTTGGACTTACTCATCTTCTGTCCGTTCTCATCCTGTACGTGACCTAAAACGATAACGTTTTCGTAAGGTGCTTTGTTGAAAAGGAGTGTAGATTCTGCCATCAGTGAGTAGAACCATCCACGTGTCTGGTCAACCGCCTCTGAAATAAACTGCGCCGGGAACTGCTGTTCAAACAGATCCTTATTTTCAAACGGATAGTGATGCTGTGCAAACGGCATTGCTCCTGAGTCGAACCAGCAGTCGATAACTTCCGGAACACGCTTCATCGTCTTTCCGCAGTCCGGACAGGTAATCGTAATTTCATCGATGTACGGTCTGTGAAGCTCAACCGTAAGGGCTGCATCATTTCCGCTCATCTTAGCAAGCTCTTCGCGGCTACCGATGGATTCCATATGACCACAGTCCTGACATTGCCAGATATTAAGAGGTGTTCCCCAGTAACGGTCACGGGAAATACCCCAGTCCTGAATATTCTCAAGCCAGTTTCCGAAACGTCCTTCCCCGATAGACTCCGGAATCCAGTTTACTGTCTTATTGTTGCGGACAAGGTCATCGCGGACAGCTGTCATCTTGATGAACCATGATTCGCGTGCATAGTAAATAAGCGGGGTGTCACATCTCCAGCAGAACGGATAATCATGCTCGAATTTCGGAGCATCAAATAATTTTCCTTCTTTATCAAGGTCAATAAGAATATCCTTGTCTGCGTCTTTGACAAATTTACCTGCATAAGCAGTTTCCTCTGTCATTTCACCCTTACCGTTTACAAACTGTACGAAAGGAAGGTCGTATTTTCTTCCGACCTGAGCATCGTCCTCACCGAATGCAGGTGCAATGTGAACGATACCGGTACCGTCTGTCATCGTAACGTAGTTATCACATGTCACATAGTGACCTTTTTTATTCTGCTTTGCAGCAGCTTCTCCCGCACACACAAAAAGAGGTTCGTATTCTTTGCGCTCAAGGTCGATACCTTTGTATGTCTCAAGTACTTCGTAAGCCTTTTCACCGTCAGCGGCGAGCGAGCCGAGCACCTTGTCAAGAAGCGCCTCTGCCATATAGTACGTATAGCCGTCAGCCGCCTTTACTTTCACGTAAGTTTCATCCGGATTCACGCAAAGAGCCACGTTAGAAGGAAGTGTCCAAGGCGTTGTCGTCCACGCAAGGAAATAAGCATCTTCGTCTGTCACTTTGAAACGTACAACTGCAGAACGTTCTTTCACCGCCTTGTAACCCTGTGCTACCTCATGGGAAGAAAGCGGAGTTCCGCATCGCGGACAATAAGGAACAATCTTGAATCCTTTATAAAGTAATCCTTTGTCCCAGATTTCCTTGAGTGCCCACCATTCGGACTCAATAAAGTTGTCATCGTAAGTTACATATGGGTCATCCATATCTGCCCAAAAACCAACGGTCTGTGAGAAATCTTCCCACATTCCTTTGTATTTCCAAACACTTTCTTTACATTTGGAAATAAACGGATCAAGACCATAAGCTTCAATCTGCTCTTTTCCGTCGATACCGACAAGCTTTTCTACCTCAAGCTCTACCGGTAAGCCGTGGGTATCCCATCCGGCTTTACGCGGAACCATATAACCTTTCATGGTTCTGTATCTTGGAATCATGTCCTTGATAACACGTGTCAACACATGTCCGATATGAGGCTTTCCGTTCGCCGTAGGAGGTCCGTCATAGAATGTGTATGTCGGGCAACCTTCTCTGGCCTTCATACTCTTCTGGAAAATGTCGTTTTCACGCCAGAATTTTTCTGTTTCTTTTTCCCTCTCTACGAAATTGAGATTCGTGGATACTTTTTGATACATTTCTCTCTTCCTTTCTCGAATGTTTGTTATCCGATATGTCTATCAACGTTAAAAAAATCCCCGCCCTGCAACAGGACGAGGATAAAATGATCTCGTTATACCACCTATATACAGCATACCATCATATGCGCTCCCTGTAACGTGGGACTACGTCAGAACTTACTGGGAATTCTCCGTTCGGTCTGAAACTCGGAAGTGATATTCAATCAACCCTACTCGTACCGGTCTTGCACCATCACCGGCTCGCTGCTCACAGAAGTGAACTTTCAGCATTGACCTACTGTCTTCGTCAACGTCTTTACATATCTAAAAGCCATTATAGAGCGGTTTTATGCACATTGTCAAGAGTAGAAGGTTGAATTTAGGCACATAATGTTTTATTATAATAGATAGCTTTTTTGAAAATACAACTACCATCCGAGAGGACTTCAACATGAAGAAACAAAAATTGACCAAAACCGAAAAAAGCTGGATTTTATACGATATTGCCAATTCTGCTTTTATCATGATTCTGACTGCAACGATTCCGATTTATTTCCGCGGTCTTGCAACCGAAGCCGGAATTGATGCAACACATGCAACTTCCATTTGGGGAACATCCACATCCGTTGCTATTATGATTCTTGCCATTCTCTCACCCATACTCGGCGCTTTGGCTGATTATCAAAATATGAAAAAACGAATTTTTGTTTTTTTCCTCTGCTTAGGTATCGGCGGCGGTGTCGCATTTACCATTGCTTCCAACTGGATGGTATTTCTTATATTTTTTATTGTTGCGCGCATCGGTTATTCCGCATGCAATATTTTGTACGATGCGATGCTCATTGACGTGACGACAGATGAAAAAATGGACTCCGTCTCCTCCGTCGGATATGCACTCGGATACATCGGAAGCTGCATTCCTTTTGTAGCAGGCATTCTTCTGATTCTTCTCAAGCCATTCGGATTATCCACTGTTTCGGCAACTAGAATCTCTTTTGTCATCACGATGGTATGGTGGTTTGTTCTCTCCATTCCGTTACTTAAAAATGTAAAACAGACACATTACCTCAGACCGAAAAAGAACGTGGTCCGTCACAGTTTCCGCAGACTTTGGTTTACTTTCCTGAAACTGAAACGCGACCGCAATCTTCTGTATTTTATTATCGGATATTTCTTCTATATCGATGGTGTTTACACAATTATTTCCATGGCAACGACCTATGGCGGAGAGGTGGGCATCGATTCCACACAGATGATTCTTGCCCTGCTGCTGACACAGATTGTCGCATTTCCGTGTGCGCTGCTCAGTGCAAAGCTGGCAAAACGCTTCGGTACTCTCCGAATGATAAAAGCATTTATTATCTGCTATTGTATCATCTGTATCTTCGGGTACAACTTAGACACAGCAACCGAATTCTGGATTCTCGCTTTCGCTGTCGGGATGTGTCAGGGCGGCGTGCAGGCATTGTCCCGCTCCCACTTCGGAAAGCTCATTCCGAAAAAAGAGGCGAGTGAATATTTTGGATTCTTCGATATTTTCGGCAAATTTGCCGACTTTTTGGGACCACTTATCCTGTCCCTGTGTGCACTCCTTTTAGGCAGTTCCAAATACGGAGTATTGTCACTGATTGTTTTGTTTATTATCGGCTTTCTACTGATTTCCAAATCAGATAAAACAGCAAATACGGAGGAAAAATAACAATGGACAGACAAAATTTAACACTGCTGACCGACCTCTATGAACTGACGATGATGCAGGGTTATTTCAATCACAAGGATATGAATGAAACTGTTATCTTCGATGCGTTTTTCCGCAACAACCCAATGGACAGCGGATATTCCGTCATGGCCGGCCTTGAGCAGGTTATCCAGTATGTAAAAGAACTGAAATTCGAACAGGAAGATATTGATTACCTTTCCGGTCTCGGTATTTTTTCAAAAGAATTCCTCGACTACTTAAAAGATTTTAAATTCACCGGTGACATTTATGCCATTCCGGAAGGTAGTGTCATGTTCCCGAGAGAACCGATGATTAAAGTCATTGCTCCTATCATGCAGGCGCAGCTTATCGAAACTGCCATCTTAAATATTATCAACCACCAAAGTCTGATTGCAACCAAGGCTTCCCGCGTATGTTTTGCGGCCAAGGGCGATGGTATTATGGAATTTGGTCTGAGACGCTCTCAGGGACCGGATGCTGGTACATACGGTGCCAGAGCCGCTATGATTGGTGGTTGTGTTGCTACTTCCAACGTACTTGCAGGACAGCTTTTTGATGTTCCTGTCAGCGGAACACATGCTCACAGCTGGATTATGAGTTTCCCGGATGAATATACAGCATTTAAAGCTTATGCGGACATTTATCCAAATGCATGTATTTTGTTAGTCGACACTTACGACACCTTAAAATCGGGTGTTCCGAACGCGATTCGTGTATTTAAAGAAATGCGCAACGCAGGAATAAAGTCTAAAAAATACGGAATCCGTCTCGATTCCGGTGACCTTGCTTATCTTTCCAAAAAAGCGAGAAAAATGCTCGACGAAGCAGGTTTCCCGGATGCGATTATCTCAGCTTCCAACGATTTGGATGAAAATCTCATTGACAGCTTAAAAACACAGGGAGCAGCCATTACATCCTGGGGTGTCGGTACACACCTTATCACAAGTAAAGACTGCCCTTCCTTCGGCGGCGTTTACAAGTTAGCAGCCATCAAAGGTCCTGACGGTAAATTTATTCCTAAGATTAAACTTTCCGAAAATACGGAGAAAGTAACCAACCCCGGCAACAAAATGATTTATCGTGTTTACGAAAAAGAAACCGGCAAAATCAAAGCCGACCTGATATGCCTTGTCGGTGAGACTTTTGATGAAAGTCAGCCACTTCTTCTGTTCGATCCTCTTGAGCCGTGGAAAAAAACCAAGTTAGCTGCGGGTACTTACACCACGCGCGAACTTATGGTTCCGGTGTTCATTGGCGGAGAATGCGTTTATGAATCACCAAAAGTTATGGAAATCCGTGACTACTGCCAGAAAGAACTCGACACGCTTTGGCCGGAAACGAGACGTCTTGTAAATCCACATAAAGTGTATGTCGATTTATCTGCAAGACTGTATGATATTAAGATTAGTCTCCTGGACCAAATGAGCAAGGATTGATTTACACCGAAATTTATTCTATAATCAAAGTAATTTATGAAAACTTTCATAAGGGGGAAATAGTATGTTAAAAATCATCACAGACTCAGCCAGCGACCTCCCAAAAAGCTATATTGAAAAGCACAACCTGCACGTCATTCCGACACCGGTTGTCATTGACGAGGTCGACTATTTTGATGGGGACACAATACAGACCGGCGAATTTTATGACATTCTCGATGATATCAAGCGCGATATCCGCACCTACCATATCAATCCGGAAATGTTTGAAAATGCCTTCCGTCCATATGCTGAAGCAGGAGACAGCGTGATTTATCTATGCTTCTCCACAGGAATTGCCGGTACGTTCAACGCAGCAAACATTGCAAAATCCAACGTTTTGGAAGACTACCCGGAGTTTGATTTGACCATTATTGATTCCAAATGTGCAGCTATCGGCTTCGGTCTCGTTGTCTCAAAGCTTGTTCATATGCTTGAAAAAGGCGCTGACAAAGAAACCATTATCAAAGCCGCCGACTACTATATTTCACATATTCACCACGTGTTTACTGTTCGGACGCTGAACTACCTGATTAAAGGCGGAAGACTTTCCAAGGTTTCCGGTACCATCGGCGAGACGCTTGATATCAAACCGATTCTTATCGTTGACAGGGATGGAAAACTTTCCGTACTCCAGAAGGTACGCGGCAGTAAAAAGGCGTTCAAAACTCTCGTAGAATATGTAAAAGAAAATGCTCATAATCCTTCCAATCAGGTTATCGCTGTCTGTCACGGCGAAGATCAGGACTCCCTTGCTCTCGTAAAGAAATACCTCGACGAGCAGGTTGCCCCGAAAGAGTATTTTGTGTCTACCGTAGGCTGTGCTATCGGTGCCCACACCGGTCGTGGCATTATCGGAATCTGCTTCTTTGATGCGGACGACGGAGAATTTGCAGAATATTTTGCAGATTATAATCCGGCTGCAAAATAATAACACAAAAATTTATAAAGGAGTGTCACAAAATAGGTGATGTGACACTCCTTTTTTCATGTCTATCTCTGTTCTTTTTTATAACACAAATTCATGTTTTGGGTACCTATAAAAAAACTCTCTCTCTAAACCCACAGTTTATAGAATATTGTGGTTATTTTTCTTGTTTCTTTCTATATAGACCCAACATCATATATTTTACTGAATCTCAGAATCTGAATCGGGCATTTGCACAAAATTTTTTCACCAGTACCCATGTTATAATAATCACATTTCAAAGAGATGTTTTTTCTGAAAATATTTTTATCACTGCTCCATCTGACGTCCTAAGAATCCTGCTGCCGACGAAGCAAGTTTCTGCTCCACTTCTCCCATCTTGTCCGATTTGTCATTTGTCGCCAGTATGACGACACCGATGACATCGCCTTCCGCAATGATCGGTACGGAGACAAACTGTTCCATTTCCGGTGTTTTTTCTTCTGCTATTTCGATAAATTTCTTATCTCCTTTTGCAGCGGTTATGCTCTCCCGATTCGCTATCGCATCTTCCATCTCCCGACTCATCGATTTCCCGAGAAGTGCCTTATACCCCCCTGACACGGCAATAAACTGATCTCTGTCTGCAATCAGCGCTACTTTCCCGGATACTTGGGCCAGGCTTTCCGCATATTGCTTTGCAAACGTCGTCATTTCACCGATTGGCGAATATTTCTTTAAAATAATCTCACCTTCTCTGTCAGTGAATATTTCAAGCGGATCACTTTCGCGAATCCGGAGTGTTCTTCTTATTTCCTTCGGGATGACAATTCTTCCCAAATCATCGATTCTACGTACGATTCCTGTCGCTTTCATATAAAAATCCTCCATTTACATTTTCTACGTCTGTGAGTAGTATTTGTAAATGAAGGAATTTTATGCCTTGAATTCTCACTTTAGATTTCTTCCTGTAAACGTTACTCTTTCATCTTTCTCTCAACTTCACCCTTCAAATATAAATTTTCTTTCGTCCCGCGAATAACCGGCTTGATCTTCCCTTCGTTTACCATATACGACAAATTCTGTCTGGAACATTGCATTTTATCACATACTTCGGTTGTGTCAATCACGTTCGTAGTTATAAAATCGTAAAAATCTCCTGTTGTCAAAGGAAGTAACACACCACTTTCTCTCAACTCAGATGCCGGAATTTCAACTACTCCGCCAAATGAAACCGTATACCCTCCAACACCTATACTAACACTATGAAGGATTTCCTCATTCCTTAAAACATGTTCTACTTCCTTATATTTACCGATCATTTCTGCAAGATCTATCTTTCTTACCATATGATCAATAAACATACACAAAAGTTGTCTGTCTCTTGTCACAAAGCAGTCCTGTACATTCTTTTTTCTGCGCTTTTTTATATTTTCCGGTATCTCTTCCTCTGCTATGATATTCAAATAGCAGGCATCTTGAGAGCTTTTTCCTTTTGACAAAGCCAAAAGTGCTATTTCACTATATTTCTTTAAGTGATAATTTTTTAAAATCATACCGATATTTTGTCTTCCGCTCGGAATCACTCTTTCCTTCACCCACATCAGACTGATTTCTTTAGAAACCGTATAAATTTCTTGCCGTACCAGTCCCTGAAACAGTAATGGCGCATCCCATTCATCTAAGTCCTCGCATAACTCTATAATAAAAGATTCTGCCTTCTCGTAATAAAACAAGTAACCAATCGCATCTTTCCTATTTAAATCTGCATCATAAATTGCATAACTTTTCATATTCACACCACCTAGCCCAAAGCATATCCCATATCCGCTCCAAATGCCGATGCGATAAAACTGATGTCAAATCAGCAAATAGCATCTCCCTATCTTGTGGTTTGAGTGTAGTCTGAAAAATATCTTTCTTATTTACCGCAAGTTTTAAATTCTCTAACGTAGAGCGGCCTCCGATGAAATTCTGACAAGGCTTATCTTCTAATATATCAAACCGGTCGATTTCCTCATCACTATAGCAGGAGCAAAAAAAAGATAATCCGTGATCAAATAACGGTGCAATTCTTAATGTATGCTCTCTTCCGTTGCGCAACACTTCAATATTAGCCCCATGTCTATCTCTGTTTAATATCAAATAATCGATTAACAGCATTTTATCAATATAATCCTTCCACCCATGATTCACACAAAAATCATAACGTGATTCATTCTCTTTTCTATTAATCTGATAATAATTGTCTAATGCCGATTTTGTTTCTCCCCGCTTTTTAAAATCTTTTGATGCGCATAACCATGTATCATGAACTTTTCCATCCACTTCAATATCCGCATGAATTAACTGATATTCTAAGTGTTCTACGCCCAAAATAGTAAGCAAGCGATCAACAATAATTTCATTCACACATTCATGTCCGATAATACCCTTTTCAATATCATAATTTGATAACTTAAAATATACCTTTTCCCCGGATAATTCTGATTGTGATTTCAAAAATGTTCCCGCTGTTCCGCTGGAATTTCTTGCATGCGCCCATTTTAGATATGTAAAATCCTGTTTCTCAACAATTACTTTTTGCTCCATCATGTCACCTCCAAACAGGTCAACTTTGCTTCTTACCTTTATTTTACAAATTTATTTGACGCGCGTCAAATAGTTTTAATCTTTTCATAATAAAAAAATCCTCCATTTACATTTTTTACGTCTGTGAGTAGTATTTGTAAATGGAGGTATTTTATGCCTTATTTCTTCACTTTAAATTTCTTTACTGCCGACCAATCAGAATAATATTTCTTTCCGTTCGCCAATTTATAGGTGCGCACACGCGCGTAGTAGTATTTTCCTTTTTTCAACTTTGTAAAAGTATAGCTTGTCGGATTCTTTGCACTCCATCCGGTAGTAATGGCGAGAGTTTTTGATTTTTTACCTTTTGTAAATTTCTTATTCTGCGCCACCTGCACCTGGTATCCGTCCACATTGGTTTTCCTTGACCATGAAATCTTAGCTTTTTTCCCTTTCAGGTTCTTGGCTGTTTTAACTTTTGTGGTGGTGATACCTTTTAATGACATAGAGAAAGAATACTCTCCGGTTCCATCACCTTTCTCCATTGTCAAATAATATGTACCCTTCGGTACAAAAAACTTGTATGAATTCGTTCCGATGGTTGCCACATTATTACTATAGCTTATATCCCCCGACACAGCATTTAAATCAAAGGATAACCTTTGCATTCTCGGCATAACTTTTACATTAATGTATCCGGCTTTAGAAACTTTAAACTTATAGATATCTTTATCATCATTGACAGCGAAATGACCATTCATAGTACTTCCAACCCGATAACCGGTTGCCATACCCAAATCATTATTCTTATTAAAGTAGCCCTCTGCAATATTTTCATTGGAAGGTACAAAACTCGGAACACAAGAGAAATCAAATTCCTGATAACCAACATACCCTTCAAATACCAAAGAATACGTTCCTTCTACCAAATCGAAGGAATAGGATTGCGTTCCATTATTCACTACGTAATTGAGCAATCTTGTATTTGCTGAATCAAAAATCCGCATTCTGACATTACCGTCTCCGGATTGATTCAACAACAATGTAACTTTTCCAGGCTTTGGCAACACCAAATTGTATTCATAGTAGTCGCCCGCTGTAACATATCCAGAAAAACTCTGTCCCCAAACAACATTGGTAGGTGTATTTATCCTTCCGGCCTTTACACTTACCGACACCATCATTGTCATCACAACCGCAAGTACAGCTAAAACGACTGTTTTTTTCAACTGCCTCATTTTTTCTCTCCCTTGTTTCATTAAAAAATTGGTTAAAATAGTTACAAAAATCAGTTTATATTATATCTGTATAGTACAACTATTGTCAAGGATGCTCCCTCTGTATTTTTTCACAAAAAAGCCGCATTGCCCCCTATATTAACACTCCTCTTGCATATGCATATAATAGTGATGTTATTTTCATGGAGGATGTTATGATTTTATATTTTTCAGCAACAGGCAACACAGAATATATTGCAAAGGAAATAGCAAAGCAATTGGATGACGAATGTATCAATTTACTTGACAGAGTGAAAAAAAGCGACCACAGCGTTCTTCATTCAGACAAACCTTTTATCATCTGTGCACCGGTCTATGTCTGCGAAATGCCGAGATTTATGAGTAAATATTTAAAAAAACAAACATTTACCGGAAATAGAAATGTTTATTTTGTTTTTACAAGCGGAGGCTATTGCGGTATCTCAGGACAACTTGCAAAATCTATGTTTCGAAAGAAGAAAATGAATTACTGCGGACATGCGGAATTTAAAATGCCGAGAAATTATGTTACTAACGATGCTTACCCTATGTTAAGCAGAGAAGAGGTCGAAGAAAGAATTATAAAATCTCATGAAAAAATCGGTCCTGTAGTCGCAGACATTAAAGCAGGCAGGAAGTTAACTTCCCGACACATTTTTTTGTCTGAAACCATTATCACCGTTCCGTTCAATCCGATCTGGTGCAAATTTAAACTTCGCGCCAAAGACTTTTATTCTACCGATAAATGTATCGGATGCGGTAAATGCGTAAAGCTTTGCCCGCTGAACAACATCACACTGAATAAGCGAAAACCGGTTTGGGGCAATAATTGCACCCATTGTATGGCTTGTATCGGAAATTGTCCGACACAGGCTATTGAGTACGGAACCGTCACACAGAATAAAGAACAATACAATTTCGGAAAATATCGTTATATTGTTGATTCCTTTCCGAAAAAAAATAAAGATTAACATTTTAAAAGGCTGCATCACTACTGTGACACAGCCCTTTTTTATTTATACAACTCAATTCGGTTTCTTCCTTCTGCCTTTGCCTGATACATAGCATCGTCGGCCATTTTCATTGTCTCGTGATAATCGCCGCCTTTATAAAGTGCCACTCCGATGGAAATCGTCATCTTACAGATACCATTATCGCTCTTTTCCACCTTTTCACGAATTTTCTCTGCAACACGCATAGCCTGCACGCTGTCACACCCCGGCATTACAATCAGGAATTCCTCTCCTCCCCAACGGATGACATCCAAATCGTCTGCAAACGCAAGCTCTCCGGTGTCGGCAACACTAAGCTCTTTCATCTTATTCCGATTGTACATATTGGTAAGCTGATCTCGTACCACCAAATTTTCCAGTTGCCCTTTGGTTATGTAATGCTCCAGATATACTCTCTGCATCATATTGTGAATAACACAAACCGAAATCACCGCAGGTATATTAAACATATACATCATATCCAGATTCTCATAATGCATGAATGTATTTGCAAGCGCGATGTCTACAACAAGTAAGCAATGACCAATCGTACTGTAAGAAAACGGAGCTGCAAATCCGGCACACACAAAGATCAAATTCATAATCAGCATACCTGAAATCGCATGTTGTCTGTCCGGAAGCAAATATGTCACCGGAACCATGACACGATAATCATTGATCTTCTTATTTTGATTGATAAAAAGCGTTTCTTTCTTCTTTTGACAGCTTACTTAAGACATACTTATCCACACTCAATTCTCCCCTTGATCCGGATATTTTTTCATAACTTCCACAAAATTACTGAAATTCTCAACAAAAGCATCCACTACTTCCGGCGCAAACTGCTTTCCTCGCTGTGAGACAATTTCTTCATATGCCTCTTCCGGTGTCCAGGCTCTCTTATAAGACCGCCGGCTCACAAGGGCATCAAATACGTCCGCAAGTGCCACGCATCTGGCGTATGGCTCAATCTCCTCGCCTGCAATACCCATATATCCGGTTCCGTCCCACTTCTCGTGGTGCTGATGTGCAATCTCCGTCGAAATTCTGAACAGTTCACCCGGTGAAGTCTCAAGCATCTGCTTTCCGTATTTGGTATGTTTTTTTACAATTTCAAACTCTTCTTTCGTCAATTTGCCCGGCTTTTCCAGAATGGTCTCCGGAACCATAATCTTACCGACATCGTGCATCATAGCCGCCAGACTGATTTTCCAGCTATCCTCCTCAGAGTATCCCAGACTCTGACACAAAAGCTGCGTATACTCTGCCACGCGTTTTACATGATGTCCTGTATTCTCCGATTTATTTTCAATAATCTGCGAAAGCGCCAGAATCAGATTCTCCTGATCCGCATAAAGCTCGCTGTTCTTGTTTGCAAGCGTCTTTACGAGATTTTCGATTCGATCGGAAATAAAAACACAAACCACCGCAATTCCGAAAAACTCTATCGTTCTCGGAAGTATTCCAAAAAATACAACATCACTCACTTCGACAAGCGGCTCATCCGGAACAACCCTGAGAACCGTTGATACAAGATGTGAGATAATAATCATCGGAACACTGAGCACGGCCGTAAAATAAACATATTTCTTTTTATTATACAAACATGCAATAATGAGCGGAAATACCAGCATAATAATCGTATGGTACGACAAAACCGCATATTGGAGTCCTGATTGAAAAACTATAATTGTCAAAAAAACATACCGCATCCATTCGTTATGTATTTTTAAAATATTATAAAATAAAGTCGGAAGCAAAAAGTTTACACAAGATATTAAAACCGTTATATCAAGCGGAAGCGTATCAATCTTAAATATCCCTATATGATTTAATAACGCAACCAAAAGCATAAATAATATGAAAAGCCTGCAACTGAGTGCCAGGCGTTTATCCGCATCTTCCGTATATTCTTTTAGTATTTTATCCGAAAAGTCCATACTCCATCCCCCTAAAAAAGTCTGTAGTATACTACAAACATTCATAGTATAACACAGACTTCATCAAGAATAAAATATTTTATTGTTTACTTTTCACCGTTGCATAAACAAACATTCCGGCGCAAACCAGCATTCCCGCACCGACAATCACCATCAAATCTACGGTTAACGGCTCAAATGCCATAAGTTCCCGATACTCTTTATACATGTCATATCCGATAAAACCGGCCCCTGTCAGAAAGCAAAATAATCCGATAGCACTTCCGATTTGCAGATTTTCCAAATGATCCATTTTCTCCGCCTTGGACATATAACGTCTTTTCCTGCTTTTGCGTTTCCACAATACAAATCCCAAAATCCCGGATACCACGCCGAGGGCAAGGTCAAGAGGAGCGCTCTCATACACCTCTTGGCCGGAAGCAAATCTTACCTTTGAGTTGTCCGGGCTGACCCAGATTGTAACCTGTCCTTCCGGTTCATAATCTAACTGGTCATCGAAATGCTTTTCGTAATACTGTCCGCCCATCTCCCAGGAAACATCGAAATCATAATACATTCGCCGCGTCCCATGCACGATTTTCATATCTTCTTCCACATTCATGATTTCACCGGTTGTCTGTATGTAATCCTCGGAAAGTCCCGCACTGTGCAGATTAAGAAACGTTGCCAGCAGCAGTACGGCAGATATAATAAAGCAAATTACATGCGGATTTTTCAGAAAAAAAGACCAATCCCTAGATGACATTTCCTACCTCTCTCCGTGCACGACCGAGCAACTCTTTAAATTTCGCTGACATTCCGGAAAGCTTATCGTAAAGGTCTACCGTAATTTCCGTCTGCGGAGCTACTTCCATATAAGCTGTCATTGTCTGCACCAAAATAAACGGATCGATAAACGCTTCTTTCACAGCAATCGCAATCAAAATAGAAATTACTGCTGCGACACCATACGCACTTGAAAGTCCAAACAATTTAAGCAATCCTGCAAAGATAAGGAATGGTGCAAACCATGAGATAAATGTTAATACTACAACCAAAACAGAAGTTACAAGTGCACTTTTTAATAAGTGCTTTGCATTCTGGAAGTAGATTACAACGCCATCACAACCACATTTGAATGCATCTTCGCCTTTTTTATAAAATGTATAGCCGAGGCAACATTCATCTATATAACCTAAAAAGATACGAAGAAATACCTTAATGACATCCATCAATTTATCCACACCCGGAATTCCGTCGAGCAGATTATCCACACGGTTCACGACATTTTGAAGCTGTCGCACAGCCCCGTTTATAAGATGATTGATGACCACATATGTATTCGTAGCACCAAAACGCTCCTGTACCATCTGCTTTCCGACTTCTACCATGTTATCCGGAATCACACCTTCCGTTACCGCTTTGGAAACAATCGCCACATGCGCGGCACGAATCATATATCCCATGTAAGAAAGTGCCATGCGGTATACAACCGCTGTCACAATAATCCAAACAAGCAATAAAATTAAGGAAATGGTTGAACTCTTCAAAAGTGCTCCAAGTCCCGCACAGATGGCAAGTGTCACAAGCGAAACAGCAAGAACCACGCCCTGGATTCCCATCTTGATAAATCCGAATTTCAATGTCTTTTTGTAAATTTCACTTACGCTCATTTTTATTTCTCCTCATATCTTATGTTCTTATTATGTTCTTACGTAATGCTGATATCGACTACTGCATGCGCATTTTTGTTCTGATTTCATCAATAATGGCACTGATATCGTCAAGCATTGTCACTATTTCTTCCACGCGTTTACGCTCCATATCATCGACAACACCGTCCTGCATGATATCGACAAGTTCTTTGGATATCTCGTCCATATCCTGTGCGGACCCGAGAAATTTAAGAACGATTCGGTCCAAGCTTTCATCTTTGTTTACTTTAATCTCATCCTTGAGCAGATAGTCAATCGTTACATCAAACACCTTGCTTAAGGCAACAATCTTATCTGTGTCAGGAAGTGTCAGCCCGAGCTCCCATTTGGAAATCGCCTGTCTGCTGACATTAACTTTCTCTGCCAAAGCTTCCTGTGAATATCCGCTCTGTGTACGAAGACTATACAATTTATCCGCAAAATTTCTCATGTTTCAACCTCCAAAAAATCCTTCATAATTCCGATTATAGGAAAGACGCACGACAAAAGCAACCACTTCCTTCGTGCAACTTTGCAACCGCAGGTTGCAACCAATAAAAAATGTATCCACCTGAAACTTTTATGCGCTATGATAGGTCTAATATATAAAAGAGCTGACAAGGAGGTGAGCCTACTGCTCATGACATCGACAAAAAAACAACAAAAAGAAGAACTGATTGAACAAACACTTTTGCAAAATTATGACAAATATTATCGGTTAGCCAAAAGTTACACGCATAACAGCGATGATGCATTCGACATTGTGCAAAACGGAGCATGCAGAGCTATCTTGGCCGGAAAAAAATTAAAAAACGACGCCTTTGTCGAAACATGGATGTACCGGATTATGCTCAACGAAATTTTTCGCTTCTGCAAGGAAAATAAAAACATATTAATTGTCCCACAGGATATGACTCCGGAGTCCGGCAGGGAAGATACATATGAAAATTTTGATCTTCAGGTTGCTCTCGACCGACTTCCGCCAAAAGACAAATCGGTTGTCATATTGAAATACTTTGAAGATATGAAGCTAAGTGAAATTGCGCAGGTACTTAATGAAAAAGAAAACACCGTAAAAAGCAGGCTTTATCGCAGTCTTGAAAAGCTAAGACTGCAGCTGGAGCCCTAACCGGGATTATTTGTGAAAGAGAAGGTGAAATAATGAATGTAAATGATATGAACCAACTGAAAACAAACTATAAAAACGAAAAAATGACGGAGGAGCAAGTGATACAGATGAAAAAAACAATTGAAAATGCCAAAAAAGAAACCCGCAAATCTACCGTCCACTCTGCAAACATTGTAAAACTGACTGCCCCGTTTGCGGCTGCTATCGCACTCTTTATTGCGGTACCGAACATCTCTTTGCAGGCTGCAGAAACTTTAGCAAATATACCTGTTATCGGAAAGCTTGTTGAGGCGGTAACCTTCCGTGACTACCATGCGGAAACTGAGCGCCAACATGCGGACGTGGAAATTCCGGAAGTCGTTGTAAAGGATTCTCCTACTGTCGATGCTTCTGACGTAACAGAGGAAGTTGCAGAAATAACGACACAGTTATCCGAAACAAGCGAAGAAATCAACGCTGAAATAGAGACACTCACACAGCAGTACATCACTGAATTTGAAACGAATATGGAGGCAGAAGGATATCAGGAACTTATCATCAGCCATGAAACTTTACATGCCAATGAGCAGTATTTTACATTAAAACTTACCTGCTATGAAGCGGCCGCAAGCGGCGTCGAATGGAATTATTACTATACCATCGACCTTGCAACCGGAGAAAGACTGGCTCTTAAAAACCTGTTTGCAGACGGCGCAGACTACATTACTCCAATCAGCGAAAACATTAAACAGCAGATGGCTGAGCAAATGGCTGCAGACGAAAACATTATCTACTGGCTCGACGACCCTGATATGCCTGAGTGGAATTTTAACTCTATCTCCGAAGATACCGAATTCTACTTAAACGATAACGGAAATATCGTCATCAGCTTTCACGAGGGCGATGTTGCACCGATGTATATGGGCATAGTAACGTTTGAAATTCCGGAAGAAGTGGTAAAAGATATCAGAAAATAGGAATCTGTTGAAAATCTTCAAGTCCTTGACTATAATATGGATGCGAGGTGACAATAAATGAAAATGATAAAAGTATACAAATGGGATTGCATTATAAGATGGGTAGCGTTTGGAGTATTCGCATTCTTTGCACTTATATCGGAAGACTTCCTAAATCTGCTTTCCCGTCCCTATCCGATTGATTTTATGATATTTACCATGTTACTCTATTTGTTCCCTATTCATCCAATCTTTTGGCTGATGTCTCTGATCTTTTCGATTAAAGAGAAACAAAAGAAATCAATCATCTTCTCTATACTTGCACCGATTGTTTCCTTTATTTTTGCCTTTCTCTTCTTGCTTATTCATGGTATTTATGCCGGGATGCACGGTGCATGACAAAAAAGATAGCAGAGAGTTACCTTTTCGAGACTCTTTCTTCTGAAATAACTTAGAATTAGTTAGAGCCTGAAATTTTGTGTCAGCCGAAAAAACATCACGTGTTTGAGGAAAGCTTGCTTTCCGAGTTTGATGTTTTTTCGACTGCTTTTAACAAAATTTCAGGCTCTTAATAATTCTTAGTTATGGAAGTCGGAAGAGAATTGAAAAGGTAACTCTCTATTTCTTCAGCGTATCAAAATACGATTTCGCTTCTTTTGCACAAACACCGCTGAGTGCGATAAGCACTATCAGGTTCGGCAACGCCATAAGTCCGTTAAAGATATCTGCAATCGTCCAAACCGCACTTACTGTCATGTATGGTCCGATAAATACTGCTAAAATATATAACCAGCGATAGCCTTTGACAGCTTTCTGATTTCCGTTTGTCAGGTATTCCAGACATTTTTCACTATAGTAATCCCATCCGAGAATGGTTGTGAAGGCAAAGAATACAAGACAAAGCATAAGCAAGAAAGAAGAAACCTGCGCAGGGAACGGAAGTCCGAGTTCAAACGCCTTAGATGTAACCGCAACTCCTTCCAATCCCATATCCCATGCACCTGTAATGACAATGGCAAGACCTGTCATCGTACAAATGATAAGTGTATCAATAACGGTTCCGAGCATAGACACAAGACCCTGTTTGGTCGGTGAATCTGTCTGAACGGCTGCAGCTGCGATTGGCGCACTACCAAGACCTGCTTCGTTCGAGAAGATACCACGGGCAATACCCTTCTGCATCGCCACCATAACCGCTCCGAGTGCTCCGCCGGCTGCAGCCCGAAGTCCAAAAGCACTTTCCACGATTTCAACGAAAGCTCCCGGAATTGCCTTGTAATTAAGCACTAAAATAATCATCGCAACTACTACATATGTAATCGCCATAAATGGTACAACTACTTCTGCCACCTTGGAAATTCTCTTAATTCCACCGATAACTACGAGTGCCACGCAAATGGTAAGAATCAGTCCGGAAATCACAACGGTCCAAGAATAGTCCATTCCAAAAAGATTCACTTTCCATTGCTTATCCACATCAAAGAAATTCTGTACTGCACTTGTGATACCGTTAATCTGAGTAAACGTACCGATACCAAGAAGGGCTGCTGCCACTCCAAAGAATGCGAATACCTTACCGAGCCATTTCCATTTCGGTCCCATACCTTTTTCAATACTGTAGAACGGTCCGCCGACAACGTGACCATCTTCCGCCACAACACGGTATTTGATTGCAAGCATACACTCTGCAAACTTCGTCGCAGTTCCTAAAAGAGCCGCAACCCACATCCAGAAAAGTGCTCCCGGTCCGCCGGCTACAATCGCTGTCGCAACACCGACGATATTTCCGGTTCCGATGGTTGCGGAAAGTGCGGTACAAAGAGCCGCAAAACTGGATACTTCTCCTTTGTCTCCCTCTTTATCATTCGCAAACATGTATTTAACTGCAAGTGGTAATTTGGTGATTTGGATACCTCTTAACCTGATGGTTAAGATGATACCTGTTACAAGAATAAGCACGATCAGCGGAACGCCCCATACGAAGTCGTCAATCGCCGTCAAAACTTTGTTGATGGAATCTAACATGTTCCTATCTCCTTTCACTGGTATCTCCAAAGAATATAGAACATGCTGATGGGCTCTGTCCTTTTGCCTGAGAGATTGGCAGCTCGGCTACTGTACACCTTCGGCGCTCTGCTATGCAGAGACTCTCCAGAGAATAGATTTTCTGTGTGTTATTACACTGATTTATACATTACCATATTTTAAAATGTTTATCAATTAGTAACACTTTTTTTCTTGCTATCTAATATCTGAATTGATACAATATATTGGGTTACTAATTAATAAGTCAGAAAGGAAGACAGACATGAGTGGTTTTTTTGGTGTCGCAGCAAAGGAAGACTGCGTATTTGATTTATTTTTTGGAATAGATTATCATTCCCATCTCGGAACAAGACGAGGCGGAATGGTTGTTTACGGAGAGGACGGCTTCGACCGTGCAATTCACAACATCGAGAATTCCCCGTTCCGTACAAAATTTGACAAAGATTTTCAGAATATGAAAGGCTATCTCGGAATCGGATGTATTTCCGATTACGAACCACAGCCCCTTCTTGTTCGTTCTCATCATGGTACTTTCGCTCTTGCTACCGTGGGACGTATCAACAACGTAGAAGAAATTGTTGAAAATCTTTTTAAAGAAGGTACCGTTCATTTTCAGGAAATGAGTACCGGTGAAGTAAATCCGACAGAACTTATCGCTGCTGTTATCAGCCAGAAGGAAAATCTGATTGACGGAATCCAGCACGCGCTTACGGTTGTCGACGGCTCACTTTCTATTTTGATTCTTACACCGAAAGGTATCTACGCCGCACGTGACAAACATGGACGTACTCCGGTTGTCCTCGGCAAAAAGGACGACGCTGTCTGTGTCTCCTTTGAAGATTTTGCATACCATAATCTCGGATATCAGAATTACAAAGAGTTAGCTCCGGGTGAAGTGGTTGTTATTACGCCGGAAGGTGCTAAGACACTTGCCAACTGCGGAAAAAACATGAAAATATGTACGTTCCTTTGGGTTTACTATGGTTACCCTGCTTCCTCCTACGAAGGAGTCAGCGTGGAACAGATGCGATACAACTGCGGTCAGAAACTCGCACAGCGCGATACTGTAAAACCTGATACTGTTGCGGGTGTTCCGGATTCCGGTCTTGCACATGCTATCGGTTATTCCAACGCGTCCGGAATTCCTTTTTCCAGACCGTTTGTAAAATATACTCCGACGTGGGCCCGCTCCTTTATGCCTACGGTACAGAGCAAACGAAATCTTATTGCCAAGATGAAGCTTTTGTCTGTCAATGAACTTATCAAAGATAAGAGTCTTCTCCTTATTGATGACTCCATCGTACGCGGAACACAGCTGAGAGAAACAACGGACTTCTTATACGAAAGCGGTGCCAAAGAGGTACACATCCGTCCTGCCTGTCCGCCGCTCGTATACGGCTGTAAATATTTGAACTTCTCACGTTCCAATTCAGAGATGGATTTAATTACACGTAAAATGATCGCCAAACTGGAAGGCGTAAAAGATACAAGCGGACTTTCCGAAGATATCTTAAGCCAGTACTGTGATCCGGAAAATCCGAAATATGAAGCCATGGTTGAAGAAATCCGCAAGGAACTTAACTTCACCACCTTGCAGTTCAGCCGTCTCGATGACATGCTCGATTCTGTCGGAATTGATAACTGCAATCTTTGCACGTATTGTTGGAACGGAAAGGAATAATACTTTGATATAGAAAAACAGGCGGTCGTCATGTGAACTGACCGCCTGTCTCTTTTCTCATATATCTTCTGCCAATTCCTGAATCACACCTTTACGTGTCAAAATCCCGCAAAGTACATTTCGATCATCCACGACCGGAACAAAGTTCTGATTCAGAATCGTCCGCACCACATCATCTGTCGGTGCCGTTATCGCAATTGCCTCGCAAAAATCCTTCCTCACAAGATCACCGACTAAATAATTTTCATGAACTTTTTTATCCGTATCACCAACACGCAGCACATGACGAAGAAAATCTCCTTCTGTCACACAGCCTATGTAACGCTCCGCATCATCAAGGACAGGAATCGCGGTAAATCCATGATTCTCCATCGTCTCCAGCGCCTGTCGAACCGTATCCGTTGCATGAAGAATCCGTGTAAGCGGCTTTGGGATCATGATTTTTGCAATGTTAATTCTTGTCATATATCCGTCACTCCCTTTTAGTGAAACTATCTGTATTTACATTGACATTGTATCATATAAAACGTATAATAAATATGATATTTTTGTAAACTTTTTAGTAAATTTACACAAATTATATTCTAAAAATCAAAGGAGGAATTCTTTATGGCGAAACAAAATGGTGCACAAACAGTTTACCCTGTATCCGGCAGACACATTGTTTACTCTGCAGGTAACGGAAAAACAAATATTGATGAATTAGTATGGCTCAACGACACAGTACTTGAAGAAGCTGCTGCATGGAAAAGTAGTGGATGGGCTTACATCGCCGACTGTACCAACATGGACCCGGTAACTCCGCACGAAGGTACACAACTTGCAAACATGACAAAAGCTTTCGTTGAAAACGGTTGCAAAGCATTCGCTTTCGTTGAAGGAGATTCCGTTATGCTTAAGATTCAGGCCAAGAAAAATACAGAACGTTCACAGACCGGTATTTTGGAAGGTCATTTTGAAACATTAGACCAGGCACTCGCATGGATTAAAGAAGAATTAAATATTTAAGGAGGACATTTTATGAAAAGTTATGCAAAAATACGTCTTGCCGTATTTTTATGTATCATGATGGTATTGCCATCGGTTGTTTCTGTTTTACCGATGACGGCACAGGAAACATCTGCAGCACAGGCGCTCTACGTAAACTGGGATTACAACATTTCCAAACACCAGAATACATACATTCAAATTGAAAAGGGTGCTAAATTCTACATCGGCGATTATGTCTACATAACCGATGGTGATAACAGCGGAACAGCAACCATGTTTTCCAAAGCGAAATACAGCTCCAGCAAAAAATCTGTTGCAACCGTCAATTCCAAAGGTCTCCTGACCGCGAAGAAGACAGGTACAACAGTTATAAAAGTAAAATACAAAGGAAAAACGCTTTCTCAAAAATTCAAAGTTGTCAAAGCCGGTTCCTTAAGTAAAGGCGACGCGGCAAAAGGATTACAGAAAGCTGCAGATAAGCTCAAAGCTTCCCTGCCTTCAAAAGTTACAACTTCCACAGCGTTAAAATATACGAAGCGTAAAAGCAACTACATAACTGCAGCAGGCAAATATGCAAGCGATATTACCAGCTCCGGCTTTTTAATGGAAGAAGTTATAAGCGGCAATTACAGTTACACGACCTCTTCCCCGAAGTTAGCAGTTCCGGATGCAGGCAGAGCGAATTACCTTGATTATGTATTGTATAAATATTCCAAGAAAAACAGCCCGACATCTACCTCAAGCAGCAAGATGATAAAAATTTCATCTGTTTCCGCTACGACGAAGGAAATTACAATCAAAATCAAAAAAGCGATTACTACCGAGCAGATTCTTGCTGCAAACATAGAAAACAGCAGCTACAATAAATCTCCAAACAAAAAAAGCGCTGTTATTTATGTAAGTGTTTATGACAAGACAGCAGAAGAATTTTACGTAGGACACGGAACCATTAAAAAAGGTAGCAAGACCATTAAAGTAAAGCTTACCAAAAATGAGGTTAACAATGGTATCTGGAGTACCGTTGACAAAAAGTTGAAAAAAGGTCACACCTATGTACTGGGTAATGAGATGTCCTGGGAAAAAGGCAAAAAAGTCAAAGTGAAATAATCAACATGAAAAATGCATCAAAACAACAGGGAATGTGGGACATTCTCATTCCTATACTACTTACTATAGTCGTACTGCCTCTGGCAGTACGACTTGCAATTTACAGCTGCGGATACAGCGGATATGAATGGTATTCCGTAAATGATACCTTGACGGATTTTTATTGCTACTACAAGGGATATTTTCTTGATATTATCGGTATTTTTGCAGGTATCATTCTTGCCTTCCGCCTCGCACTTTACCGCGAAAAGACGAAGGGGATGAAACTGTTTATCCCTCTTGCCGTCTATTGTGTATTCATATTACTGTCCACGATTTTTTCGATAAATGCAGATGCTTCTCTCAAAGGCAACTTCGAGTCATTTGAGAGTTGTATCGTTCTAATTGTATATGTGATTCTTGCTTTGTATGCGTATCAGATTATGGAGTCCGAAAGAGACTATCGATACATATGGTATGCAATTCTCGTCATCTCGGCGATATTTGCTGTTATCGGAACATTTCAGATTTTCGGATATGACCTGATGAATTTTGAATGGGTGCAACAACTGATTATGACGGAAGAACAGTTTTCGCTGTACCGCGGAGAAATTGAAGATACTTTCACAGGCAACAACGTCTATCTGACACTCTACAATCCGAACTATGCAGGTGTCACACTTTGTATGTTGTTTGCTGTTATCTGGACAATGGCTCTGTCGGAAACAAGAAAAAAGATACGCATTTTTTGGTTCGTATGCTCTGCCGTCATGCTGACACTCATTTGGTTTACTTACTCCAGAGCATCTCTTTTGGCGGCATTGATGATTCTTGTTTTGGGCACGATAAAATTTCTGAAACAGAAAAAACATCTTCTCATAGGTATCGCCGGAATCATTGCTTTGTTTGCAGTTTTTATTTGCATCGATGCAGCACTTGACTTTAAATATCTGTCACGTATCGCAGATAAAAATACGCGCGAGCCATTGACGGCTATGACCACCGATGAGAACGGAATACATATGACTTACGATGGCACAGAGTATTGTCTTTATCTGGAAAACGATACTCTTTTATGCGTCACAGACGCGATGGAAACACCGCTGATAACCGCGGAAGGCCATGAAATGTCTCTTCCGTTTGAAAGCGGCGCCGAAGCCGTCTTCTACGAAAATGAGATTTATCTCTACGTCGCAGAAAATACTTTAAACTTCATTCATGAAGATGACATGTATTATTACATCACACCAAGCATGGCACCGGCGCAGATGATCTCGGTGGAAGCGACAGATTTCCATGGTCTGGAATACCTCGGCTCCGCCCGCGGATATATCTGGTCACGTACACTTCCTTTGCTGAAAGACCATATTTTCATCGGAAGTGGTCCGGATACATTTGCGGAGGTATTTCCGCAACATGATTACGCCGGGAAAGTCGTTTATTCCGACCGACCGGATATGATAATTGAAAAAGCACACAATGATTACCTGACAAAATGGGTTCAAACCGGCGGTATCTCGGTGCTTTGCATTTTAGTCTTCTATATTCTTTTTATAAAGAAAGGAATCCATGGATATGCACAGATTGACGATATGCGAACCCGTCTGGGCTTTGGCTGCTATCTTGCCTGCCTGAGTTTCATGTTCACAAGCCTGTTCAACGACTCAACCTTGCAGACTTCACCGTTTTTCTGGGTATTTGCGGGTATTGCACTGAGCAGTATATATTCAAAAAACAAAGGATTGTCGTAATGACAATCCTTTTTCTCTTTTGTATATAATACCTTATAGGTTTTTTACTTAGTAAAAGCCTACGCATCTTTACTTTATTCTGTCTCGATTACTGCACTGTAAAGATTTTCACTTGGTACTTCATAACCCAGCTTGGATTCTAATAATTTTCTTTCGTGTAGTATTGTATCTAAGGTTTTTTTATCTGTTGTAATTTTTGCTACCCTGTCAAGACAGGCAATGTTGTCTTTCAACATCCCTTCATATTGCTTATCTGTCATAACTTCCTCCATTTCTACACCCCTTTCCATGGAATATGTACAATAAAATCTCCATGGCTCCATTATAAGAGGTTTTGGCCACGATGCAAAGCTTTTCTTAAGTTATCAAGGTACTTTCTCTTTGGGGAAAATTTTGCCGACCGGCCTTTGACTTGTTCTTTTTCCATGCTTTTTTAATACACAAAAGGTGCATTGGCTTCTGTCTGTCAACCTAAAAAAGCCTTTGCACCTTTCATTTATATATTTCCGTTTTGTTGGTTACTTTTTGATTAAAATATCATTTTTCTTTTGTTTATAGTCATTTCTTTTATCTTCCGGTAATTCTTCTATCATTTCTTCCACGAGTTCAAGTAATTGATTATATGTCTTAAACTGTTCATCTGTCATATACTCCTCCATTTCTACACCCCTTTCCATGGAATATGTACAATAAAATCTCCATGGCTCCATTATAAGAGGTTTTTGCCACAATGCAAAGCTTTTCTTAAGTTGTCAAGGTACTTTCTCTTTGGGAAAATTTTGCCGACCGGCATTTGAATATAGAAAAAGAACATGCAACCTCCGAATTGCGGAAGTGCATGTTCTAATCTTAGCATTTTTGACTATTTTTGCAAGATATATTTTTATACCTGACGCCACATCTCCAGAAACGTATTGTAATACCCCATGTATCCTTTCACAAGTATGAAAATCAAAAGCGAAAAAATGATGATAGCTAATAATATGGTAATCCGCTGTATCATATGCTTAAGCTTATAATTATTCTCGGATGCAATCTCAATTTCCGGATCTAAATTCACTTTTTCCATGCGGTTTTTAATTTCGGATTCCTCCATGTCAAAGGTCCCCTGCTCCAGCATCTCTTTCCAGGACGCAATATTCGCAAGCTGCTCCTTATAACGGCCTACGTAAATCTGACACGCCTGGATTTCCCCTGTCAGACGCGGGACATGATAGCGTTGCACAATCCAGTCACCGAGAGCATTTTCCTTGTCGTTGATTGCTTTTCTCACAAGTCCCTTTATAATCTTATAAATACAAATCGGCATTATAACCCCAAAAGCATACGCCTCTATCGCAACAAGCACCCCACCCAGAATCACAAGCGGAAACACTCTCGTCATAGGCATAGCCAAGGCAATCGGAAGAATCACAAACATCGTTATTAAAACTATTGTATATAGCTTTAACTCAAACTCCTGCTCCTTTTTCCGCTCTTTCGCATTTTTCAGTTGCATCAACATCTTTGTTAAAGCATACTCCAACTGTTCTTGATAATGGTCAAGCCAATATTTTATTTGGTTATCATATTTGTAACTCGGTGCTTCTTTCGCCTCCGGCGGCGGAAGCTTTTCACCATGAAAATCCTCCCAATATGCTTCCCTGGAATCAAATTTTTTAGAATCATACTTTTTAGAATCCGCCATACATTCCCCCATAGAATAATTCTTTCTCTCCTACTCCTGCATCTTTCCACTTAAAAAATCCCTGATGTTCTTTCTATCCTTAATTCCGAACATCCAGGCACAAAGGACAAGAATCGCCAAGCACACAAGACTCATAAATGTTTCTCCGGTAAGAAGCGTCCCTACTGCACACACACACATAATCGGAATAAAGAATCCAAACATCAACAGTGCGAAAAACGATGGTCTCTCCACGACACGAATTCCTTTTTCGACAAAATGCAACCGAAATGTCCTTTTGTATCTGGAATTACCAAACGCATTTGTCGGAGTAGACAGATAAATATAATATTTTCCGTTCTTCTCCTCCAAAGTCATATAGTCTCTGTCATACCACTCCGGTGCATCGTATAAATGCTTTTCCATACATGCTTCGATATTTTCTTTTCCGTATTTTTCGGAATATGCTATGACCATATTTCCTCCATAAGACTATTCTTCTTCCTCTTCCTCCGGTTCCCCGACAAGAAGCTGTACCTTTTCCACTCGTTTACCGTTCATTTCCGTCACGGTAATCTTCAGATTCTTATATTCAAAGCTGTCACCGACTTCCGGAACACGTCCGAGCACATCCATCGCCCATCCGCTGACCGTCTGCACATCAAGCTCATCATTCATGTCGAGTTCTTCAAAAACGGAATCTACATTGGTCGTTCCGAGAATCGTATATTCTTCATCGGAAACCTTCACGATTTCATGTGTCACCTCGTCATGCTCATCCCAGATTTCACCGACAATTTCTTCAATAATATCCTCGAGCGTAACAATTCCGACCGTTCCGCCGTACTCATCCAAAACAACCGCAATATGTAATTTTTCCTGCTGAAGTTCTTTTAAAAGCTCGTCAATCTTCTTGGTTTTCGTCGTAAAGAGCGCCGGTCTTACACATGCATCAATGCTCTTGCTTGTGCGATATACATGATTGTGAAAATCTTTCTGATAAATGATTCCGACAATGTGGTCAATCGTATCCTCATAGAGAGGAAGTCTTGAATATCCTGTCTCTGCAAAAATCTCTGCAATCTCTTCCTTCGTTGCCTTCGTAGATACACCTGTAATATCAATTCGCGGTGTCAGAACATCCATTGCCTCCTGTTCGGAGAACTCAATCGCACTGCGGATCAGCGTACTTTCTTCCTCGTCGATTCCGCCTTCCTGCTCAGCTTCCTCGACAATCGTAATCAGCTCTTCTTCTGTGATCGATGGATTATCATTCGATTTTACAATCTTGGATAATAATTTTTTCCAGAGTCCGAACAGATAGTTAAACGGTGTCAACACAATAATAAGACAACGAAGAAGCGGTGCAGAAAACATCGCAAACTTCTCCGGATGTTCTTTCGCAATACTTTTTGGTGTGACTTCACCAAACACGAGAACTACAATGGTAAGAACCACCGTTGAGACGCTAGGTCCGATTTCTTCCCCGAGAAGACTTACAAAAAGTATCGTGGCCAATGATGCTGATAAAATATTTACAATGTTATTACCGATTAAGATGGTAGACAGCAGGCTGTCGTAATTCTCTGAAAGCTTAAGTACGAGCTTAGCTTTCTTGTTTCCCTTTTCTGCCATATTCTTAACACGGATACGGTTCAGCGATGAAAAAGCTGTCTCCGTCGCCGAAAAATATCCGGACATAATAATACAGAAAATAATAACTAATAGTGATGCGGTATCGCTTTGCATGATAAATCAAAAACTCCTTTCAATGTAAAAAAAGACAACAAAAAGCATAGCCTGCACTAAAAAGTCCCGGCTATGCCCTCAATATTTCTTATAATAAAAGTACAATACTGTGCAGTATTCGTATTACTGTCACCGTCGTCCATTTCTATTCCTCCAATTACTAATGCATACATTATATGCCATTCTTTCCGCGGAATCAAGCCCTGATTTCCGCATTCATCATCAGTTTACAGGAAATTCACACTTTGATTCCACTAAATTTTCCCCTTCGTATCGAAGTTTTAAAGAGAAAAACCGCTCCTCCGTCTGCAACAGGCGCAAGAAAATTTTGTCACCCTCCCATAAATGCAAATTCTCTATTTCGCTCTTCGGAACCCATAAAAGTTCCCCTTCCGCGCAAGCATCCATTCGCTCCTTGGAGAGCTCTCCCTCATATTCGTCTGCTGTGTAAAGAAACATGTATTCTGAGCCCCACTCATCCGAAATGAAGGTAATTACACCTCGAAGCCGATATGAACTCAGCGTCAAACCTGTCTCTTCCTTTACCTCCCGGAGCAAACACTCCTCCGGCGTTTCGCCTTCCTCAAACTTTCCGCCGACACCGATCCATTTATCTTTGTTTAAATCATTTTCTTTCTTGATGCGGTGCAGCATCAAATAGCTGTCATCCTTCTCAATGTAACAAAGCGTTGTCATCACGTGCTTCATATTTCCATCTCCCTGAAAAATAAAATACAATACCGATAAAGAACGGCGTAAATCCGGCAAGAGCATCACCCAGCCAGAAACCGTAATGTTTCATATCAAATGCAAGTCCAAACAGAAGTGAAAGACCGATACGGAGCACAATTCCGTCCAAAATCGCCGTCGCAAAGTTGACTTTTGTGTTTCCGCTCCCGTTCATTAGCGCATTCATGACAGCGCGCAGCGCTCCGCCGTAAAACAGCAGGACAGCAATCGGAATATAGCCCATCGCAATCGCAAGCACTTCCGTCTCCTTTGTAAAAATACCGAAAATCGGCTCCGGAAACAGGATAAATACAATCGAAAATACCGTTGCAATCGACAGGGTAAGTACTGCCAGCTTCTTTAATATCTGTTTTACACGCTCGTTTTTCGCCGCTGCAATGTTCTGTCCGACCATCGTGGATCCGGCGGTATTCATTGCCATCGAAACGAGATTGCTGATACTTGCCACCTTATTGGCAATTCCCGCAAACGCCGAAACAACGAGTCCGTACGAATTAATCCATGAGTTGACAAAGAGCTTCGATACCTGAATGGACGCAGATTTTATTGCCATCGGTGTCCCGAGCTTCACGAGGTCTGTAAGCATATCTTTATCCCAACAGAAAAAGTCCTTTTTGGTAATCTCCAAAGAAAATTGCTCTTTGTGCTTTGCCAGAAAAACAATGCAGGCAAGAAAACTGACCGCCTGGCTGACGACCGTTGCAATCGCAGCACCGCTCACACCGAAATCGAGTCCTAAAACAAGCACAACATCCAAAAACAAATTTATCACCGCCGCGATTCCGATAAACAGAAATGGATGCTTGGAATCTCCCATACCGCGCAAAATTGCACTCGTCATGTTGTAACCGTATATAAAAACAAGTCCTATCATGCATATAATCGAATACGCAAGTGCTCCCTCATACGCTTCCGAAGGCGTATTCATGAGTCGAAGCATCTGATGACGCAGGAAAAAGCCGATGATGCTGATGACAACCGCACTCGTGAGCAAAAAACCGCACATCGTTCCGACAAAACGGCCCAATTCTCTTTTTCTTCCAAATCCAATCAATCTCGCAATGAGCACCTGTCCCGCACTCGCAAATCCCATCGCAATAAAGGTGAGCAGTGCCGTCACGTCTCCGCCGACCGAAACGGCAGAAATTCCCGTTTTTCCGAGTTTGTTACCCACGATAATCATATCCACCATATTGTAGATAACCTGCAGCAGATTTGATAAAAATATCGGCAGTGAAAACGTAAGCAACTGCTTTGTAATATTTCCCTGTGTAAAATCCTTTATCTTTGTATCGCTCATTTTATCACCTAAAATCCGATTTGTTTCCGAAAGTAAGTATAACACTTTGTTTTTTTCATCGCAAATGCTATGTTTTCCTTGAAATATCGAAAAAAAGAGAGTAAAATCATCTTGGTGTTGTGGTCTAAAATCAAGGACCATAATAAATAAGAAACAGTTTTATAGAGAGGACGTAAGAAAAATGAGTGAAAACGCTAAAAAAACAGGTGGCTGGCGTACGAACAAATGGGTCCGCGCTGCAATTCCTGCATTACTTTTGCACTGCAGCATCGGTACTGTTTACTGCTGGTCAATCTTCAGTCAGGAAATTGCTGACTACATCGGATTTACAAAAGGACAGACAGAATGGGCATTCAGTTTTGCCATCTTCTTCCTCGGAATGTCAGCAGCATTCTTAGGAAACATTGTTGAAAAAGATATCCACAAATCTTCCTTAATTGCTACGATCTGTTTCGCAGCAGGTATGGCTGGAACAGGATTCTTTATCTACTACGGCGGATTACATAAAGGAAGCATGGTTTCCTTAATCGGTATTTATATCTGCTACGGTTTGATTATGGGTATCGGTCTCGGTACAGGTTACCTTTCACCGGTTAAAACGCTTATGCTCTGGTTCCAGGACAGAAAAGGTCTTGCAACAGGTCTTGCGGTTGCAGGTTTCGGAGCAGCCAAAGCTATCGCTTCCCCGATTATGCAGGGAATGCTCAGCGGACTCGGCGAAGGCGGAATCTACAAAATGTTCTGGATTCTTGCTTGTGTATACTTCGTAATGATGTTCGTAGGACACTTACTTCTTAAGAAACCGGACGGATGGCATGAGCCGTCAGCTTCCGGCGAAAAAGGCCCTGGCATTTGGGAAGTTATCAAAACAAAACCGTTCCTTAACTACCTTGGTATTTGGTTAATGTTCTACATCAACATCACATGTGGTCTTGCCCTGATTTCTCAGGAAAAGATGATTGTAAAATGTCTCGGTCTTGCAGGCGCTGTAGGAGTCATCTCTACTGTATCTGCTATCTTCAATGCCGGCGGACGTTTAGGTTTCTCAGCTTGGGCTGACACAATGAAAGACAGAAATACGATTTACAAACTGATTTTTATCCTGTCTATCGCATTAACAGGTCTTGTAATTTTAACAGGCGGTATTCAGAACGGAGCAGGAAATACATTGTTAACGATTCTTGTACTTGCACTTATTATGATTGTAAACGCAGGTTACGGCGGAGGTTTCTCCAATGTACCGACACTGCTCTCTGACCACTACGGAATGGGAAGCATCAGTGCACTTCACGGAATTACATTATCTGCCTGGGCTTTCGCAGGTCTGACAGGTAACCAGCTTGCTTCATGGATTGTAACAAACTTCGGCGAAGAAGTAGAAGTTGCAGGTAACATGGTAAATCCTGTTGGATACCAGACAGTACTTTATGTAACACTTGCTCTTTACATCGTAGCTCTTTTCTTAAGCTTAGTATTCGTAAGACCGACAGATAAAGCATTGGAAGCTAAGGCTGCCAAGAAAGCTGCAAAAGAAGCGAAATAATTGTATCTTACAATAAAAATACCACGGTAGGATTACCGTGGTATTTTTTTATTACATCTCTCTATCTTCTGCCAAGCAAAAATCTCTTGTGATATTTCAGCTGCGCATATTCGGATATGTTTTTCATGTAAATCACATCGTACGCTCCTCCGACCGCTCCCACAATCGGAATGCCCTGTAAAAACTTCATGTACAAAAGTTCCTTGGAAAGTGCGCCTGCTGCCTTTTTGCTCTGCTCCTTCCGGTCATACCCTTCCGGAAGATACGGATCCGCGGCAAAATAGTCTATCTCGGCGTTGATGCGCTTTGCTGTCTCGCCATACGACACAGCTCCCTCTATAATTTTTAAGATAAAATACTGCTCCTCCTCAGTATCGTAGCGATATCCGTAGCTGAGAGCAATTTCGTAAATACTGCGAAATATCATTCCGGTAAACAACGGAATGTCCGGAAGTCCGACTCCTACAATTCCCATTCCGATACCAGATACGCCCGAAATCAGTAGATTTTGATTTCCTGATGACTTCGCTTCCTTAGAAAAAGCCCTGAGAGACTTCCTACTTCTTTCCACTTCATCCACAAAGTTATTTACCGCATATTTTTTCTCTCTTTTGTCTTTCTGATATGTCTTCTCAATGAGCGTCGTACCTTTTTCAAATATCGTAGAAAACGCCTTCTCAAAAGCCGCATCCATCGTACTCTGCATCTTAGCAGGAACCTTCTGAGCAAGCATGCTGTTTAACTTGCTGTCTTTTTTTTGCACTCGCTTTTCCAAATACTTTTCTTCTTTTCTGTTTAGGATTTGCCACTCTTTTTCGAGCGGGGTTTTCCTTTGGAACATTGGCATAGACGTCACCTTATTTTATAAATAATATTATTGGCCTTTCCAAAAACTCTGTCGTAGCATGCACATCATTTTTTAAATCATTATAATTTGCTCTAACCGGAGCATTTCTGAAATACCACAAATAGCAAATAGGGAGCAGATTTTTAAATCTACTCCTGTACATATCCGATCTTAGAAAAGCTTCTTTAACGAACCTACCGCTCCTGAAATCTTATCCCCGGCGATTTTTGCTTTTACACCATCTACTACTTTGTCTACCATACCATCCGGGATATCAATACCCGCAAGATTCTCAATGGCTTTTTCAGGATTTTTCTTAAATTCTTCCTTGAAATTGTCATCATCTTTTACTTTTTCTACGATTTCTTCAATCTTTTCTTTTAAATCCATAGTGAAATCTCCTTCTTTATTAAGATATATTAATCATTATACTATAGAGAAAATAAGAGTACCAGTCATTTCTTATTTCAACTGCTTTCCGAGGACTTGGATAAGAATGCAAAAAACTCTGAACTTTATCCTAACATTACTCAAAATCAACACATGGTTGCTCCATAAACTCCAAACTTATACCTCTTTTCACTCAACCATAGGTCAACCACGTAAAAAACGGCCTAAACCCTAGGATTTAAGCCGTTCTGCAAGAGCGCGAGACGGGACTCGAACCCGCGGCCCCGACCTTGGCAAGGTCGTGCTCCACCAACTGAGCCACTCGCGCATATTTGCCTCACTTTTCAGCGGGCAAAAAATAAATATACTATATCTGTATCTATTTATCAATTACTTTTTATTTTATTGAGGCGGCATAATAGCATACTATCCTATGTTCTGTATCATTAATCAGAATACCAAACTGTCTGCTTCCTGTCCCGCATGGACTATAAAGAAGAATCGAATAATCATTAACATCATCTTCTATGACTTCTTCAAACGGTAAGCCAAAAGGAAAATCATCTAAGATATAATCCGGATCATCCTTATTTACATCCGAAACTTTCATTCCGTACCAATGCGCATATCCGGATGCTGATTGATTTTCATCCGAAATATCTACAGAATATTCTTTTAATACCGTTTCTTCATAGACATTATACGCTTCTTCATTCAATACAAATGAATACAAACAACATTTCATTAACAAACCCTTTTTGTAAGCATAACAAAAATCGTCCGCTTCATCTGGAATGTCACAAAGGAAATAATTTGGATATTGTCTCTCAAACTCTGCTCTATCACTTCCGACCTGAAGACGCGTGGTATACGATATGTAACAAATAACCACCGACAATAAAGACAGACCAATACCCCATTTGATTATACTTTTTCTTTTTTTCTCTGACATCACAAATACGCTCCCACTACGTTTTGTATCGTTTTAATTTTAGCCCAACAGTGGTATTTCAACAAGTTTTATAACACTGCCGTTGCGAATAATAGATATCATGTTGTATACTAAAGATATGTTATTTTTGTACATTTTATAGTATGATCATTTCAAAAAGGAGAACTGTGTGATGAATGATCAAATGCCGATAGATACAAATGCAATAAAAAGCTCTATGTTATACAAAATCTTTGTAACTGTGTCTATTATGATATGTCTGTTTCTATTTCCTTCTATAAATACAAAGATTTCCGAACACAAAAATCAAATAGCCCTTTTGGTTTGGTCTGTTTCAGTTATATATATTACTCTGCTGATTATATTGATTGTAAGGAAAACCAATCATAAAGGAGTTTATTATCCGCTATCCTTATTTACTTTGATTGCTCTAACCTTTAACCTGGGTGCTATATATCTCCCGGGGAGTGCAATAATTTGGTATTTGCTTGCCCTGTCTTACCCATTAATCGGACTTATGGTTGTTTTAGGATTAATTGGACATCACTTGGATCATAATAGCTTAACAAAGAAAAAGCTTGGTACTATTTTAGGTTCTTTTCTGGCAATTATGGCACTGATATTGTTGATGAATACAGTAACAAATTTTATACATTCTTTAAATCAAAATAAATTATATAACGATGCCCAACTATCACCTGATGAATATACAAAAACCAAGAATGAAATCATGGAACAATTGAATAATTTGCTTGATAACAATTTGTTTTGTGTATATGAAATAGAGCTTAATGAAGATTGTAGTAAAATTATAGATATAGAATTATTGGTTATATCTGAGAATGTTCCTGATAATGAAATAGATTTTTGTAATAAAATAATAGATTCCTATACCAGCATTCAAGGATTATTGAATACATATGAATATACTTCTGATATCATTCATTTTGAATTTACAAATAAGAATCCATTCGCCAAAGCGGACTCCACTTTTTACCAAGAGAGCGGATATATACGCGAAGAGGTGACATCATATTATATATATTTAAATCCGTCTCCAATAGAATTCCGGAAAAAATGATGATTTTTTCACCTTCATGGCACGGATGTGCCTCGATCACATAAAAAAATGACATCCATCGGATGTCTTTTTTTCATATAACCTGAGAGCGCGAGACGGGACTCGAACCCGCGGCCCCGACCTTGGCAAGGTCGTGCTCCACCAACTGAGCCACTCGCGCATATTTGATAGTATCTGCTTTCCGCCGAAGCTTTTGCAGAAAGCGGGTGATGGGAATCGAACCCACGTATCCAGCTTGGAAGGCTGGTGTTCTACCATTGAACTACACCCGCGTATGTGGATGAAATCCTAGTGCCCAGAACCGGAATCGAACCAGTGACACGAGGATTTTCAGTCCTCTGCTCTACCAACTGAGCTATCTGGGCAGTCATACTGCTCACAAAGCACTTTGATATTTTATCGCGTTTTGATGCATTTGTCAAGTAATTTATATAAAAACAATCCTAATTTCTGTTCCGACACCCACTTCACTATCCAGGCGAAGCTCTGCATGGTGAAGTGCTACGATATGTTTTACAATGGCAAGTCCCAGCCCGGTTCCGCCGGTTTCTTTGGAACGGCTCTTGTCCACGCGGTAAAAGCGCTCAAAGATACGTTCTCTGTATTCCTCATCAATTCCGATTCCCGTATCACGCACAGAAAGATAGACATTGTCATCCTCCTCACCGACCGACACATAGACCTTACCGTTTTCTTTGTTATAGCGGATGGCATTGTCACAGAGATTGAAAATAACTTCATCCAGCATCTGTCTGCTGCCATAGACAACACTCTTTTCCCCGGAAAATTCAAGCGAGACCCCATGCTTCTCAGCGTTCATTTGAAGCATTTCCACACAAGTCTGCGCCAGTTCATACAAATCTACCTGCTCAAATGTATCCGGCTCGGAAGAGGAATCAAGTTCAGATAAGCGGATAATATCATTAATCAGTGTCAAAAGCCGGTTGGCGCTCCGATGAATTTCTTTTCCAAACCGCATTGCATCCGCTTCATTTACCATACCATTCTCGATAAGCTCTGAGTAACCGGAAATCGATGTGAGCGGTGTTTTCAGCTCATGGGATACATTTGCGGTAAACTCCTGTCGCATATTTGCGCTTTTTAAAATATCTTCATGCTGCTGATGAATCTTCTGAATCAGCGGTTCAAGCTCCGGATAGCCTTCAACCCGGTCCATGTGATCCATATCCTCCGCCATCTTCTCAATCGGCGCTACAATACTCTTTGCAAGCGTCCGCGACAAAACAGAACACAGGAGAAGCAACAATATAAAAATCAAAATCAGCATAGGCAGGGAACGGAACAGCATATACCATGCACTTGAGGCCTGTTTCGCCACCCGAAGAATATTTCCGCTCTCCGTTTTAACCGCATAATAATACATGCTCTCAGAGAGGGTCTCCGATGTTCGTACTGCCTGTCCTTTTCCGCTTTTCATTGCATCGGCAATTTCACTGCGCTCGCTGTGGTTTGTCATCTGCGTTTCTTCTGCCACATTGTCAAAAAGTACGGTTCCATCCCCGGAAACGACAGTAATCCGAAGCCCGTCAGCTTCGGATGTAAATGTCTTGTTATGTATCATCTTTTCAAAATCTGCTTCCTGCAATATTGTTGCATACGCACGCAATTCATCAAATATCTCCTGCTTAAACAGCGTGTAGAACACCCCGACAAGCGTAAGAAGCGTTGCCAGAATTGCAAGCGCAGCAATATACATCATCTGAAGATTGATTTTTTTCTTCATCCTAATCCTCTCTTGTCAGAATATAACCTACATTTCTTACCGTCTTGATATAAGAACCTGCGTCTTTTAATTTTTTACGGAGTGTCTTAATATGCATATCAAGCGTTCTGGATTCGCCTTCAAAATCTGTTCCCCATATTTTATCGAGAATCACTTCTCTGCTCGTAACAATTCCGGCGTTGATAAGCAAAAGTTTCAAAAGCTCATACTCTTTGTAGGTAAGCTCACACGGCTGGTTATCCACCGTAACAAGATGCTTTTCTTCCTCCATACGGATAGTTTCAAAAGAAAGAACGAGAGGCATTGCGCCGATTACCTGACTTCTGCGAAGAAGCGCCTTCACGCGGGAAATCAGTTCCATCACACCAAACGGTTTGGTCATATAGTCATCTGCTCCGAGGTCAAGCCCCTTTACTTTGTCAATTTCGGATGTTTTTGCCGTGACAAGAATAATCGGCGGATAAGCGGTTCTCGGATCCGCCTTAAGTTTCCGGATGATGGACAATCCGTCTTCATCCGGAAGCATAATATCCAAAAGAAACAAATCCGGAACTCTTTTATCCAATTCGCGATAAAATTCTTTCGCACTCGAAAATTCTTTTACTGTATGCCCGATATTCTTAAGCGCAAAGCTTTCGATTTCCGCTATATTTTTATCATCTTCTACGATATAGATCAGCGCCATCTTATTCCCCTGTCTCCATACATAATTTACGGTAACATATATTTGTTCTTGTACATACTGAAGTAATCTTCAAATGTAGCATTGTTAGAATTCTTCAGATTGTTGATATAATCATGTGCCTCAAAATCATCATCATTTACCTGGAAAAGCGAAAGCGCAATGTTGGAACAATGATCGGAAACTCTCTCGTAACTCGTCACCACATCGGAGAGGATAAATCCCATCTCGATCGTGCATTTTCCTTTTCTCAAACGCTTAATATGACGCTTTTTGATTTCTGCCTGTAAATAATCAATCGCATCCTCCAGCGGTTCCACCTGAAGTGCTCTGTTCATATCTCCGGTCTTGAACACATCAAAGGAAAGATTCACTACTTCTTCAAGTGCCTTGGTAAACACTTCAAGTTCCACAGAAGCCTTGTTGGAAAAATGCTGCTCCTTATCGTACATTTCTTTTGCGGACTGTGCAATATTTACCGCATGATCGCTGATACGCTCAAAATCTCCGATGCTATGCAGAAGCGTATTAAGTGTATGGGAATCATTTTCAGAAAGATCTTTACTGCTGAGCTTTACAAGATAATTTCCGATTTCATCCTCATATTTATCTACGATATCTTCCATTTTAAAGATTTCCTGCACCTTATCTTCGTCAAATTTATAAAGCAGTTTTGTTGACTCAAATAATGCTTTTTTCGTAATCTCTGACATTTCAAGTGCAGCATTTTTACACTGTTCCATCGCAAGTCCCGGCGTATCGAGGAAACGGACATCAAGAAGATGAAGTGCACTGTCGTCTGTTTCTTCTTCTTTCTCATCCGGAACAACAAGTGTTGCAATTTTCACAAGTAGTTTAGAGAACGGAAGTAATGCCAGTGTTGCAACAACATTAAAAATAGAGTGCACAACCGCAATTCCCGCTGCATTTGCGCTATCATTCAAGAATTTAAAATCAATAAATGAGTTAATTGTATAGAATACAATCATAAAAATTGCTGTACCGACAATATTGAAGAACAGATGCACCATGGCTGCTCTCTTCGCATTTTTCTTAGCACCAATCGATGAAATGAGTGCTGTTACACAAGTACCGATGTTCTGACCCATGATAATCGGAAGCGCTGTCGCATAGCTTACTGCACCTGTTTTACAAAGTGCCTGCAAAATACCGACGGACGCAGACGAACTCTGAATAATCGCTGTTAAAACAGCACCTGCCAGAAGACCAAGAATCGGATTTGAAAACATAAGTAAAATGTTGGTAAACTCCGGAACATTAGCAAGTGGTTTTACTGCTGCTGACATTGCGTCCATACCTGTCATAAGAACGGCAAATCCGACAAGGATTTTTCCGACATTGTGGTTTTTCTCTTTTTTTGTAAACATGATAAGAACCACACCAATCAGAGCAAGAACCGGAGCAAATGATGTCGGTTTTAATAACTGTACAAAAACATTATCGCTCTCAATACCGCTCAAACTCAAAATCCAGGCTGTCGCTGTTGTACCGACATTCGCACCCATGATGATACCGACTGCCTGTTGCAGCTTCATAATCCCTGAGTTAACAAAACCTACAACCATAACCGTTGTGGCAGAAGAACTTTGAATCAGCGCTGTCACACCCGCACCGAGCAATACTGCTTTGAGCGGACTGTTGGTCATCTTTTCCAATATTTTTTCCAAGCGTCCTCCGGATGCTTTAGAAAGACCTTCGCCCATAACATCCATTCCATAAAGGAAGAGGGCAAGTCCACCTATCATTGATAAAATACTAAAAAAATCCATAATAGCCTCCTCTTTCGCTATAATAATCTTCTTTCCATCTTCCCCATTTTATAATATGTTTGTAAAATTAAAAACATTTCTATGTAAAATTTATGTAAAAAATAGCCGCCAAGCGACCATTTTTTACATTTCTTAGCCGATTCAGACAATTTTTACGGGTCCTTCCAGAACCTCTCTTTCAATTTTAAGAGCATTGTCTCTCTGTACATAAACTGCCCATTTTACAAGAATAAGTTCCCCATCTGACAGCTCCATCGCTGTAATACACCGCGGGTGCACACAACTCCCTGTATTGAGATATGCAGGTAACTCCCCTGTCAATCTCGGACGATGCGTATGCCCCGTAATGAGAGTTGTCTGTTGCTCTTCCACCCAACGCTGGAGCTTGCGCTCCACACGATTCGCCTTTTCATAACTTTTTCCCGCATCCGTCGGATCGTTCACACCGAACAGTTCCAATGGCCGCCAGACATATCTTACCAGAAAACGCCCCAGCCACCAGAGTGTGTCATTGAGCAAATCTCCCTGATGCCCGTGCGCCAAAAATATCTCGTTTCCGCTGCATTCATATTTCAGCCTCAGTCCTTCCCTTATTTTTATTCCCGGAAATGACTCCTCAAGATATTGCAAGGCAAAGCCGTCTTTTTCTTTTACTTTATCATGGTTACCGGAGACCATCAGAAAACGGTTCTTTTTATAAAATTCCGACATCATCCAAAATGCATCACTATACGCACGCATTACCTGTTCCATGCTGCGATTTTCCCACAGTTCATCCCCATCACCGAGTTCAATATAAGCATAGCCGTTTTTGTCATAGTAATTCAATGCCGCAAAAAATAAATTCTGATTCGGGGCAAAATTGTCTCCCCAGTTCGCAATCCCTCTGTGACAATCACTCATAATCACAATTTTTGTCTCATCATTAAACGAAATCACAGGCGCTTTTTTCCATACGTCATCCAGTCTCTTTAATGTTCTTTTCATATGTTCACACTTTCCGGCGAACATCTTTCTCTCGCCCGAGCCTTCTCCATCCTCTAAATCCCAGAATCGCACGGTAGAGCAGCGGATAGCGGAAACTTAAAAAGGTTATTTTATCCAAATCCGTGTCAAACATCTTTGTTCTCTTATTATAAATTTTACAGTTGCGTCTGTTATTGCTCTGCGCAAGCGCGCGAAGTAGCGGATGTTTTCGTACCGGCTGCGTGGTCTTTGGCTGTGCAAAATAAACAGTCACATACTTTCCGCAAATATAAGCCTCTCTCCCTCTATATCCCATTGCCGTCAGACTTCTGAAAAAGGCCTTGCTCATTGTCTCGCTCGGAAAAACAATTTTTATATACATGTTTAGTTCCTCCGGCCGCGAAAACAATCCCGGTTCAAAAGCCGTAAGCCACCAGTGCTCTGCCCTTCTGCTGAGAATTACCTCCCCGTCTTTATAAACAACGTACTGCATGTAAAGACGCTCATCATCTCCTACACTGCCGTAATGCAGCTTCCTTTCATCTCCCGGCTGAAAATCCTCCGGTTTTTCGACACAATATATTCCGACTTCTGTCCCGGTTGTCATTCCATACTGTCCCTTCCACAACTCAACCAACCACATTTTTCCTTTGTATTCAAAATAAACCGGCTCACAATCAATCACCATTGAAAGTAATACTGCCCCTTCATCAAATGCCTTTTCATACCCTATTTTTCGCTGCCACGGATACATCCCGGAATAAAAAATATCCTGCAACGGGTCATACAAAAATCCAAACGGTCTTGTTGCATCATCGAGTCTCTTTTCCTTGGCTTTTTCTTCCATCCGGTGAACCTTCCGAACTGCCACTGCCGTCCATATTTTGGCCACGAGAATATAAATAAGAAGAATTAAAAAAAGAATTCCTATACCAACTTGAATATTTTGCATAATGTTATGCCTTTCTATTCTTTATATTAGTATATGAAATTCTTCATATTACGTGAAAATACGACAAAAAATAAACCCCTCCGATGTCTTATAGTTTTGGAGCGGAAGCGTGTCCGCTTCATAACTATAAGACACCGGAGGGTATCTATTTTTTATTGTATTTTCTCTTATTTCAAGAACTCTTTCGTCTTTGCGTACACGCCTTGTGCATCAAGACCGTATTTTTCTACGAGAGCCGCTGCAGGTCCGGATTCACCGAATCTGTCATAAACACCGATCTTGCAAACTTTGGTAGGTGCTTTTTCGCTTAAAACATCGCAAACAGCACTTCCAAGTCCGCCGATTACGGAATGTTCTTCCACCGTTACAACTTTTCCTGTCTTCTTTGCAGAAGCAAGAACAAGTTCCTCGTCAAGTGGCTTGATTGTGTGGATATTGATAACTTCTGCATCAATACCGTCAGCTGCCAACTTCTCAGCTGCACCGAGGGCACTTTCCACACAAATACCGGATGCAATAATGGTCACATCCTTTCCTTCTCTGAGAAGAACACCTTTTCCTACTTCAAATTTGTAATCGTCTCTCTCGTTGATTACCGGAACGGCCGCACGTCCGAAACGAAGGTAAACCGGTCCTTCGATTTCAAGCGCTGCACGAACGGCTGCTTTTGCTTCAATATCATCGGATGGAACGATAACCGTCATACCCGGAATCGTACGCATAAGAGCCACGTCCTCGTTACACTGGTGTGTTGCACCGTCTTCACCTACCGTAATGCCGGCGTGAGTTGCACCGATTTTTACATTTAAATGTGGGTAACCGATAGAGTTACGCACCTGCTCAAAGTTACGTCCTGCTGCAAACATGGCAAAAGAAGAAATAAAAGGAATCTTTCCGCATGTTGCAAGTCCTGCTGCGATACCTGTCATATTACATTCTGCAATACCACAATCAATGAAACGGTCCGGGTATGCTTTCTGGAACGTACCTGTCTTGGTTGCTCCTGCGAGGTCTGCATCTAAAACAACTAAATCAGGAAAATCTTCTGCGCAAGCTACAAGGGCATTTCCGTAACTTTCTCTTGTTGCAATTTTCTTAACATCAGCCATTATGCCATACCTCCTTTCGCAAGCTCTTCATCAATCTTGGCAAGGTCTGCCATTGCAATGGCATATTCTTCATCGTTCGGAGCTTTTCCGTGCCATCCTGCTTTATCTTCCATGAAAGAAACACCTTTTCCCTTCAGAGATTTCATAACAATCGCTGTTGGCATTCCTTTTGTCTCTCTTGCCTTCTCCATTGCAGCACGTATCTCATCGAAATTATGTGCATCAATGTTGATTACATTAAAATTAAATGCTTCAAATTTCTTGTCAATCGGATATACGGAACATACGTCTTCCACGCGTCCGTCAATCTGCAGACCGTTGTTGTCAACGATTACCACAAGATTATCAAGCTTATTGGCACCTGCAAACATAGCTGCCTCCCATACCTGACCTTCCTGAATTTCACCGTCTCCGAGAAGCGTGTACACTCTGTAATCTTTTTTATCCATCTTTCCTGCAACTGCCATTCCAACTGCAGCCGAAATTCCCTGTCCTAAAGAACCGGAGCTCATGTCCACGCCCGGTGTCTCCTGCATACAAGGATGTCCCTGAAGATAAGATCCAAGGTGACGAAGCGTCTTTAAATCCTCTACCGGGAAATATCCTCTGTTGGCAAGTGCTGAATATAACCCCGGCGCTGTATGACCTTTGGACAATACAAAACGATCCCTGTTTTCCATTTTCGGATTTGCAGGATCGATATTCATTTCTTCGAAATAAAGATACGTAAACATATCTGCTGCAGATAAAGATCCACCCGGATGTCCGGCTTTTGCACTGTGAACTGCAGTCACGATACCTTTACGAACTTCGTTTGCTGTTTTTTGAAGCTCTAAGTTTGTCATTTGACGTCCTCCATTTATTTTTTATGTCAGATAAAAATCTACCCGACATATATTTTATAAAATATGTCGGGTGATTTCAATTCATTTAATCCTTTTTTTAGTATAAATTCTTATGCAAACGGATTCTCTGTCGGATATAACATTCCCTTCGGCTGGTTAAATCCGATTTCATCTACTGCAACACCAATATATTTGAATACTTCATAAAGCGCTTTTCCGTAATGTCCGAAAGCAACTGCTCCGTGATGAGGATAATTCTTTTCAATTAATACATGGCGATAGAATCTTCCCATTTCAGGAATAGCGAAAATACCGATTCCTCCGAAGGACTTTGTAGCTACCGGAAGAACTTCTCCCTGTGCAATATATGCACGAAGCTTCGTATCAGCAGTAGACTGCAGACGGAAGAATGTAATATCACCAGGCATAATATCTCCTTCAAGAGTACCCTGTGTTACTTCTTCCGGAAGGTTTCTTGCCATAATCATCTGATACTGCATACCACAGAATGATAATTTCTTGCTGTTTGTATTTCCGCAATGGAATCCCATAAATGTATCGTTATGTGTATATGGGAATTTTCCTTCGATGGATTCTTTATACATATCAGCCGGTACCGTATTGTTGATGTCAAGCAATGTCACGATATCTTTGCTTACTGTATATCCGATGAACTCGCTGAGTGCTCCGTAGATATCTACTTCACAAGATACAGGAATACCCATACCTGTCAGACGGCTATTAACGTAGCAAGGAACGAATCCGAACTGTGTCTGGAATGCAGGCCAGCATTTTCCGGCGATAGCAACATATTTACGATATCCTCTGTGCTCTTCAATCCAGTCAAGAAGAGTAAGTTCGTACTGAGCCAGTTTAGGTAAAATACTTGGTTTGTTATTTCCTGATCCGAGTTCTTCTTCCATTTCTTTTACTTTCGCAGGAATTCTTTCGTCATTTTCATGCTTCTTGAATGCTTCAAACAAGTCAAGCTCTGAGTTTTCCTCGATTTCAATACCGAGATCATAAAGTGGTTTGATTGGTGCATTACAAGCAAGGAAGTTGAGCGGTCTCGGTCCGAAGCTAATAATCTTTAAGTTTGCAATCGCATCAATTGCACGTGCAATCGGTACAAATTCATGAATCATATCTGCACAAGCTTCTGCATCACCAACCGGGTATTCCGGAATATAAGCTTTTGTGTTACGAAGCTTTAAGTTGTAGCTTGCATTGAGCATACCACAGTAAGCATCTCCACGACCCTGAATCAGGTCATCCTGTGATTCTTCTGCTGCTGCACAGAACATAACAGGTCCGTCATAATGTTTTGCAAGTAATGTTTCTGCAATTTCAGGACCAAAGTTTCCAAGGTATACACAAAGTGCATTACATCCTGCTTTCTTCACATCCTCAAGCGCCTGTACCATGTGAATTTCGCTTTCTACGATACAGATTGGACATTCGTAAATTTCTGCCGCATCATATTTTGCTGCATAAGCTTCTACTAAAGCCTTTCTTCTGTTTACGGAAAGTGATTCCGGGAAACAGTCACGTGATACTGCTACAATACCGATTTTTACTTCTGGTGCGTTTAACATGTTTGAAATCCTCCATTTCGTTTTGCTATACTTTTATTTTAATTGCGTTCACAATTAGGTTCTTTTATTCATTCAGATTCAGGTTCTTTCCTACAAGACCGATATGTGCTCCTGCGTCAAGACCGCCTTCCGCATGACCGATCAGCCATTTGTTCGTTGCGGTAATCAAATTATCTTCTCTTCCGCCATGTTCTTTTTCTAACGGGTAATTTGTTCCTCTCGGAAGAACAATCGCTACCTTAAATCCCTCGTTGTTATAACTGCAAGGTGCATAATGAAGAGTCGTCGCATACAGTTCAACCGCAACTCCCTTCGGAACTTTAAATGCTTCCATCAAAGATGTATCATATGTAAAATCATCTGTGATATCCTGCTGACATCCGAGCATCAGCACTGCATCCGTTGCTGCTACATTAATTTCGGAACTTCTGTGATATTCTACTGCATTGAGCATCACATTATGACCGTTGCAATATCCGATTTGAATCGGAAGCTCTCCGTAACATTTTGCCTGAATTTCTGCCATTGACGATGTGGCTTCCAGCTCTGCAATCGAAGGCTCATAAGCAACGCCTTCCGGAAGCGGAGTGCTGTCCATTGCTTCCACCAGCGGAGCAAAATCTACATTATCTACGATTCTTCCGTATTTTTTAAATTTAGGATCTGTAATTTCTAAAATCTGCATGGGAATCTCTCCTTTCTCCTATCTCATAAAAGCTATTTGGTTATGATATCATAAAGTGGTTTACAAGCCGGATAAATCTCTTTGAACTGTTGATACTTTTCTTCGTATTTCGCAACAAGTTCTGCTTCCGGTTTTACTGTATCAACCACTTTCACAATCTTGGCCGCTGCATCTTCCACACTTGCAAACTCACCATTTGCTACTGCTGCAAGCATTGCTCCGCCGAGCGCCGGTCCCTCTTCACTTTCGATGACGTCCACTTCAAGATCCATGATATTGGCAATCATCTTTTTCCAAAGCGGACTCTTCGCTCCGCCACCGCAAATCTTTGTACGCTTAATGTCAATACCAAGACTTCTTGCTACCTCAAGAGAATCACGAAGCGCAAATGCAACACCTTCAAGTACTGCCTGTGTCATGTCTTCTCTGGAAGTGTCCATTGTCATTCCGATGAAGGTCCCCCTCGCATTTGGATTATTGTGCGGTGAACGCTCACCCATCAGGTATGGCAGGAAGAACACATGATTTTCACCAAGTTTTGTAATATCTTTCTGCTCTGCTGCGTAATCTTTCGTGCGAACGATATCATCCATCCACCATTTGTTACAGCTGGCTGCACTGAGCATGCACCCCATCAGATGGTAATGTCCGTCTGCATGTGCAAATGCGTGAAGTGCATTATTTTGGTCCACACCGAATTTATCCGATGAAATAAAGATGGTTCCGCTTGTTCCGAGAGAAATGTTGCACATTCCGTCTCCGACGGTTCCTGTTCCCACTGCTGCCGCCGCATTATCACCTGCACCCGCAACTACTTTACAGCTTTCAGGAATACCAAGCTCTGCCGCAATTTGCGGAAGAACGGTTCCGACGGTCTCATACGATTCAAAAATCTTAGCCAGCTGCGATTCTTTTACGCCGCAGATTTCACACATTTCTTTGGACCAGGTACGGTTCTTAACATCGAAAAGTAACATTCCCGATGCATCGGAAACATCTGTACAATGTACTCCTGATAATTTATATGCTATGTAATCTTTCGGAAGCATAATCTTCTCAATCTTCTCGAAATTCTCAGGCTCTTTGTTCTTAACCCAAAGCACCTTCGGTGCTGTAAATCCTGTAAAGGAAATATTCGCTGTGTACTCGGAAAGTTTGTCTTTTCCGATAACATTATTTAAATAGTCACACTCTTCTGTTGTACGCCCGTCATTCCATAAAATCGCAGGACGAATCACATTATCATCTTTATCTAAAATAACAAGTCCATGCATCTGTCCGCCGAAACTGATTCCTGCTATCTGTGATTTGTCCGCATCTGCAATCAGCTCTTTGATTCCGGCCATTGTCTGCTCATACCAATCTTCCGGTTTCTGCTCGCTCCAGCCCGGATGCGGGAAATACAGCGGATATTCCTTTGATACGATGTTTTGAATCTTACCTTCTCCATCCATAAGCAGCAATTTTACTGCGGATGTTCCTAAATCCACCCCAATATATAACATCCTCGTCCTCCTTATTTATACCTATAGTTTTACCATTGTGTGCCCGTGCACATTTTTATCATAATATGAATCTGGCTAATTTGCAATATCTATTTTACAAATCTGTTGTTTTTGTTGGTTTTAACGAATGTTTTTTATATGTAATGCCTTTTTTACATGGTCTTTTGGTATAAAGTTACAATTTGCGTGCACGTAGCACATTTCTGTTTGACTTTATCATATCTATATGTTAGCTTATTTAGTATAAACAAAAGATTCCTGTAAAAAGGAGGATTGACTTCATGGCGACAATTAAAGAAATTGCGGAACTGGCCGGCGTCTCACGCGGAACCGTTGACAGAGTCCTTAACAAAAGAGGCTCCGTCAATCCACAGACCGCCGAGAAAGTACTGGAAATCGCACAGGCTCTTGATTATAAACCAAACCGTGCAGGTCTTGTACTTGCAGCACAGAAGAAAAATTTAAAACTCGGAGTTATTTTGTTTGGTGAGGGAAATCCGTTTTTTGATGAAGTGATTGACGGAATCCGTCACAAAGAGGAAGAACTCGCATGCTATAACTGCAGCGTGACAATCAAGCGGGTCGCCGTTGACACAGATGAACAGTTGCGTGCTATTGATGAACTTGTGTCAGAGGGCATAAACGGCATTGCCATTTCCCCGACAAATGATGCACGACTTGCAGCTAAAATTAACGAGTTGTATGACATGGACATTCCGGTGGTTTCTTTGAATACAGACATTCCTGACTGTAAACGGATCGCTTTTGTCGGAAGTAATTATTATCAGTCCGGAGCCACAGCCGCAGGTCTGATGCGTCTGATCGCCAAAGGTGACGACGTGAATGTTGGAATTATTGCCGGTTCCTCCGAGATTCTCTGTCATACCGAGAGAATTGCCGGTTTCCGACATGCCATTGAAAAATACGGGCATATTAATGTGGTGGAAACGATTATGAATCACGATGATGATTTTGTAAGTTATGATATGACTTCTCAGCTTTTAAAGGAACATCCGGAAATAAACGCCCTGTACTTTGCTGCAGGCGGAGTTTACGGTGGTTGTCGCTCTGTTATCGCAAAAGACCGTTCTAAGGATATGACGATTATTACTTTTGATCAAGTCACAACGACCAAAGAGATGATAGAAAAAGACGTGATTTCGGCTACTATTTGCCAGGAACCTTTCGTACAGGGCAGTAATCCTTTGGATATTTTATTTACTTACCTTGCCACAGGTGAACTTCCGGAGCAGGAATACAATTACACCGCTGTGGATATCAGGATTAAAGAGAATTTGGATTAAATACAAGCAGGGAGTATTGCAAAACAATACTCCCTGCTCTTATTTTACTATCTTATTTTTTCTTAACCGTGACTTTCACCTTTACTGTCTTCTTACCACATTTAACAGTAATTGTTGCTTTTCCTGCTTTCTTTGCCTTAATTTTTCCGGTTTTACTTACAGTTGCAACTTTCTTGTTGCTTGACGTATAAGTTACTTTTTCTAAGGTTGTTACAGGTGTCTTTGTCACTTTCAACTGATAAGATTTCTTTACTTTTAAGGTAATATTCTTCTTATCCACTGCAATCTTAGTACATTTTACAGCCTTCTCCTGAACCGTAATCGTTACAGTCGCTTTCGCACCTTTTTTGGTCGTCACGGTAATGGTTGCTTTTCCGGCTTTTTTAGCCGTAATCTTTCCTTTTGAATTTACGGTTGCAACCTTTTTATCACTTGACTTCCAGCTCTTAATCTTGTCACCTTCCATTACAGTCGCCTTGATTGCGGTGGTTGACTTTCCTTTTTGGAGTGCAACTTTCTTGACATTTAATGTGACTTTATACTTCGGCAACGTTTCTGTGTCTAGCACTTGACCACAAGTGGTACATTTCTGCTCTTTCAAACCTTTTGCCTTAGCTGTCGCTTCTTTGGTAACTGTCCATTGCCCTGCTGTATGAGTATGCACAAGTTTTGCAATCGCGGATATTTCCAACGTTTCGCCGCAAACTGTACATTTCTTAATCTTAGTTCCTGTCTGCTGCTCTGTCGCTGCTATTGTCACAATCCAATCAGATGATGTATGTACATGTTCATCTTCGTATACAATTGCGTATGTTGAAAATCTATCTGTCTTAAAGTGGATTTTTCCTCCATCGTTTGACACATGGCATTCTAATTTGTGTGTTTCATGTTTTCCGCCTTTTTTGTGGTGCCGAACTACATGGAATTTACGACCTTTTTTACGCATATTATCCGGAAGATCGATAGTTACATCCATCGGAGCTTTTACTTCCGTAATATTCGTAGTTCCATCTACACCTTCTACAGTAGCGGTCACACTCAAATCCACATAATAAGTGCCGTCTACACTTTCATCTTTAACAGTCTCTTTGATTGCATTTTCTATTACATCGTCCACCTGAGTTTCTGTCTTTGGATCTGCTTTCATATCCACTGTCAGCTTATTACTCTGCTCGATTGCATCCTTCTGCTCCTGCGTAAGCTCTGTCATTGCATTCGGTTCCGGTGTCTCTGCAATGTCAACACTTCCCGTGAAACTTCCGGAACTCGTTGTCTCAGAATTGATATCGTAAAGCCAAACAGTAATATCTTCATCATGTCCGCTTTCCGTTCTGCCATCCCAATAGGTTACGGTAGCCTCTTCTGCCTTTGTTTTTTGTCCTTCTAAATCATCTCTTGTAAATACGTATTGTTCATAATTTTCCGGATCAGAACCATTTACGATAGCTGCACTGTAGTCATATCCTTCTTTAAATCCAATAGAAAGCTTCTCAAAACGGCCTCCAAATTTCATATCACAGTAAATATTTACGTGCATTTCCGGATACACAAACGGCTCCATCAAAACAGCATAATCATTTCCTTTGAGGTACTGTGTCAATGCTGTTTTCTGTTCCGCTTCCATACCATTATCGTATGTAATCTTCTCGCCCAGTGTAAAGTAGTCTAAATTACCTTCTACTACTTGATTCACATGATATACTTCACCTAAGTAAACACTCACAAACTGTGTATCTGCAAGGCTTTCCGGAATAATTTGTGCTGCATCTTCCTGCGGAATAGAATCACGAAGCATATTTAAATCATAAACTTTGTCTTCAATAAATATTCCGTTTACTTCATCGTGAACTGTCATATATACATCCTGTCCGGAAACAAAATTGATACCTTTCATATTTCCGGAAGAAGATACAACTCATTTGTATATTCCGCATCTTCATGGACAACCGGATATTCTCCCTCCCAATTCATATAATCTGTTGTAAGCAGACCGACTGCTGTCTGCTCCTTGTTTTCCATTTCCTCTTCCGCATAAACAAGCATTCCCGGTAACAATCCGAAAAGCATGCAAATACTTAAGAATATAGAAAGTAATCTTTTTCCCTCTCTACACATATGGTTCCTCCTTTTTACTCATAAAAGGTTTGCTTTATCTTATAAAAAATATTTTACTCCCCATATTGCCTTGTTGTCAATTTATACTATCATTATGATAATGCAATATCTTTACGTCTGTTTTACTATTTACCCAAGGAGATTTTACTAGTTATGATTTCAGACAAAATTAAACGTTTAAGAGAACAAAAAGGATTAACTCAAACCGAACTTGCCAAAATACTCGGCATTACCCGCTCCAGTGTAAATGCATGGGAAATGGGTATTTCCGTTCCTTCTACCCAATACATTGTAGAACTGGCAACTATATTTAAAGTCTCTTCCGACTTCTTATTGGGATTAGAAAGTTCCACTTCTGTTAATGTTTCCGGACTTGCAGAAAGTGATATTGAATTTATACATACAACAATTAATCATCTGCGAATGAAAAATAAGTTATAAAAAGCAGGAAGTATTGCAAAATTATTATTTTGCAATACTCCCTGCTTTAGAATTATGATTCCGTATCAAAACGATATACTTTCTTCCCCTCTGCTATTCGTTTGATGTCCTCTAAACATTTTTCACTTACACTATCCTCATCTCTCATTTCAAACTTTTTCTTTAATCGAATATTTTCTCTTACTATGTCTCTCAGAAAAAAACTCAGTTCAATTTCAAAATAGGAAAACTTAACTTTACAGGAAAGCATCTATGTACTTTTTACTGTCTTCTCTTTTGTGTGTTGAAAAATTTATCGAATAGTATAATGGTGAAACGAAATATGGAAATATTTGTAAACAGACCTTATCACTCGAATATTCGGTTAATCAATGACAACTTCTAATCCGAACTCAACATTCCGACGAGTTCTTTATATCTCTTTGTCTGATTACGAATATCTTCCTCCGTCACCCCATAATACAAATGTATATCTTTAGCAATTTCCGCCAGCTGCTTCATCTCTTTTTTATTTCCGCTGTATGAACAACCCAGAAAATCCCACTTAAAATCGATATCGACATCCAGCCTTCCTTTGCCCAGACGAATTTCATAGACATGATAATCCATAGGCATCTTTTCATCCGGAATGGTCGCAATAAAATCACTTCTCTTTTGCACGAGCTTTAGCATCTGAACAACCGCCTCATTCGTCATTTCTTCCGGAGGAGAAATCTCTGCAAAATCGCCGAGCAAATCCGGACGATACTGAATGATAAGCCCCTCCTTCAGACCCGTCTTCTGCTCCCTGTATTTATGTGTCGTTTCCGAAACTTCTGCCGCTTTGTATTTTTCTTTTATATATGCAGCTACTTCCCCCAAAGAATGTGCACCGGGCACAATCTTCTTTACCACGCGGTCTCTTTTTTTCTGATAAAAATAGCTATCTTGCTCGGTTTTTTTCCTAATTCACTCGGATGAGCCAGCCACTGACTCATAGATTCCTTTGCTGCTTGCATTTGTGCATTCATCTATTTTCCTCCCATAAAAAAGCCATGCAACCGACATAGGGCGACACTTCCACACGTTACCTTAACAGTTAACTCGGTCCAGGCGCCCTTACGGCACATGGGGGTATCTGCTTAGTGCTGCTTTGTTCCCAACCTGACACGGTTCACAGTTCCCATTGCGTAAGACCCAAACGTCATCGCCACTTATTAAGGGCGGCTATGGAAGCCAAAACCCTATGCCGATTGCACGGTGCCCTTAGTATATAAGTTTTTGAATACTTTGTCAAATCCCGAGCGCTTCTTTTGCCAGCTTGTCTGCCAGCTCATTATACGTATCGCCCGAATGTCCCTTTACCTTTTGGAAATGAATATCAACATGGAGCGACGCTGCCCGGTAAAAAAGCGCATAATCCATCGTTCCTTCCTGCTTTGCCTTCCACTCACCCGTACACCAGGCAGCAATTCCGATGTAGTCGTGATAAATGGTCAGACTTTTGATTCCGTTATCAAGACAATACTGCATCGCCGCGCGTGCGCCCTCAATCTCTCCAGCCACATTTCGCATGGTCGCAAGGTCGCTATTTTCAAATTTCTTTGAGAAATGCTGTTCTTTTTCGTCATGGAACATCACCATTCCGTAGGAAAAACTACCGGTCGTCACATCATAACTTCCGTCCACATAGGCAACTGCCTCGGTATCCATAGTTGCAGAAACCGATTTTTCTACTGTCGGCTCTGTATTTACAAATGGTAACGTCATCTGTTCGACTTCACCGAAAATCTCTGCCTCTCCACCCATGAAGTCCATTGCTTCTTCTTTGGTCGCAAACCCTTTATAAATCGCCCCGGAGTAGCCATTTATCTGCGCCTGACAATCTGCCCAGCTTGTATAAATACCCGGTGTCAGCCCTTTTTTTACTGCATAATATTTCTTTGCCATGTTTTCTCCTTACAATTTACCAATCGCTGCTCCAGTCGGTTCCGCCGCTATCCCACGAATCCGAACTGTCCCACGAAGATCCGCTGTCCCAGTCGTCATCATCATATGTTTGGCGTTCGATGTAGTCCTGATAAGCCTTCTCGTATGTCTCAGAACTCTTAAAACTATCGACATCTGTCGGAACATCATCATCCACATAATAATCATCTACATCCTCTGTAAAATCTCCGGCATATTTCGACCAGTCCTGTTCATAATCGTCATAATAGTAAAAATGATTGTCGTAGTGATAATAATACTGATCTTGATAGCGGTAATAGCCTTCTTTATGATTGTCCTTCATATTGACCGCAAAAACACTGATCAGCGCAGCCGTAATACCGACAAAAAACGTAATTCCTACGATTTTATTCAGCTTCTGCATTTTATCTTCCAACTTGGAGGACGAAGCTGATTTCCCGTTTTTGGCTTTTTGATTTGCAATTTCACTGCGCAGCTTTTGATACAATTCGTTTACCGCAAAGGCCTCGTCATCTCCCCGGTAACGCTCTGCCCTTGTGCCGTCCGATTTATTTTTATAAACTACAAAATCGCCATTGGAATCCTGATAAATACCAAAAGCCCTTGCTCCTTTGTAATCCTTCCCGATAAAAAAGCGCGTAACATTTTCATCCGGCAAATTGTGGGCCACATACCAATCTTTCAACTGCTCTATTGTCTCCGGCTGTGAATTGGCCGTGCGCTTATATTGGACATTCGGTGCCCCGCAGCACTCACACTTCTCACTGCTTTGCTCTATGTAATTTCCACAATAATCGCATCTTATTTTCATTTGAATACCTCTTGTTTCGACATCGAAACTTTTACATCTTTACTCTCTTGCGCAGACCATCAAAAAACTGCTTTAAAATCTGCGAACATTCTTCTTCCTTAATCCCTCTCGTCACATCTACGCGGTGGTTAAATTCCTTCATTTCCAACAGATTAATAATGGAACCTGCACAGCCTGCTTTCGGATTCATTGCCCCGATTACCACTCTCGGAATTCTCGCCTGTACGATTGCTCCGGCGCACATCTGACACGGTTCCAGCGTTACATACATGGTACACTCTTCCAGCCGCCAGTCGAAAAGCTTCTTGCTGGCCTTACGAATTGCTGCAATCTCCGCATGCGCAAGTGTGCTGTTATCCGTATTCCTGCGATTGTATCCCCGCGCAATTACCTTTCCTTCATGCACGATAACGCAACCGATCGGAACTTCATCCAGCTGTGCCGCTTTTTTTGCAAGTTTTAAGGCTTGTCCCATATATTTCTCATCCACCTGTTTCTGCAACTGTGCAGCCATTCGCGCTTCCTCCTCCAGACGTAGGCGTTTCTCCTCCTTAGCCTTCAGACGATTTTCGCGACGTTTCAACTGTTTTTCGGTAACTTCATGCATGTTTTTCACCGCCTTTTCCTGCCTTTTAGTATAACAAATCAAAGGTCTTACATCAACCACGCACTTGCAACATGGAAACATCTGATTTATGATAGAAACGGAGGAAAAAATATGCTGATTTGTGGTTTTAACAAAACAACTTTACTCGATTATCCGGAACATGTCGCAGCGACCGTATTCTTAGGCGGCTGTAATTTCCGCTGCCCGTTTTGCCAGAACCGCGATCTGTTACTTAACCCTGCAGATTTTGCCTCCTTTACCGAAGAGGAAATCCTGGCGCATCTTAAAAAACGCCGGGCCATGCTGACCGGCGTCTGCATAACCGGAGGAGAACCAACCATTTACAAAGAACTACCGATGTTTCTCGCCCGTATCAAAGAACTGGGCTTTCTCATAAAGCTCGACACGAACGGAACCAACCCTAAAATGCTTCAAACGCTCTATGATGATCATCTGATAGATTACGTTGCCATGGATATTAAAACAGGTCCGTCCAATTATGCCAAAGTAGCAGGTTTTTGCGATGGCGAGGGCTCTATTTTCGTTGCGTCCGGGCAGAATCTCCTTGAAAACGTAAAGGAAAGCGTACAGTTTCTCATGCACGAAACCGATTCGACTCGTTTTACCTATGAATTCCGCACGACCGTTGTTCGCGAATTACACAACGCGGATTCTTTTAATGAAATTGCTGCCTGGATTAAAGGCGCACCCCGGTATTTCCTACAATCGTACAAAGATAGTGAAAACGTACTTTGTCCGGGATTTCATGCTTATACCAAGGATGAGCTAAAGCAATTCGCCAAACAGCTTCGCCCGATGATTCCTTCGGTCGCTCTGCGTGGTATAGACTAAGTGAAGCTTGCATGATTCGTCATTTACCCATGAATTTTCTTCAGATAATATCCGAAGCTTCCTTGCTTGGGAAGCTCATCTCTGGTTTCCCCGTCAAGATTACAATCTTCCACGAATTCTGCTTCCATGAAATACGGAAATCCCATCATACCGGCTGCAATAGCCTCTCTTTCATAAAAATGGTCCGGTACTCCGATAAAATCCTTTCCGACAATAAAATAGCGATAGCGATAAAATCCATGTCGTAAAAAACTGTTATAATATAGTTCTTCCAGCCCGCCTCCGGCTTCTTTTAAATATTCGAGGTCACGTATGTACTCTACACTTCTTGTTTCTCTTTTATCTGCCACCGGCAAGACTTTTTTCTCTTCCTCTGTCGCGGATATTTCTGCCAATGTTAACTTTTCATCCGATACGATCATCTTATTTCCCGGCAGTACCAGACAGCAGTCTACGATTTCTCCGATATATTCCGGGTGATCCAAAGAAAATACATAATGCGAATTTCCTTTTTCCAACCGACTTTTCCAGCTTTTGCTTGAAACTACCTCACCCTTTCTTCGATACCGAAGCACACATTCCATTTCCGTTCCATAGTAAATCGGGAGCGTATTTAAAAAATATTCGATTCTTATTTTTCGATTGGTAAGACTGATTTTTTGTAGACCTGCATCTGCAAGCTTTGCGCCGTGTTCCGCCAAAATGACATATTTTTTTATCTGTTTATACAAAAATCCCAACTCCTCTTATTAACGAATTTGACATCCGTATAATATATGAGAAGTTGGGACTTACTATTCTTTCTTTTAATAATCTATCTTCTGTAAATAGCGCATGTAGTTTACAACCATAAGTGCAATTTTGAGTGTCAGCGCATCATCGAAGATTCTGATATCGAGACCTGTAAGTTTTTCCAGTTTTTCCAACCGGTACAAAAGTGTGTTTCGATGAACATAAAGCTGTCTTGCCGTCTCCGATACATTCAGGTTATTATCCAAGAATGTATTGACGGTAATCAGCGTCTCCTCATCCAGTTCTTCCGGGATTTTTTCGCCGAAAATCTCCTCAATGAACATCTCACACAAATTCACCGGAAGCTGATAAATCAGACGACCGATACCAAGCGTGCTGTAAGCAACGACATTTTTCTCCGCATAGAATATTTTACCTACATCAAGAGCCATTTTCGCTTCTTTGTAGCTCTTGGACACTTCCTTTAATTCCGAAACAATTGTTCCGTACGCGAGCTTAACGTTAATCATGGCTTCTGTGTTCATAATGGAAACCGTCATTCCTGCTACTTCTTCTACCGCCTCATAATCCGTAAGTGATTCCATCTGCTTAATCACAATGATATTTTTCTCATCCACAGCTGTCACATAATCGCCGGAGTGCGGGGTAAACATACCTTTTAAATACTCCATGGCATAGCTTTCTTTTCCTGACTGGATTTCCAAAAGCATAACCACTCTCGGTTTTTCTATTTCAATATGAAGCTTCTTGGCACGATTGAAAATATCAACCAAAAGCAGGTTATCCAAAATCAGATTCTGGAAAAAGTTGTTGCGGTCGAAACGCTCTTTGTATGCAACAATGAGATTCTGAATGTTGGCAACTGCCACCTTTCCAATCATGTACTCTTCGCTGGAATCTCCGCAAATTAATACATAAATCGGATCACCGTCGTCATATATTTTCAAATACTGACAACCCATAAGAACCTGACTTCCGGCTGCTGATGCCGCAAAATCTGTCACTCTCTCAGACACGATTTCAAAGCGGTCTGAATTTTTGGCAATCAGCACGCCCTCCACATCGACAACTGCAAGATCGACTTTGGTAATACTTTTGAGTTCGTCCAAACAATTTTGAATTACTTGTGTCGTTACCACTTTTGCACCTCTTTTTTCATACACAAATTGTGTTTTTAAGATAACTAAAAAGGGGAGATACGTTGTATCTCCCCAACTAATCTAAGACTAGTTTGTAATTACTAATTCTGTTTCTTTATCAAAGATATGAATCTTTTCAACATCAATAGCGAATTTAACAACGTCACCAGGTCTAGCTGTTGTACGAGGATCAACTCTTGCTGTCATCTGGAAGTCATCTAAATCGAAGTATAAGAATACTTCTGCACCAAGTAACTCGTATACTTTAACAGTTGCTTCGAATGTGCTCTGTGGAGATGCTTCAACCATCATTTCTGAATCATATACATCTTCCGGACGAATACCGAATGTAACTGTCTTTCCGTTGTAACCACCTTCGATTAACTTTTTAGATTTAGCAGGTGGGAGTGGAATGAAGTGACCAGCTACTTTTAATACTGCTGTGTCATCAACAACTTCTACAACTGCATCTAAGAAGTTCATCTGTGGAGATCCCATGAATCCTGCTACGAAAAGGTTCGATGGCTTTTCGTATAAGTTCTGTGGTGTATCTACCTGCTGGATGATACCATCTTTCATAACTACGATTCTTGTACCAAGAGTCATAGCCTCTGTCTGGTCATGTGTAACGTAGATGATAGTTGTACCTAATCTCTGATGTAATTTAGCAATCTCGATACGCATCTGTACACGAAGTTTTGCATCAAGGTTTGATAAAGGCTCATCCATAAGGAAAACCTTAGGATTACGAACGATAGCACGACCCATAGCAACACGCTGTCTCTGACCACCTGATAAAGCTCTAGGTTTACGATCAAGGAGTGGAGTTAAGTCAAGAATCTTAGCTGCCTCTTTAACCATTTTGTCGATTTCTTCTTTCGGAACTTTTCTTAATTTAAGACCAAAAGCCATGTTATCATATACTGTCATGTGTGGGTAAAGAGCGTAGCTCTGGAATACCATCGCGATATCTCTGTCCTTTGGTTCTACGTCGTTAACTAATTTTTCTCCGATTCTTAATTCACCTGAAGAAATATCTTCAAGACCTGCAATCATACGAAGTGTTGTAGATTTACCACAACCTGAAGGTCCTACGAAGATGATGAATTCCTGGTCTGCAATTTCAAGATTGAAATCTTTAACTGCTTCAAATCCGTTTGGATATACTTTACATACGTTTTTTAATGATAAGTTAGCCATTAAATCTTCCTCCTAAATTATGTTTGGCTTAGCCGCCATCTATAAACTAGTATAAACGAAAGGTTATTTTTTTCCTATGCCACAAGTACACAAAGTTATCAAATATTTTTATACATGTTGCCTAATCATTTGTTGTAACTTATAAAAAATATATAAATTTCTTTACAAATCACAGCGCATAGGAGTGTATATAATTCCGTGTTGCATAATCTCTCTGTCGGTATCCCTAAATCCGATGGCATGATAAAATCCTACCGCGTACGGTGCCGCATTAACTGTAATATAGGACTTGCGGCCATCTCTTCGGACATGTTCCTTTATCGCCTCCATCAACCCGCTCCCTATGCCCTGTCTGTGATAGACATCCGACACAAACAAAAGAGAAATATGGTTGATACTGCGCAGCGAAATCATACCGACCATTTCTTTTCCTATAAATGCTGCATATACCGGATACTCGCCTAATGCAAACAGCTTTTTGAGCCGCTCGTCCGAAATCAGGTCAAGAAAGCTGTGAATCCCTTCCTCTGTATACTCTCCGGCCTCAAAGCGCAGAAATATTTTCCAGGCAAGGGCCATCGCGGTATCCCACTCTTCCGCTCTCAGATAGCGTATCTCCACTTCGCTCATATTTCAGCCTCTCTGCGTATTATTTTGGAATTGCAACGGAAATAAACTGATCTTTATCTCCTCCGAATTCATAAAATATTGCCTCATTTGTCTCGTCATACTGATAACTTCCCACCGTGAGCAAATACGTATAGGTTGCTTCCGTTCCTTCCGGAATACAGTTCTGCGTCGAATAATGACTCATATCCGAACCATAATATCCTATACGGCGACAAATCATACGGTCATCCTGCTCGTTCTTTGCATCTATCGTAAAATACGAAAGCGGCTCGGAATATCTGTTTTTAATATCAATCTTAACGAGATAATAATGATCGTATTCGCTCACAAGATTCTGTTCCTCAACAATCGGATCTGTGTACGCCACCTCTGTAATTTCTATGCCGGTAAAATCGTATTCGCTGTTTTTGCGGTCATCATCTTTCGTCTCAGAAGCATATCCCACACAAAACATAATTTCAAAAATCAAGACGACAATCAAAATCCCGTTAATCCCGAATGCTTTAAACAATTTAGCAAAAAACTTGATAATCAAAGAAATAATCGTACTAAGTCCATGCATTATCTCGTCACCTCCAATCCGTCAACGTAAATAATCTCTCGAAGTGCCCCTTTCTCATAGTTTTCGCTGTCATAATCCGCACTTGTGATATGTAACCCCTTTATGTCATCTTTTTTTACAAAATAATATAACACGCCCTGTTTATATCTAAATCTTTCTCCCAGTCCCATTTCTTCTGCCTGTTCATAATCTTCGATTCCTTTCGCATCACGTATCGAATACTCACTGACCGGTTTGATATAATATCCGCTAAGCGTTTCCATATAAGGGGTCAACTGAATCTCATAAAATGAGTCATAATCTCTTCCTTCTCCACCGAGAAATGTCCTATCGATACTGTAAGAAATTACAATCGCTTCATATGGCTCCGGAAGATCAAACTCCGGATCTTTATCCACCGTAACGGAATCTATTTTGATTTCATACAGGTTGCTCTCTCCCTTGTACTCAATCACATCTTTTTGCGATAATGTCACAACACGAAGATCCTGCACCGTCATTTCCTGATGTACCTTTGCCTGTGACATTGTCAGAAAAATGGTCGTTCCCGCCGCCATTATGATAATTGCAATCAGAAGTGCGAAGGTAAGTCTTACATTTGATTTTTTCTTCGGCTCCGGTTCCGCGTAGTTAGATTCTCTTTTCGGTTGTGTATATGACTCTGTATATGTTTCCGTCATACTTTCAACATGTGTATGGCTTCCCTCCATACTGCAATTGTCGTTCTCCGTCGTCGTGTTGTTCGGACGCATATAATTTCCGCACTTCGGGCAAACGCCGCTATACACGTCATAATCAAAACGTTTATTGCATTCTTTACATCTGACTTTCATAAGTACTCCTTTTCTTGTATATATAACATAATCTATTATTCTCCGTCCTTGTGGTATCTTTTCCTTCTCGGGGACGCTTTCGCTCTGCTAAAAGCCTCATCGCAGAAACCTATACCGGGAGACCATGTCCACTCATCTTCCAGCTACAAATATACAACAAAAAGACTGCCTTACGCAACAGGTTGCTTTTAAGATTCATTTGTCTCCGCGGACATAATCTAAACTTTATTTTGCTTCATATGGTTTTTTTATCGCTGTCCGATTTAACAGATAATCCACGCTCGTCTCATGAAAATCTGCTATTTTACATAATATTTCCAATGGGATTGCACGTTCGCCGTTTTCATAATGCGAATAAGTTCTCTGGGCAATATTCAAAATCCCTGCCATCTTCGCCTGTGTCAAATCCCTATCTTCTCTCAAATCCCTAATTCTTGAATAAACCATACCTCACTACCTCCTTGAGGTTAGTATATGGTAGACCAAATTGGACTATTGCTTTTTAGCCCGTTTTGGGCTATTATGAACAAAAACACTCGGAGGTATCCCTAATGAAAAAAAGAAACAGAAAAAATTTAGTGCAATTAATGGCAACCTTAGCAATTATGTCACTCTTCCTGTTTGGATGCGGCAAAACCGAAGCCGCCACAGATACAAATACTGAAAAAGAAGATGTAGTTGCAGAAGCGCCGGCAGTAGCCGTTGATGTCGAAAAACCTCAGGAAGAAGCAGAAGTGATGGTAGAACCGGAAGCTGATGAAGCGCCGGCAGTAGAAGAACCGGCTGAAGAAACTTTGGCAAACGAGATTATCATGAATTCTGATCCAATTGCGGACTGGGTTTCAATATTGGAAGAAGAAGATTTGAAATTTATCATTTATAATGATGTAGAAGGCTATAAACAAATTTTGAATGATGGTGAGACTTACCACATGAAGAAGAATGATGAGATATTTTTATATCATCCAGCAGGAAATGTTTTGAAGGCTAGAGTGTTAACAACAGATGTACCAACAAAACCAGGAAAAGAAAATATATTCATTGCAAAAGGAAATACGTTTCAAATATCCTGGAAAGATAAAGATGTTGTAACATATGGAGAAGAATTAACACTCGAAGGATATCCTGAACCAAAATCTATCACCTGCACCTTCTACAAAGCCATCGAATAACAACTGAATACTGAATTTTGCCACACATTCCCTAATAAGGAGTGTGTGGTTTATTTTTATTCCATAACTCTCTCCACCAATTTTCTCACATCTTTTATATTCAAATAATGTCCCTCGGCTTCGTAGGTCAGTATGAGATTTTTTCCCGAATATAATCCGCTTTTTCTGTATTCATCGAGTTTTACCAAATTTGCATCCCTGTACTCCTCGTCATCCAATAGTCCAAGGTGTTCATGGTAAATAATTTCTCTTGTATTTGTTTTCAGCAATGTAAAATCCGGATATTTTTTCTTCCCGTTTTTTAAAACCAGTTCTGCCTCATACCGATAAGGTATCCCCATTTCATAATACATATCTGCAAGCAGCACTTCCGACTTTGAACGGACAAGCTCATCTTTTTTTGTGGGATAAACTCTTTGCTCGGGATGATATGGATTCGTAGGATAACCTTCTTTTTCCCACGCCTCTGCAAACATTTCGTCCGTGATGACAAAAGGATTTACCAATGCTTTCCGGTAAATATTCATATCTGCATATACATTTTCCAGCTCACATTCCCCGTGACGGTCAAGAAATTTATTGATATCCTTTCGTTCATCGCAAGCTTTCCTATATAATTTCTTCAAGTAGTCCTTTTGTGCAAGCTGGTGCGACAGTTGTGAATTTTCTTTTGAAATATACTTTCCCCGTGTATCCTTTGGATTTGATACATGATAATAGCGGGGAATTCCTTTTTCATTACTGACCCGTAGATTCCCTTCCGGTGATTTTTCCAGCTCTTTTTCAATCTCTTGTATCAAATTTTCGAGATACTCTTTTCTTTTTGTCATTTGGTAATGCAATAGATTCATGATTTGATGCCTCCTTAGGATAAAAAATAGAAATGTGTTAATTTTATCTGACAAATTTGTGCTCTATAGAGCTTTTACTTTGTCGATTTATTTGCAAAATAAGATAAAATAGATAATTTTTCTTGAATTATCCTGGATTTTTAGCGAGCTTTCTTTTATACAATTGCCCATAGTGTCTAATCGGAGGATTTTTATCAGATAAAAACTCGAATAAATCGCTTCTTATCCTAATTTTCGCGCAAACGTCCAAAAGACTTGCAAATATGTGAATAATTTCCAGGATAGAAATAGAAAATGAAATGATTTTATCCTATCGGCGGCACCCTGAGAGGGTTCGGCGACGCCCTGGAGGGTTCGGCGGCGCCCTGAGAGGACACAATGCCCACATCGCCGATAGGAATATGTTCTAAAATGTATAATAGAAATGTTTTTTCAGAAATCTGACAACTTACGAAAACAGTCCCGCAAAGAACTCCTTAATTGCGTTTACAATTTGAGAAACAAAGCCTTCAGACACCTTCTTTTTCACTTCCTCTTTGATAGCTTCCGTGTCCAGATTATCCATATCAAAATTCTCCACGTCTAAATTCCCAAGAAAGTCCGTTCCGAACTGACTGTACAAATCCTCTGCCTGCTCCAAAAGCATCTGCGGATCAAGTCCGAGCTCATTAATTTTGAGCATGATATCAACAATTTGCTGAACCTGTTCCTCCGCCAAAGTAACACCGAATTTTGCTTCGCCCTCGCTGATTGCAGCACGGATGTCCTCCTCACTTTCCAGTTCTCCTGCTGCCACCTTTGCCTTCACAAACGCAATCAGTTCCTCTATCTGCTGGCTGTCACCACCTGTCTGCGCAGCGATTTCCTCCGCAATCTCTCCGGTTGTAATCAGCTCATCCATCGCGGTATCAAGTGACCCGTCTGTCACAGTAACCCCCGTCATTGCCTCATATCCTTTAATAGCGCCGATCAAAGCCGCAGTTCCGGACATCGGGGAAGGTGCTGCAACGAGAATTTCCGCATCCGAAACACCTGCGGTAAGAAGAGCATTACGATACATTCCCGTCGTACAGTAATTAATATTCTTTGTAGTAACAACCACACCATGACCGCTTTCCTTCGGCGTAATCAGAACACTGGATAACGATTTCGTTCCGATAACAGATGCATCCATATACGAACCGAGATATTGATGCTCCATCTCGTTTGTAATGTCAATCACCGTACATTCTGCCACATCTGCCTCTGTGATTCCCATCTGCGCAAGCACAGAAGCCCTTTGCTCTGCGGAAAGGTCCGCGCCGAGTGCGAGTATCGGTTTTGACATATCAATGTTTACAATCATTTCCGGATTTACAATATCCGAAACCGGTGCTTTATCGCCATCGGTTTCCGTTGCCTTTGCCTCTGTCACCGTACCGGTTAACGACAGCAACAGAGCTATCATCACACAAATCAAACGTTTTTTCATTCTGCATTACCTCCTCGGAAACTTTTTAAGCTTATTTCCCTGAAACTTCCATTGCCACTCTTTCCACCCAGCTGTAAAGATCGGCAAATACCTTATTTCTGTCTTTTTCATTCAAGACTTCATGTCTTGCGCCATTGTACAATTTTAAAGTCGCTTTGGTCAAATCCAAATTCAGGTAATCATCGTACAATTTCTTCGGCGCCAGGCCTTTCTTTCCAACCGGATCCTCTGTACCTGATACGATGAGAATCGGAAGTTTTTTCGGTATATTTTGCATATTTTGTTTTTTCTGCATGCGATACGCCAAGTCATAAAGCGTATGATAACCGTTTACCGTGAACTGATACCCTGTACAAAGGGAATCTTCCGCATACTTATGAATGAGCTCATCATCTCTGCTGAGCCAGTCATGCTCTGTCTTGGCATCCGTGATTCCTTTCATATAAGAATCGGAAGAAAGTTTGATAAGCATTCTGCTGACGTATTTCCATCCTCTGACGGTTCCGATGATTTTTGCCAGACTCATTCCAAACAAAAGCTCCGCCTTTGTCGGTGTTCCCGTACCGCTTAAAATGGCGCCTTCAATACCGGTTCCGTATTTTGCAATGTAATTGCGCACCATAAAAGAACCCATACTGTGCCCCAACAAAATGTATGGAATGTGGGGATACTGTTCTTCTGTTATTTTTTTCAGACGGTGAGCATCTCTGACAGTTACGGTTGCTGCGTCATTTTCACAAAAATATCCGTAGGTTTCTCCGATCGGAACACTTTTTCCGTGGCCCAGATGGTCATGTCCCACCACGAGAACACCTCTGTCTGCCAAATATTGCGCAAACTCTTCATACCGCCCTATATGTTCTCGCATTCCGTGAATAATCTGAACAATACAAATCGGCTGTTCCTGCTCAGGAATCCATTTACAGGCATAAAGCTTTGTCTTCCCGTCTCGGGAGTCAAATGTAAATTCTTCTTTTCTCATTTTTCTTTCCTTTTAACAGGAAAAGACCCTCTCAGGGGGTCTTTCCATATTTTTATGATACATCACTTAGCAGATTTCTGCCCCTGCAGGCATTGGTTTTTCCGGTGTCATAAGTGCAAGACTACCTTCTGCATCTTCCGCACAAAGGAGCATACCTTCACTGAGAACACCTGCAAGTTTCGCCGGTTTTAAGTTTACTAAAACCATAACTTTTTTGCCGACCATTTCTTCCGGTGAGTAGTAAGCTTTGATACCTGAAACAATCTGTTTTACCTGACTACCGATTTTAACCTGGGAACAGAGCAGTTTTTTGCTCTTCGGAACTGCTTCACAGGCAATGATTTCACCTACCTGGAACTGCATTTTACCGAACTCATCAAATGTAATCTCTTCCTTCGGTTCGATATCGATGACATTTTCATCCTCTGCAGGTTCTTCCGTAATTCCGGCCTCGGCTTTTCTCTGCTCAAACATGGCATCAGCTTTTGCCACGATTTCCGCCATATCAAGTCTCGCAAAGAGAATCTCCGGTTTTTCGGTTACTTTGGTTCCGTTTGCATATAATCCAAAAGTTGTAAGTGTTTCAAAATCACGAATCTCCGAATTTAACTGAGATACAATCTTGTCTGCTGTCTCAGGCATAAACGGTGCAAGAAGGGATGTTCCGATCGTAATACTTTCCACAAGGTTGTAGAGTACGGTTGCGAGACGATCTTTTTTCGCCTCATCCTTTGCAAGTACCCATGGTTCTGTCTCATCAATATATTTGTTGCAACGTTTGAACAGTGCAAAAATTTCCGTCATTGCATCTGCCACACGGAGATCTTCCATTTTCTTTGCTGCGCGGGCGTAAGTACCTGTCACAACTGCTTTCAGGTCCGCATCAATCGCTGCCTGTGCCTCATCCGACGGCTCACCTTTGTTTTCCACAACACCGCCGAAATATTTGTTACTCATGGAAATGGTTCGGTTTACAAGATTTCCGAGTGTGTTTGCAAGGTCGGAATTTAATCTTTCTACCATTAACTCCCAGCTGATGACACCGTCATTTTCAAACGGCATTTCGTGGAGTACAAAGTAACGGACAGCATCCACGCCGAAGAAATCCACCAGGTCTTCCGCATAAATGACGTTACCTTTGGATTTACTCATCTTACCATCACCCTGCAAAAGCCACGGATGACCGAAAATCTGCTTCGGAAGCTCCTCGCCGAGCGCCATGAGGAAAATCGGCCAGTAAATCGTATGGAAGCGGATGATGTCCTTTCCAATCAAATGCAGATCAGCCGGCCATAAATTGCCGTACTGCTCTGTCTTGTTGCCGTCCGCGTCATATCCGATACCTGTGATATAGTTGGTCAGCGCATCCAGCCATACATAAACCACATGCTTGTCGTCAAAATCCACCGGAATTCCCCATTTAAAAGAAGTACGGGAAACACAAAGATCCTGCAGTCCCGGCAGAAGGAAGTTGTTCATCATTTCATTTTTACGGCTCACCGGCTGAATAAATTCCGGATGTTCATTGATATGCGCAATAAGTCTGTCCGCATACTTGCTCATTTTAAAGAAATAAGCTTCCTCTTTTGCCGGTTTACACTCACGGCCGCAGTCCGGACATTTACCTTCTACAAGCTGGGACTCTGTCCAGAAAGATTCACATGGAGTACAGTACATTCCTTCGTACGCACCTTTGTAGATATCACCCTGGTCATACAATCTCTTAAAAATTTTCTGTACCTGTTTTTCATGGTAATCGTCCGTTGTACGGATAAATTTGTCATATGAAGTATTCAGCATGTCACAGATATCCTGAATCTGCTTTGCCACACCGTCAACGAACTCCTTCGGTGTCACGCCCGCTTCCTGTGCTTTTAATTCAATTTTCTGTCCATGCTCGTCCGTTCCTGTCTGGAAAAATACATCGTACCCGTCTGCACGTTTGAAACGGGCAATGCTGTCTGCAAGCACAATTTCGTAGCTGTTTCCGATGTGCGGTTTGCCTGATGTATAGGCAATCGCCGTTGTCATGTAATACTTACCTTTGTTTGTCATGTTTACCTCCGTTTCAGCGGTCCTGCACCGCCACTCTATTATTTCCTCAGAAAAAGAAAACGCCTTCCAAGCCCAAAGGCTTAGAAGACGATGTTATCGTGGTACCACTTCTATTCATCCCTGCCTTGCGGCAAAGACCTCACAAAGTACTTTCATACTTCTCCGCTATAACAGGCGGAACCTGTCGCAGCCTAACAGAATATCTGCTCGGTGCGCTGCTCAGAAGCCATCTTCCATCTGTCCGCCATTCATCCCTCCCAGCGATTCCGCGACGCGGAAACAGGATGTTCTCTGGAAATTTAAAACAAATGTACTCTCTTCTTCACTGCGTTTTCTTTTCTGTTTCAAGTTATCCATAGATTAGCACTTTACCCGTAAAATGTCAATTGCCCATTCCGTCTCTTTTCCCGCATACACCTGCTTTTATAGTCATATAATGTGAAAACAAACGGATTGGACGACTCGCTCATGAAAAAAATCATAACTTCTTCCGCTTTTTTCCTATTTCTGACAGGTGCATTTATTTTTGCTGTATTCTGCATTAAAAACGGCGGTGAGGATTCTCATTTTCAGGAAATCTCAGATTCTATTATTATAAGCAGTTTTGAAAATGATACTCTAAGCACACAGTTTTCTTTTCAGGACCCAAAACAGTTCGGGTTATCCGAAGACAACTGTGCTCTGCCTCTCTACAACCGTGCGGACTATCTGTCCTCCTCCATTTCTTTGGATGAGACTATATCTGCTCTGAATGAAATTAACCCTGAACATCTCTCCGACCAAACGCGTTCCACCTATGAAGTCCTTCTGCCTTACTTAAAACAACAACGAAAAAGTGCTGACTTTCCGTACTTTGAAGAACCGCTTTCGTCCACAAGCGGCGTACATATTTCTCTCCCGGTACTACTGGCGGAATTCCCCGCAAAAGATGAGAGCGATATAGAAAAATATATCTCTCTGCTCTCTCTGCTGCCTTCTTATTTCGACAGCCTTGCAAAATTTGAAGCAGATAAAGCTTCCACCGGAAAGTTTATGGCCTCAGAGGACGCAGACCTTGTCATCTCCCAGTGTGACTTTTTTTCTTCCGAAAAAGGCGAAAAATTCTTTATGGACTGCTTTGCTCTGACGCTGGAGCAAGTGTTTCCCGACGATGAATCCATTCGCAACCATTATGCCAAAAAACACGCTTCCATTGTCCGCGAAAGCGTTCTTCCGTCGTATAAAAAACTTGCAGACTGCATTCTTTTGCTGAAAGAACCCGGCAAAGAACGCAAAGGGCTGATGCAACACGAAAACGGTCAGGAATATTACGAACAGCGCATCCGCCGCCTCATTGGGACAGATGAATCCACGGAAGAAATCGAGCAAAAGTTGTATGTTCGCCTGGAGGACCTGTATCTGGAACTGACACAGCTTAGGGCGCAGCTCCCTTCCGACACAACGATTACAACTGCGGCTGACACCGTCGCCTCCGGTTCCCTTACCATTTCAAATTGTCTTCCTGCCCTTCAGAAACAAATGAAGGAACTGTTTCCGGCGACGTCACAGGCAAGTGATGTCACTATAAAGGAGATTCCTTCTGCGATTGCGGATTATACAGCGCCTGCTTACTATTTTATTCCAAGCGTTGCCGTGTGTAGAAAAGGCGACATCTCCTCCATAGAAAACACGATTTATGTCCGGTCCGATTTAAAAAAAGATGAAGTGGATCTTTTCACAACTCTCGCACATGAGGGTTACCCGGGACATATGTATCAGAATGTTTACTTCCTTTCCGCACAGGGCGTAAACAGAAAAAATATTCTTCGCTACTGCATGGATTTCCCCGGCTACAGCGAGGGCTGGGCGCTTTATATCGAACTTCTCTCCTTCTCCTATGCCGAGGGGGATAAAACGTATCTGGAACTGCTCCGCCTCTCGCGTGAGATACAGCTTTGTCTCCTTAGTATTCTCGACATCCGCATCCACAATGACGGCGCAACGGTGTCCGACATTACCCCGTATCTTGCACGCATCGGAATCAAGGAACCGGAAGTTGTGGAAAACGTATACTCGTACCTTGTCAATGAACCGGGAACGTATCTGAAATATTATGTCGGTTACCTTGAGCTTCTTGAGTGTAAAGAGCTCTACCGCAAAAAATGTATGTCGGAGGATGTCACCTACTCGGAACTTGACTTTCATACATTTTTCCTGGACCACGGCCCGGACTCCTACACAAACATACGCAGGGCGCTTTCTGTTGAAAAAGAAAGATAATTATTATAAAGACCAGAGCCGTTACATACTCTGGTCTTTGAAAAATATATTTAACTTTGCTAATGATTTTTGGAGAACCTTTTTCTCATCTTCCGAAAGCTGTGTCGTAATTGACGAAATCATCTCCTCGTGAAACTGTTGGTGCTGTGCATAGGCTTTTTTCCCCTGCGCAGTCAGTGACACGAGCACAACCCTTCGGTCCTCCTCGCTGCGAACTCTCTCGACATATCCTTTTTTCACGAGGGAGTTCACGGAGATGGTCAGCGTACCCATTGTCACGCCGAGCATCTTGGCAACCGTGGACATGTTCTTGCTTTTTTCCGTACCAATAGCCTCAATTACGTGCATATCATTTACCGTGACATCTTTAAAAATCCCTTTCCGGATAGCTTTCTCTTCAATTGTCATAATATCATGAAACAGCCCGACGAGCAGTTCATTGAGTGTCTGTTGAATATCCATATGTTTACTTCCTTACTTCCCGATTATAACATGGATTTTTCATTCGTTACAATGTCTTTTTACTTAATTTCCTGTTCCCGTATAACGGGTTGCCCCGTACATCCACACTTTATAGCTGACCCAGAAGAAAAAGATCCCGAAAACAGGTGCAATGCATGTCAGCACATGCACCTGCGGCCGCAGGAACAAAATACTCGGATAATATGAAACAAAGGCAATCGGGATGATAAAGGTAAAGAGAATGCTGAAAAATCCTTTGTAGATCGTCGCCGGATACTTCGCATACTCCGTAAATTTAAACATAGTTACCATCACATAACCGGAATTCATAATCCAAAAGCATGTCGCTGCTGCCAGATTCATAATTGCAATCATGAACAGAGATGCAGTCACAAGCGACAAAAACAAAAGGACAAAGGTTCCCGGTGTCATCACAAGCTCCAGTTTCCTCCACGCATAAACCAGCGTAATACTTCCCATCAAAAGCTGTCCGAGTCCTTTTACATCAAACACTTCGGATATGAAGTAAAAGAAAATGTTAATCGGGCGGAAGCAATATTTGATAAAGTCCCCGTCATATACCGCGCCCCGCAGGTTCCAGTTGTTGTCAAACAGACACTGCATCGGCGTCAGCGCGATAAGTGAGAACCCGTAAAAGAAAAGCATCTCATAATAATTCCATCCATTGATGTTATCAAAGTTTTGGAACATGATATAAAATCCGATAAAACCGGATATATTCGTCAGAATCATACCGAGCATGGAAATGATGAAATCCGCACGGTAACTCATTTTGCTCTTAAAATCCTGAGATATAATTTTAAAATATATGGATGCGTAAAACCGCAATCCCCTTTTTTTGACCGTATTCATAATTCTGCCTCCTTTAACCGCCGTTTACGAGTAAACGTCTCGTGGAAAAACGCAGGAATCCGCTTGTAATCAGTCCTACCACAAACACCCAGAAAAGCTGCACAAGAAGCATTTCCACACGTGCTCTCGTCGACAGGGTATTGTCAATCAGCATCATCAGCGGCGTATTATAAATCGCATGGAACGGAAGTTTGTACACAATATTTTGGAATGACTCCGGAAAAAATGCGAGCGGAATACTTGCTCCCGAAAACAGCAGTACAACAACTTCCTTCATGATATTTACACCCCAAATAGACTCCGTGTAAAAACAAATCAGCCCGACGAAAAAGTTGATATAAAAATTCAGTACAATTCCCATCAGCATTGCCAAGACAAAATAACCCAGGTTAACGGAAAGCGCAAATCCTCCGTCTGTAATTAAATACACTATCACCATGGTCGGCAGCAGATTCACAAGAACCGTAACCACCGTATTTCCGGAACAGCGCCACAGACTGTAGGTTCCGTAATCCATCGGACGCAGGAAATCAAACACAATATTACCGGATTTAATACTTCTCCCGATGTCCCATGTAATATACATTTCCATCGTTGTAAAAAGTGCGGAAGCGAGTACCAGATAAATCATCGTATCCGAAAATGTCATTCCGTTTACGACAGGCTCCGGACTCGACTCATAAATCGCCCTCCATAAATTATAAATAATAATCAGATAAATAATATTTCCGAATAATCTGACCGCTGCACCGAGACGGAACTGGAGTTCCTCCATGATTCCGCATCTTGTCAGGGCAAGATATTTTTTTATTTTTTTCTTCATCGTTTCACCTACTCAAGCTCTTTGTCATAGATTTTTTTAATGACACTTTCCGTTGAAATTTCTTTCAGCTGCACATCATAAATTTTTCTTGTTTCCTGAATTTCATTCAGCACTTTAATCACCGGAATCTCATCCTCATTGACAAGCACGTCAATCCAATCCTCCGATACGGTAACGTTAAGGGACTGCGCCTGCGGGAATTTCACCTTAAGTTCCTCTAACAGACCTTCTGCCTGTTTTTCAAGTGCCTCCTTCGTCAGTTCGTTCGCATTCTTTGTAAAACGCAGACAAATCGTGCGGTACGCCCCGAAAAAGCTTCTCAAATTTTCAATGGAATTGTCATAGAGCATCTTACCCTTATCTATAATGACAATTCGTCTGCAAAGTGCATCCACATCACCCATATCGTGAGTTGTCAGGATGACCGTCGTATTTTTTTCTTTGTTGAGCGCTTTGATAAGTTCTCGGATTTTGCTCTTCATCGACACATCCAGTCCGATGGTCGGCTCATCAAGAAATACAACGCCCGGATTATGTAAAAAAGCGGCGAGGATATCGCTTAAGGTCCTCTGTCCGAGCGACATCTGACGCACCGGTTTGGAATACAGACTCTTAATATCGACAAGTGACTCATAGAGTTCCATCATATCTTTGTACTGTTTTTCATCAATCTGATAAATATCGCGCAAAAGTTTAAACGACTCTATCAAAGGCAATGACCACCAAAGCTGTGAACGTTGCCCAAAGACAACTCCTATGTTTTGCGAATTCTCAGTCCTGTTTTTGTAAGGAATACGGCCGTTGACTATGATTTCACCTGATGTCGGCTGCAGTACTCCCGTCATCATCTTGATGGTCGTTGATTTTCCCGCTCCGTTCGGTCCAAGATACCCGCAAATCTCGCCCGGCATAATTTCCATGGAAATGTTGTTTACTGCTTTTACAATATTGTAATCCCTGGAAAACAGGTCCTGAATACTCCCTTTCAGTCCTTCTCTCCTGTTTAATACTTTAAATTCTTTTGATACATCTTTTAACGTAATGATTGGTTGCATGTTTCATCCTCCTCTATCATACTCTCCAAATAACCGCGGTCCCAAAGCAATATTTTAAGCTTCTTGGCCGCCTCCACCGCCGGTGCGGTAAAATACTGGTTCGTCAGTACCGCTCCGACCATTCTGTCATAATATTCTCTTCCCGCGTAAACTTCCTGTATCGCCTTCACCCCGACCGGGTCCGCATAGCGCTTGCACTGAATGGCGTACGTAACACCGTCTTTTTCCGCAAGTATATCCACACCGAAGTCACCGCTTGCCTTGGTGACATTCACATCGATAAAGCCTTTTTTCTCGAGAAGTCCTGCACAGAATTTTTCAAATTCTGTTCCTTCCATCTCATCTATGGGGAGCGGTGCCTCCTTTTTCCATCGTCTTTTCACAAGATGGACAAGCGGAAAAAATACCACTAAAATACATATGATTATGCCAATTATCATCCAGACAGTTTCTGTTTTCATACTTTCATTTCCTTTACAAATATAAATTTTTATACTACTATTTCAAAGAACAAACTTTTGAAAGGGTGATTGTCCTTATGGAAAATTTGGTATTCAGTCTGAATGTTACACTTCCGATTTTTTTGACGATTGTCATCGGTTATGTACTCAAACGGACCAAAATGCTAAACGCTGATTTTGTAAAAATATTAAATAAATTCAATTTTAATATTACGTTACCTGCGCTGATTTTCCTCGATTTATACGAAGCTGATTTTTATAAAGTGTGGGATGCAAAATATGTTCTTTTCTGCTTTATCGTAACACTTATCTGCATCGCAGTTATCTTATGCCTGACGCTCCTGTTTTGCAAAGATAAATCCCTGACCGGGGAATTTGCGCAGGCCTCGTACCGCGGGAGCGCCGCCGTGCTGGGTCTTGCCTTTATCCAAAACATTTACGGCTCCGCAACGATCGCCCCGCTCATGATTATCGGAAGCGTTCCTTTATATAATGTACTTGCGGTTTTCATCCTCTCTTTCACGAGACCGGGCAATCATAAGTTAAATAAACAGGAACTTTTCAAATCACTTAAAGGCGTTGTCACAAATCCGGTTCTTATCGGAATTGCCCTCGGACTCATCGCCTCGCTTTTGCAAGTAAAGCTCCCGGTCATCGCCACGAAAACACTTTCCAATCTGGCAGTACTGGCAACACCGCTGGCACTGATTGGCCTGGGTGCAGGCTTTGAAGGAAAGGCCGCACTTCATCTGCTGAAACCGACACTCCTGGCATCCGCCATCCGCCTTGTTGTGCAATGTGCAGTATTTCTTCCGCTTGCCGTACATATGGGCTTTACCGGAGAAAAAATCATTGCCCTTCTCGTCATGCTCGGAGCTCCGACGACACCAAGCTGCTATATCATGGCCAAGAACATGGGCCACAAAGGCGATTTGACAAGCGCCACCATCGTAATGACAACGCTCCTTAGCTCTTTGACCTTGACTTTCTGGCTCTTTTTACTGAAAAGTTACGGGCTTATATAAAACACAAAAAACTGTGCGGAATCTTTTAAAATTCCTGCACAGTTTTTATATGACTTACTTATTGCTCATTTCACAAAGCTCTGCAATCATTTTCGGAAGGTCTGTCTCCATGTTTTCATCAGAGAACTGACATGTTCCGACTGCTTTGTGTCCGCCGCCGTTATATTTCAGCATCAAACTTCCTACATTCACATCAGAAGTGCGGTTCAAAATACTGTAACCGACTGCTGCGGAACATCCGAGTCCGCCTTTTCCGTTTACAATCCATACGGAAATGTTCTGCTCCGGATACATAGAATAAATCATGAAACGGTTTCCTGAATAAATCGGGTCTACGCCGCGGAGGTCGGAAATAATTACGTTTCCTTCCACTCTTGTGTGCGCTGTTACCATCTCTTTGAATTTCTCTGTCTGCTCAAAATATACATCAATACGCTCTTTGACATCCGGAAGATTTAAAATCTCCTCTGTTGTCATTGTTCTGCAAGCATCAATAAGCTTTTCCATAAGCTGATAGTTGCTAATTGTGAAATCTCTCCAACGACCGAGACCGGTACGTGGGTCCATCAGAAATCCGATGAGTACCCATCCCTTCGGATTCTGTACATCATCGATAGTAAGATTTCCGGAATCCACCTTATCAACAGCTTCCATCATATCATCAAACTGTGGGAATCTTTCTTTTCCACCATAATATTCATAAATAATTCGTGCACAGGAAGGTGTCACGCGACTCTCGCCCTTATACTTACCTTCCAGCTGCATTCTCTCATGTTCACTGGAGTGATGGTCAAACCACAATCCGCATCCCTCTACGTACGGGACATTGGCAAGACAATCGTCCTCTGTCACTTCCACAAGCCCATCCTGTAAATCCTTGGGATGTGCAAATTTCCAATGATCAATAATTCCTGCTTCCTTCAAAAGTGCACCACATGCTAATCCATCAAAATCCGAACGTGTAATTAATCTCATCTGCTATTCTCCTTTTCTCCATTGCAGAGACCTTCCCTCTCTGCTCCCCAATATAGAACCATTATAGTGGAAATGTAAATTTTTTTCAACTCTATCCCGAATAATACTCCTCAAGTTTATTTCTGCTCTTGACAAAGACCTCCTGCATCTGCGGATCAAAATGACTTCCCATAGAATCCATCATAACCTGATATGCCTTTTCAAAACTCATAGGTTCCTTATAGCATCGCTTACTTACAAGAGCATCATAAACATCCGCAACAGCCATAATTCTTGCCTCCAACGGAATGTCTTCGCCCTTTTTATGATCGGGATAACCTGCTCCGTTCCATTTTTCATGATGATGTCTGGCCATATTTTTGGCGATGGTCACAAAATAAGCATCCTCAACATCTTTCAAAATGCTGTCTACCATCTCACCGCTTCTCGGTGCATGGGTCTGCATAATCGTAAACTCTTCATCGGTAAGGCGTCCCGGTTTTCTCAAAATTTTGTCGTCGATAGCAATTTTCCCTAAATCGTGCATCGGTGCAGCCATTATGACTGCCCGGCAAAATCTTTCATCCAAAGATAAAATATTGTTTTCCTTAATCGTATTTATCAATATCTTTATCACGTCACTGGTTCTCTTTATATGTCCGCCCGTATTACCGTCACGGTTTTCCACCATGTTCGCCATTCCCAAGAGCACCTTCGACTGAATATTTCGGATGTGTGCGGTTTTTTCCTCTACTTCACTGCGCAAATTATCGTTATACTTTGACAAAAGCTGTGTATATCTGTATCTGTCCGTAGCATTTTCTATTTCAAATAAATAGCCGACTGCGATGTCCTCATACCAAATCCGATTGATATGCCCTTCATAGTGTTCATTTTCCCTGTCGAGTTCAAACAATGCATCATCCATTTCCTCGTATTCGTCCAATTCCACATGAAGAAACTGCAAACTCTCATATCCTTTTATCGGTCTGTCAATTTTACAATCTGCCAGTTCCGGCAAAATTTTTATGGCTAACTCATTGGCTCCCAGATATTTACGGTTTCTATCAAACATAATATATCCGTAAATATCCTGTTTCCCGATAGAACTTATGATATTATCTTCCAAATTGTACATGGAAACCCGTCTGCTCAAATAAAGAAGAAGCCATCCGTCAACCACATAAATCAACGGCATCATCTCTAATTTTCGATTTATTATTCTCCCTACCAGGAAAATAAGTATCGTCATCATCTCCATTCCCAACAGCGCCCAAAGATTCTTGCGGGAAATTTGATTTTTATTTTTGAGACCATATATCAAAACACATATTCCCAGCAACAAATATCCGTAAAGGAGCACATAAAAAAACATATGTCCTGCTCCATATTCCGGAACCATCACAGTTGCACCGTCCACTTGAATCAAATCTGCATCTTTATAATAGATATCGCTGTATCCAATAGAAAAAACCATGATATATACTGCAAAACTAAAGAATAATAAAACGTTTTCCATCCACTTTTTAATAGATATGTTACACATCTTAAATATGAGAAGAAGCATGATCGGCGGCATAAAACATCCGCCTATGTAATATATTTTTTTCGCAATCAATGCTTCTCCTATACTGTCTGCTGTAGCAAGAAAAAAATTTCCCGCATTGCTGACGGTAATAATCGCAAATAAAGCAAGAATATAATAATTCAATTTTTTTTCTCGAAATATCATTAAAAAAACGATTAAATTAACCGATGCCAAAATAAGCATGACTGCATAGTACGAAATCATGAAATCCTCCTTATACACAAATCCCCGATTATCTTTTTCATATTATACTTTATCTTTTCATATATTAAAAGAAAAAGGTCTTCTATGCTGAACTATCTTTGGGCTTTTATGATTTTAATCGGAATCGTCTACGGTGCCTTTCACGGAACAATGGCAGAGATCTCAAATGCAGCCTTAGAAAGTTCCAAGGAAGCAGTCACTCTCTGCATCACTATGCTCGGTGTCATGTCTTTTTGGACGGGACTGATGCAAATTGCACAAAAAGCCGGTGTTATCGACTCTCTCACGCGCAGAATTATGCCCTTTCTCCGCTTTCTTTTCCCTTCTCTGAAACATGAAAAAAAAGCGATGCAATACATCTCCACCAATGTCATCGCCAATATTCTCGGTCTCGGCTGGGCTTGTACTCCCGCAGGACTGAAAGCCATGGAGGAGATGAAAAAAATTCAGGAGCACAAACAGCTCCCTTCTCATGTGGCTTCCAATGAAATGTGCGGTTTTTTAATCTTAAATATTTCCTCCCTACAACTCATTCCTGTCAATATGATTGTGTATCGAAGCCAGTACGGAAGTGTAAATCCAACCGCCATTATCGCACCTGCCATCGTTGCCACGCTCGTTTCCACCTTGGCAGGTATCGTATTTTTGAAAATAGCGGACATCCGTAGTCGCCCTCACTAAATAAACATAGTCACATATTTTCATAAAGAGGTCCTGCCATGAATCTTGCCAACGTTCTCTCCAATTTTTCCAATATCATCATTCCGCTTGTTATCTTTTATATTGTAGCTACGGGAATTTCGAACAAAGTAAATGTGTATGACGAGTTTCTCGAAGGCGCCCGCGATGGTATGAAAACCATCGTCGGAATTATGCCCACTCTCATTGGCCTTATGATTGCTGTCGGAGTTCTCCGCGCATCGGGATTTCTTGATTTTGTAGGCGAGCTCCTCGGAAATCTCTTATCCTCTTTCTCGGTTCCGGCCCCGGTTGTTCCTGTCATCCTTATCAAAATGTTTTCCAGTTCCGCTGCCACGGGGCTTGTTCTCGATATCTTCAAGACCTATGGTCCGGACAGTGATATCGGATTTCTCACCTCACTCATCATGAGTTCGACAGAAACTATCTTCTACACGATGTCTGTCTACTTTCTCGCCGCCAAAGTCACCAAAACCCGCTACACTCTTCCGGGGGCTCTTGTTGCAACTCTTGCCGGGATTATTGCAAGCTTCTGGATTGTAGGATTGGGTTTTAAGGGATAAAAATATGAAAAACCTCAAATTTATCCCAGCACATACAAAAATAGTTACCACTCCAGCACGCATGCGCCCCAAGTGAGTCCGCCACCAAATCCTGCAAGCACAATCTTGTCGCCTTTTTGAAGCATTCCTTTACGGTTTACTTCATCAAGAAGCACCGGAACGCTCGCTGCGGACATATTTCCGCAATGATCGAGGCTAATCGGAAATTTATCCATACCTACTTTCAGCCGCTTTGAAACCGACTGCAAAATGCGGATGTTTGCCTGATGCAACACAAAATACTTAATATCATCTGTGGTAATTCCTGCTTGCTCCAGCACTTTTTCGATGCTCACAGGCACCGTCGTTACCGCAAATTTATATACTTCCTGTCCGTCCATGTGAATGTAATGCGGGCCGATATCCGTCTTGACGAAAGGGTTATTGTTTGAGCGGTTAATACCTGCCAAAACCATCCCCTTTGCCCCATCACTTCCGAGCGTAATAGACGCAAGTCCCTGACTGTCACCCTCGGCCGGACAAATGACTGCTGCCCCTGCCCCGTCACCGAAGAGTACACATGTACTTCTGTCATTCCAGTCCATAATCTTAGAAAGTGTCTCTGCTCCGATGATAAGGGCATTTCGGTACACTCCCTGTTTTATATATATATCTGCCATCTGAAGCGCAAACAAAAATCCCGAACACGCAGCATTGATATCAAACGCTACTGCCCTGTCTGCACCGATAGCCGCCTGCACTTCACAAGCGCAAGATGGCGTCATATGATCTGCACTTACCGTTGACACGATAATCAAATCAATATCCTCCGGATTCATATTTGCATCCGAAAGTGCCAGCTTTGCTGCCTCAGCAGACATGGAAGCCGTTGTCTCCTCCGTTGCCAGCCTTCTCTCACGGATTCCCGTTCTTGATGAAATCCATTCATCCGATGTGTCCATAATTTTAGACAAATCATCGTTTGTTACGACTGTCTTCGGCAGGAAATGACCGGTTCCTGCAATTCTGGTTTTCATATGTGAAATCCTCCATATTTTTTTTCTTACTTACTGTCCGCTTCCAATCGCAAAGGTAAGCTCTGCCTGTGCCACGACTTTACCGTCCACCGTCGCCCTGGCACTTCCCACACCGATTGGACCCTTCACTTTGATGATCTCCGTCTCAAGCATCAGGACATCACCCGGAACTACTTTTCCTTTGAATTTTGCTTCCTTGATGGCAGCAAAATACGCGGTTTTTCCTTTCCATTCCGGCTGACTTAAGATTGCAACCGCGCCAACCTGTGCGAGCGCCTCAATAATCAACACACCCGGCATTACCGGTTCCTGCGGAAAATGTCCGGCAAAAAACGGTTCATTGTAGCTGACACATTTTTTACCGACCGCGCGTTTTCCCTCTTCCATCTCTTCAATCGTATCAATGAGCAAAAACGGCTGTCTATGCGGAATAATTTCCATAATTTCTTTCGTTTTCATTAATGACATAATTTATTACCTCTCTTACCTACATGTTTTCTTTTATTGTACTATTCCGAAAACTTTTTCACAAGGATACTTGCATTGTGTCCTCCAAATCCAAGGGAGTTAGACAATGCATACTCAATATCCATGTTAACCGGTTCCATACAGTAATCAAGGTCACATTCTTCATCCGGATTTTTCAGTCCGACGGTTGCGTGTAAGTAACCTTCCTGAAGTTCTTTCACACATGTAATAAATTCAATCGCACCTGCTGCACCGAGAAGATGACCCACCATGGATTTGGTAGAGTTAATTTTCATCTCTTTTGCATGCTCACCGAACGCAAGCTTGATGGCTCTTGTCTCAAAGAGATCATTATGATGCGTACTTGTTCCGTGTGCGTTGATGTAATATACATCATCTGTGCTGATGCCTGCATCTTTTACCGCATTTGTCATAGCTCTGGCTGCTCCGGATCCGTCTTCCGCAGGAGAGGTAATGTGGTAGGCGTCCGAACTGCAACCATAGCCGACAACTTCTGCATAGATCTTTGCACCACGTGCTTTCGCATGTTCATATTCTTCCAGAACAACAACCGCTGCACCTTCTCCCATAACAAATCCGCTTCTGTCTTTGTCGAACGGAATGGAACATCTTTCCGGATCTTCGCATGTGCTGAGCGCTGTAAGACCGGTAAAACCTGCCACACTAATCGGGCAGATTCCGCCTTCCGTACCGCCGGCAAACATCACATCTGCATCACCATACTGAATGGTTCGATATGCTTCACCGATGCTGTTCGTACCTGTCGCACAGGCAGTTACAATATCAATACTTTTTCCTTTTAATCCAAGCTGGATGGAAACGTTTCCTGCTGCCATGTTTCCGATAAACATAGGAACCATGAGCGGGTTACATTTGGACGGACCACGCTCTGTAAGCTTTGTGTGCTCTCTCTCTACCGTCTGAAGAGAACCGACACCGGAACCAACGGAGACACCTACCATATACGGATCTTCCTTTTCCATATCAAGACCGGAATCCTCCATGGCTTCTTTGGCTGCTGCCACCGCATACTGGCTAAACAGCTCCATTCTCTTTGCCGCCTTAAAATCCATATAATCTTTTGCCACGAAATCTTTTACTTCCGCCGCTAATTTTGCTTTGTAATCTGTGATGTCAAAATAAGTAATCGGGGCAAATCCTGTTTTCTGGTCCTTCACTCCTGCCCAAAATTCCTCTACGGAATTGCCAATCGGGGTAATGGCCCCCATACCTGTTACTACTACTCGTCTGCTCATTTTTTCTCCTCTTCTCCCTTTTTACATTCCGCCGTCTACACCAATCACCTGACCTGTGATATAAGACGACTTATCACTTGCAAGAAAAGCAACGGTCTCCGCAATTTCTTCCGGTTTTCCCGCTCTCTTCATCGGAATCTGTGAAAGAACCGCTTCCTTTGCCATGTCACTCATCGCCTGTGTCATATCCGTATCAATGTAGCCCGGAGCAACTGCATTTACCGTGACGTTACGGCTGGCCAACTCTTTTGCCATACTCTTCGTCATTCCGATGACACCCGCTTTGGATGCTGCATAATTGACCTGACCTGCATTTCCGTAAACACCTGTCACAGAAGAAAGATTGATAATTCTTCCGTATTTCTGTTTCAGGAACGGACGATACATATGTTTCATCGTGTTAAAGGTTCCCTTCAGGTTTACATCAATCACCTGATCGAAATCCTCTTCTGTCATTTTGATCACAAGATTATCTCTTGTAATTCCTGCATTATTGACAAGAATATCAATATGTCCATAGGCAGCAAGTGCATCGGTAATCATTTGGCCGCACGCTTCAAAGTCCGAAACCTGACACTGCACGGCCTCAGCATTTCTTCCCATCTCCTTGATGGCGGCAACAACTTCATCCGCTTTTTCCTTGGAACCGTTATAATTTACGATGACGTCTGCTCCGTAAGAAGCAAGTGTCAAAGCAATTTGACGTCCGATACCTCTGCTGGCACCTGTAACTAAAGCAACTTTTCCTGTTAACATACTCCTGCTCCTTCCGCTACGGTTACGATATCATCCCATTTTTCCACATTGAATACTCTGCACTCACAACCTGTTTCTTTTGTTATTTTTTTCATAAACCCGGATAAGGTTTTTCCCGGTCCGATTTCTATAAACGTATCAACTCCGTCCGCAAGCATTTTTTCAATCGTCTGCTGCCATTTCACAGAAGCAGAAACCTGCTTTTTAAGGAGTCCTTTTACTTCATCTATACTTCCGACATAATGTGCTGTCACGTTGGCAAGATACGGGATTTTCAATTCATGCACTTCCACAGCCGCAAGTTCCTCTGAAAGCTTTTCGCCCGCCCCTTCCAGCATGGCAGAGTGAAAAGGACCGCTGACATTTAATTTCACACATCTCTTTGCGCCCGCTTCTTTCAACCTTTCCATAGCCTTTACAACCGCTGCTTCCTCACCGGTAATCACAATCTGTCCCGGACAGTTGTAGTTTGCAATGGAAACAATTCCTTCCGTCTGCTCACAAATCTCCTCTATCTTTTCTGTTGCAAGCGCAAGAACCGCTGCCATAGCACCACCGGTCGGAACTGCTTCCTGCATAAAAAGACCGCGTTTACGGACAAGTCGGAAAATATCTTCATCGCTCATGACACCCGCTGCCGCAAGTGCACCATACTCACCGAGAGAAAGTCCTGCTGCCACATCCGCCTTCACACCTCTGCTTTCCAGTTCACGAAGCATCGCAACTTCCGTTGCAAGCATGGCAATCTGCGTGTATTCCGTAATATGAATCTGTTCATTTTCTTCAAAACAAAGTGCTTCCACGTCAAGTCCGGATGCTTTCGATGCCTTCGCATAAATCTCTCTGCAAAGCGTACTGTTTTCAAAAAAATCTTTTCCCATTCCTACATATTGGGAACCCTGTCCCGGAAATATAAATGCTGTTTTTCCCATCTTTTAATCCTTTTCCTTCTTTCCCTTAATACTTTGATTGTCAAACTATTTATTCCTGAAAAAAGGAAGTCAGAAAGTTTTCCGACTTCCTTCGGTTTATGTAGGGACTGTCAATTTATTTGACTTTAAGAAGCACTTTTGCTTCTGTCATAATCTCTTCCATAATCTCCATACAGGACTGTTCCTTCTTCACAAGACCTGCGCACTGTCCTGCCATGATGGTTCCGTCTACAACATCACCATCAATGACTGCTTTGCGCAGCGACCCGAGTGTCAAAAGTTCCAGCTCTTCCAGCGTGGCTCCCTCTTTTTCCATTCGGATGTACTCTTTCGTCATCTTGTTTCGGATACAACGAACCGGATGGCCTGTGCTCATACCAGTCACTTCTGAATCAATATCCTTTGCTTTGATTACTTTTTGCTTGTAGTTCTCATGAACGATAGACTCTGTCGCGGTGATAAAACGGGTACCCATTTGTACGCCTTCCGCGCCAAGCATCATGGCTGCTGCAAATCCTCTGCCGTCCGCAATACCGCCGGCAGCAATGACCGGAATGTTAACACTGTCAACCACTTGCGGAACAAGTGTCATGGTTGTCGACGATCCGATATGACCGCCTGCCTCCGTGCCCTCTGCCACAACAGCATCTGCACCTGCTCTCTCCATAAGTTTTGCAAGTCCCGCGCTTGCAACAACAGGAATGACGATAACGCCTGCTTCCTTCCACATCTTCATGTATTTCGCCGGATTTCCGGCACCGGTCGTTACAACCTTAATGCCTTCCTCGACGATAACCTGCGCTACCTCATCCGCATTCGGATTCATGAGCATGACATTGACACCGAATGGCATATCCGTCAGCTCTTTTCCTTTGCGAATCTGCTCGCGAACCACCTCTGCCGGAGCACTTGCGGCTCCGATTAAGCCCATACCGCCGGCCGCGGAAACAGCCGCCGCAAGATGATAATCAGCAACCCATGCCATACCACCCTGAATGATAGGATATTGTATTCCTAGAAGCTCTGTAAGTTTCGTTTTCAGCTTAAGCCTCTACGCCTTTTGCTTTCATGTATTCAACAACAGCGCCGACTGTTGTAATTTTTTCTAAATCTTCAGAAGGAATTTCAATTCCGTATTCCTCCTCAAAAGCCATAACCAGTTCGAATAAATCTAAAGAATCAGCACCGAGATCATCTTTGAAAGAAGATTCTTCTGTGATTTCTACTCCTTCTAAATTTAACTGTTCTTTGATAATGTCGATTACTCTTTCTAACATTTCTCATTCTCCTTTAATATTCGTTAAATAGTTTGATAATCAAAGTATATTGGTTAGCACCTTTTTTGTCAACGCTTTTTTATTCAAAAAACGTGATAAAAAGGGTATCTGCCAAAAATACCACGATTGACTAGATTATAATATGCTTGTTCTTACTTGTAAATAGAAAGCATCATTTTTTTATATTTAATAGATACTGATATACGTCTCTTTTCGTGATTCCGCGGTCTTTTGCCGCTTTCTTCATGGCTTCCTTGCGGTCAAATCCCTGCTCCTCGTACATTTGCACGTGTGCTTCTATCGGTAAGTCTTCAAAACTCTTTTGTTTTTCTGCCTCGATTTCTTCTCTCGCCCTTCCCTCGAGAACAAGCACATATTCTCCTCTCGGCTCGTTTTCCTCGTAATAGACTACCGCATCCTTAAGTGTTGTCGGCAGCACGGTTTCAAATTTCTTTGTCAACTCCCGGCAGATGGTAATTCTCCGTTCACCGAGCGTTTCGTAAAGAACAGCCAGCGTTTTTTTCAGGTGATGCGGTGCCTCATATAAAAGAATGGTCCGTTTTTCATTTTTTAAGTCTTCTAAAACTTCTGCACGCTCTTTTTTGTCTGCAGGTAAAAATCCTTCAAAACAAAATCTTCTGGTATTTAAACCTGAAAGCGTAAGTGCTGTAATACACGCAACCGGTCCCGGGAGAGATGTCACGATAATACCTGCTTCCTGACACATTTTCACAAGAACTTCTCCCGGATCGGAAATTGCAGGTGTTCCCGCATCGGTAATAAGTGCAATATCTTCTCCCGCCTTCATCTTTTCTATTAATGTATACGCTTTTTCTACCTTATTATACTCATGATAACTCGTCATTGGCGTATGTATCTCAAAATGATTCAAAAGTTTGATGCTGTTTCGCGTATCTTCCGCCGCAATCAGGTCCACGTGCCTTAGCGTCTCAATGATGCGCGGTGACATATCCTGAAGATTTCCTATCGGTGTCGCACAAAGATATAACATTCCCATATGCTATTTCTCCCTCTTATCATAGACAGGTGGTTTGTAAATATCATAAATCTCATCTGTATATTCCCCTTTGTCGCGATATACTATGAGAGGTTTTTCCACCGTTACCCGCGGATTACCGCCTTTTCTTGCTTCAATGAGAACCATATTCGGTTCTTTATCCACGTACGGATGCACAAAACGTATTCTCTTTGGTTCAAGCTTATGCGCCGCTAACGTCGTGATAATTTCCGCTAATCGGAAAGGTCTGTGTACCAAATAAAAAGTACCTCCATGCTTGAGCAGAAACGCTGCTTCCCTGGCAATATCTTCAAACGTACAAAGGACTTCATGTCTGGCTATCATTTTGGCTTCCGATGGATTTTGCAATCCGTGCCCTCCTATCATATATGGCGGATTGCAGGTTATAACGTCAAAAGAAGCAGCGCCCAGCAAGCTTCCTGCTTCTTTGATATCTCCCGTCACAATCGAAATCTTGTCTTCCAGTCCGTTGTATGCAACACTTCTTCGTGCCATGTCTGCACTTTCTTCCTGAATTTCAAGACCCGTCAGTTGTGCTGCTCCTGTCTTGGCCTCAAGCAAAATCGGTATAATCCCCGTTCCTGTACCGAGGTCAAGCACATTTGCTCCATCTTTTATTTTGGCAAATCCGGAGAGAAGAACCGCATCGATACCGAAACAAAATTTCTCCGGATTCTGAATAATTTTATATCCCTTACGTCCCAGATCATCAAGCCTTTCGTTTTCTAAAAGCTTAATCGTCATTGAGTTTGGATTTCCCTTCTTTTTTCTCCAATTTTTCCAGTTCTTTTAATTCTTTTTCTTCCGCCGCATCCACTTTTTCTTTCTTTCCGTGGCGTCTCTTGAAACGAAGCTGCTCCACTTTGTATTCGTGGAGTTCCTTTTCGTCTCCCTCTTCTACAAGCACTTTGACAAGCTGGCGAAGCACATTTACACTGTGAACTTCCCCCTTAAGACCATCATCCGTCGTCACATAATCACCGACATTCGGAAGTTTGCGGTTCAAATACTCATATGTTTCCTGTTCATTTTTAAGGCAACACATAAGTCTTCCGCAGACACCGGAAATCTTCGTTGGGTTCAAAGAAAGATTCTGTTCTTTTGCCATTTTGATGGACACCGGTGCAAACTCATCGAGGAACGTATGACAACAGAGCGGTCTTCCGCAAATACCGATACCCCCGACAATCTTTGTCTCATCACGAACTCCTATCTGACGGAGTTCGATTCTTGTTTTAAACACGGCTGCAAGATCTTTTACAAGCTCACGGAAATCCACTCTTCCGTCCGCCGTAAAATAAAATAATACTTTATTGTTATCAAATGTATATTCCGCATCAATCAGCTTCATTTCCAGGTTATGCTTCTGAATCTTCTCAAGACATACCTTCAAAGCTTCTTTTTCTTTCTCTCGATTCGCCTCTTCCTGCTTATCATCCTTCGGTGTTGCAATACGAAGCACCGGCTTGAGTGGCTGCATCACTTCATCATCAGTAACATCCTTGATTGCTCCGACTACGGTTCCGTACTCCACGCCTCTTGCCGTTTCTACAATCACGTGGTCACCTTTTTTAATCGGAAGCTTCTGCGGATCAAAATAATAGATTTTCCCTGCTGTCCGGAATCTGACTCCAACAACTTTTATCATGTTAATTCTCCTTTATCGTAAGCAAAAGAAGCTCCATCGTCAGCTCAAAGTTGACATTTGCACGAAGTCTTGCCTTTGCTTTTTCAAGTGCATCCAGAATAATCTCAATACCTTCGTATGCACTCTGGTTGGACACTTTCTTAATATACTGTATTTCATCTTTAAAAATCAAGTGATTGACATCATTTGTTGCTTTGAACAACAAAACATCACGATACCAAACAGATAAAATATCAAGATAATCATTGATATCTATCTTGTAATCGTTAATTTTCTTAATCGCAGACATAATTTCCGTAATTTCCATTTCACGGATATATTTAAGCAGACTGACTGCTTCCGTTTTAATGTTATCAAACTCTTCACTTGCTGCAAGCGCCTTTGCTTTTCCGAGGTTTCCTCTTGCAAACGCAGTACATACATCAGCCTTATAATCCGGAATATGTATATCCTGCATGAGATATTTTTTAATGACATCATCCGGAACCGGCTTCATATTTAAAACAACACAGCGGCTCTGGATTGTCGGAAGAAGCGCTTCAAGATTCGATGTCAGAAGCAAAATCACCGCATAAGCAGGCGGTTCTTCCAATGTTTTCAAAAGAGCATTCTGTGCCTGTACCGTCATTTTTTCTGCTTCGTTGATAATATAAATCTTCCACGGACTGCTGTACGGCTTAATCACAACATCATTATTCACACCGTTTCGGATGTCTTCCACGCCGATTGTCGCCGGTTTTTCGTGTGTCACTTTAATGATATCCGGATGATTTCCGGACATTGCCTGTTTGCAGGAATGACACTCATTACATGGATCTGTGTTGCCATTCTCACACTGGAGTGCCATTGCAAAAATTTTCGCAATAAATTCCTTTCCGCTGCTTCTCTCTCCGTTAATAATATAAGCATGCGAAATCTTGCCCGATGCTAAGGCATTTTTAAAATGATCCACAATCTGTTTTTGTCCGTAAATATCATTAAAATTCGGCATAATATTTCCCTCTTTATCGTAAATTACTTCTTTATGTAAAAATATCGAGAAGAAGTCCTCTGATTTCTCCAATCATATTCAGAATTGCAATGTGATCCTTCTCGTCTTTTACAAGTTCTCTTGCCAGTTCATCAAGCGTATCATCCACCTGTTTGATAATCCCGTAAACTCTGTGCCTTCCTCTTCTATCGAGAAAATTTTCTCTGGAAAATTTGTGACTCCGCGTCACAACTTCATTCATAAAGGATTTAATCAGTGTCCGATATTTGCGCATATCGCGAATATCCATTTTTTTGGAAATCCGGTCGCCCTGCCTTGTAATCTCCTCCATCATGGCGGTGAGTCTTACCTGCAAATCATGCTCCTGTATATGGCTGGCGAGCATGAATTTGAAATTACCATCCGCCTGAGCAGTCTGATTTACATGCTCGGTCTGTATCACAGGCGCTGCCTGTGTAACTTTAATATCCATGAACCCGCCTCCCTTCTTATATCATAAGTTACATATCACATCTTCTGCAAGATAAATTGCTCAATTTCTTTAAGACAATCTTGCAAGTTTTCATTTACAAATTCTCTGTCGATACCGGCCTTGGCTTTTTTCTCCTCCGAAAAATCCGCTTCATCTGCCAAAAACCGACGACACATTTCGGAATACTTCGGATGTTCCTGTCCCTTCTCGCGGTCAAGCGCCCTCTGCAGGCGAATACCATCATCAAGACTTATCATTATCGGTATCACTTTATTTTCTCCGTAATAATTCCGGGTTTTTAAAAAGGATTCTATCGTTCCTATGATAATGTAATTGCTTTTCTGCAAATCAACATCCTGACTGTCCGCCGTAAAATAATGCCAGTCGCCCAAGCAGGTATGATAGGTACGAAGCTCAATGATTTTCCCTTCCTTCTCCATACTGCGCATGGTCTTTTCCGTCACAAAATGATACTCCACGCCATCTTGCTCTCCCGCGCGGATAGGCCGTGTTGTATACAAAACAATGTTCTGTAACGAAAGTCTTTGATTCTGCATTAAATTTTTGTATATGGTATCTTTTCCGGATGAGCTTTTGCCCATCAGATAAAATATCTTTGCCATTTTTTCTCTTTGTATTCCTTACTGATTATACTTCAATTACCCGAATCATATTGGTATTACCGGAAACACCGAGAGGCACTCCCGCTGTCAATACAGCAATATCTCCCTCATTAATATAGCCTGCTTTTTTTGCCAGGCGCGCAGCATCATCAAATAAATCTTCCGCCGTTTCTTCTTTCATCATGAGAAGTGGCTGAACACCCCAGCAAAGATTCAGCTGTCTGCACACTCTCGGATTTACGCTGCAACCGATAATCGGACAACCCGGTTTATATCTCGAAATCATATTCGCTGTAAAGCCTGACATCGTTACCGTAATAATCGCAGATGCATTTAAATCCATTGCTGTTGTACATGTTGCATGGGAAATTGCTGTTGTAATGTCATATTTCCCATTTGTCGAGATTTTCTGTAAACGACTTTTGTAGTCTATATCCTCTTCTGTTCTTTCGGCAATTTTTGCCATTGTCTTTACTGCCTCTAACGGGTACGCACCGGCAGCACTCTCACCGGAAAGCATGATAGCTGTCGTACCGTCATAAATCGCGTTGGCAACATCCGCCGTCTCCGCTCTTGTCGGTCTCGGATTGGTAATCATGGACTCGAGCATCTGCGTCGCGGTAATAACATGTTTGCCTTGTGCAACTGCTTTTTTAATCATCATTTTCTGAAGACTCGGTACTTCCTCAAGAGGAACCTCTACACCCATGTCTCCTCTGGCAACCATAATACCGTCAGACACTTCTAAAATCGCATCAAGATTTTCAATTCCCTGCATATTCTCGATTTTGGCAATTACCTGTGCCTTACTGCCGAATTCATCTAAAATCTTACGCACTTCCAAAATGTCTTCTTTGCTTCTTACAAAAGATGCGGCCAGAAAATCATATCCCATCTGCGCACAGAATTTAATATCCTCGTAATCCACCTCCGAAATAAAAGGCATGGAAAGAATTGCTCCCGGGGCATTGATTCCTTTATGATTGGAAACCTTTCCCCCGTTAACTACGCGGCAGTGAATTTCTTCACCTTCTATTTTTTCCACCGTCATTTCTATCTTTCCGTCATCAATAAGAATAGTGCTTCCGACCTTGATGTCATTTTTCAAATTTTTGTATGTGATAGCAGCCTTCTCTTTCGTACCGAGCATCTCTTCTGTTGTCAGTACAAAAAGCTGTCCGCTCTCGAGTTCTGCCTTTCCGCCCTCAAAATCACACAATCTGATTTCCGGACCTTTTGTATCTAACAAAGTCGCAATCGGAAGATTTAACTCGTTGCTGACTTTAATCACTCTTGCAAGTTTTTGCTTCTGCTCCTCATGTGTTCCGTGTGAGAAATTAAATCTTGCCACATTCATTCCCGCAAGCATTAATTCACGAAGCATTTCTTCACTTTCACTCGCCGGTCCGATGGTACAAATAATCTTAGTCTTTCTCATAATATTTTCCGCCTTTCCTATCAAGTCTGCTATTGTATTATCGCACTTTCAGAGAGTGAATGCAATGTATATTTCTTACAGTAAATGTTCCGATTCCTCAACAACCCACAGCGTATGGAGCGAACCATCCTCCGGTCCCTGAACAGATAATCCAAGCTCTTTACAATGTTCTATTTTCTGCCATATGCTCTCTGAAATTCTCTCCCCCGGCGTCAAAATCGGTGACCCCGGTGGATAAAGATAAATATATTCTGCGCTAATTTTTCCTACACAATCCATCCAGGTCTCTTTTTTCTTTTTTGCGCCAAGTGCAGCTTTTATTGTCATCGCCGCCGAATCTGTCATCTGTTGTGTTAAGACATCTTTTGATTTATCCTCTTCTCCACACAGTCTTCCGTCAATTTCAAAAAGAGCTTTCTCCAAACGGTCAAAACCTTCCTGCGTATCATTTATACTCGTCATGGCTATCACGTAATTTCCCGACACCATTTCCATTTGCAGTCCATAGTTATCGAGTAACTCACGTGCAAGTTCTTTGCCCTGATAGCCATTTCCCTCTTCATCTATAAGACTGTGCACGCAAATATTGATTTTGGAAGGATCAAACGTTGTGCCAAATTTTTCTTCCACAAACGTCGAATGTATTACCTTTAAATGTTGCAATTTTCTTACATTATTATAAAAAGACTGCAACCTTCCCGCATACACTTCAAATAACTCATTTCCTTGCTGCTTAAGCATGTGCAGACAACGGCTCATGGAAGCCATCAGCACATAAGAAGGACTGCTTGTCTGAAAAATCCCAAGCCACATTGCAATCTGCTTTCGACAAACCCGGTCGCTGCACACATGCAAAAGAGCCGTCTGTGTCAAACTCGGCAAGGTTTTATGCATACTTTGCACAACAATATCTGCGCCTTGTAAAACAGCACTCTCCGGAAAATACGAATGAAAACCTAAATGCGCTCCATGGGCCTCATCCACAATTAAAATCCCGTCTCTCTTATGAACTTCCTCTGCAATCCGGGCAATATCAGATAAAATTCCTTCATATGTCGGGGAAGTAACAAATACAACCTTTGCACCGCTTTCATCCATCTGCTCTGCCACATCCTCCGGACGGATATTTCCACAGATACCATATACTCCCTCTCCACTTTGCGGATACACATAACATCCGGTTAAATTTTTTAAAAAAAGGGCGTGATATGCTGATTTGTGCGCATTTCTAGATATAACAATCGCCTGATTCTCATCGGTTGTTGCACATATCGCGGCCAAAACTCCTGCCGTACTTCCATTTATCAGAAAAAAAGTTTCTTCTGCTCCATACAACTCGGCAGCAAATTCTTGCTCCTTCTTTAAAATTCCTTCCGCATGATGAAGATTATCAAATCCTTCTATTTCGGTAATATCCAATTGCACTATCTCATCAAACAGGGAATCCGTCTCATTTCTCTTATGCCCCGGCATATGGAACGGATATTCTCCTGTATGTTTTAATGACAATAGTTTTTCGTATAATGTCTCTTTCATTTTTTCACCTTTTCTGTATCAGTATAGCATACCAAATGACAAACAAAAAGCACTTTCCATAGCATTATATCTATGAAAAGTGCTCTATCTTTCTGTTTTATTACTGTGCCTCTTGTACCTTGCTAAGAAGCTCCGGGTTGTTTTTCAAATAAGTTTCCTTTTGATCTCCCAATACAATATTTCCATCTTCATCATAAGCAATATCATATTCAAAAATCCTACCATTTTCGATATCATCAGTCTGATACAACACAAAATATATCGTATCACTATCTTTCTCATCAATAACAAATCCATATTTCTGTGTATAGGTGCTACTGAAAATATCATTAGAAAATTCTGTTGCAGATTCTGTCAATTTATTATTTTTTGTATAATACACCCATTCATAGTTCTTTGATTCATCCGCTTTTAGCGTTGCCTCTATACGAGTACCCCTTTCATTCGGTACTACTCTTATAGAAGTTTCTCCTTCCATAGAACATCCTTGCAGAAGAAACATAGTTAATACTACAATTAAACTCATTACGATACATTTTTTTCTCATAAATTATTCCTCCCCATTTTTACCAGAAATTAATACCTCTCAACTTTATAATATATTTTCCCATAAAAAAATGCAACAAAAAAGACGGAAGATACTTCTTCCGCCTGATGAGCCACCGGGGACTCGAACCCCGGACAACTTGATTAAAAGTCAAGTGCTCTACCACCTGAGCTAGTGGCCCATATGTCTGTATATATCACAGAATGCCCAGAACCGGAATCGAACCAGTGACACGAGGATTTTCAGTCCTCTGCTCTACCAACTGAGCTATCTGGGCAAAGAGTAGCGGGGACAGGATTTGAACCTGTGACCTCCGGGTTATGAGCCCGGCGAGCTTCCAGACTGCTCCACCCCGCGTTACAATATAAAATTTTGTTTCTTTGAAACAAATGGGCGGAGAAGGATTCGAACCTTCGAAGGCATTGCCAGCAGATTTACAGTCTGTCCCCTTTGGCCACTCGGGAATCCACCCATATCAAATATAAAATTTCAAAAGCCGATGATCGGACTCGAACCGATAACCTGCTGATTACAAATCAGCTGCTCTGCCAATTGAGCCACATCGGCGTACGATTCTCATATAAATAACTTTATACAAGAAAATGGGACCTACAGGGCTCGAACCTGTGACCCTCTGCTTGTAAGGCAGATGCTCTCCCAGCTGAGCTAAGATCCCTCATTCGTACTATAACGACCCAGATCGGACTCGAACCGACGACCTCCGCCGTGACAGGGCGGCGCTCTAACCAACTGAGCCACTGGGCCATTTATAAAGGCCATGCCTTCAAAACCGAATACTGAAATCTCTCTTACACATCCAACCTATCTCCTTCAGGATAAGCCCTCGACCGATTAGTACTTATCAGCTCAACGTATTACTACGCTTACACCTTAAGCC
>SVFI01000024.1 GCA_015056905.1 Lachnospiraceae bacterium
ATTTTTTCCTTGGTCAAAATTTAGCTTGGCTAATTTAACCGTTTTTACTTTGTTTAGGTTTTGTTCTCTGAACAATTCTTCTTAGAATTTTCAGGGTTGCATTGCTGTTTATTTGTCAAGGTTCTGTCGCATTATGGCACTTTTTGTTTGCCTCGCAACGAATGTTAGTCTAACATCGCAAAGGATGTTTTGTCAACACCTTTTTTGCATTTTTTTAAGTTTTTTTGTATTCTTTTTTGTACAACGCAGAATCTTGCACTTTTATAAAGAAATCGCGGTCAAAAACCGCGATTTCTCTCCTTCACTATATCATTGCATTGCAGATACTGTAGAGGAACGTTCTTCGTATTCGAGCAGTAGTTTCACATCTGTAATCTGCTGCGCTTCACTCTCAGGCATTTCGGTAATTACCGCCGCTTCCATCGTCTCACCTGCTGCAACCATGTGATTCATCGCCATAAAATCATTTTCCAGCATAGAAATGTATGCACTCTGCTTATTTCCTCCATTAATAATTACCTTACAATCTAAATCCGTCTTTTCCAGTGTGTTGAACAACGCCTCCTGCGCTCCCACATTTGTGATATCTATCTTTAACACAAGCAGCTTATTTCCCGTTCCCGCTTTCATCGAAAAGAATAAATCCTCAGGGGAAACTTCCACATTCGGATATGTATCACACACTTCATAAGAACGATACCTTACATCAAATCCATCTGCCCCGAGAACCTGTGCCATGGTCAATGTCGGTTTGTCTGCCTCTCCCGTCGAATTATTTGAAACTGCCGCATCTGATTCGGATACTTCTCCCTGCTCATCACCTGTCATCGAATTATCGGAAACACTCTCTTCCTCTATCGGTTCCGTCACAATCGGAGTTTTCTCCTCAGGAGCAATCGAAGTATCTACCAGTCGTCCTTTATAATCTGAATGATATTTCAACAAAAGTCCTGCCGCATATTCTGTTATAAGCGCATTCTGCTGTTCTGTCATATCCGGAATCTGATTTTCGCACCCCGTCAAAATAAACAACAAATTGCATGCAACCAGCACCATAGCAATGGCTTTTTTCTTTTCCAACATATAATCCTGCTTTCCACTTGTTTTCTTTACTACAAAACAACTCCAAAATAGAAGATATTATATTTTACCACTATTTACACTCTAATTCAAACCAAAATTCTACGCCGCCCTTACAATTCTTCACACCATAGGCACGATTCATTGATTCCATGATTGCCTTAACAATGGAAAGTCCCACACCGCTTCCGCCGTACTCCCTGGTGCGTGCTTTATCCACCTTATAAAACTTATCCCATAAATAAGGAATACTCTCTTCAGGAATCTGTTCTCCTGTATTGAACACAACTACCCTTACAACATCATCATACCGTTGCACGTTAATTCGTATTTCCCTTTCACCAGAAAGATGATTGAGGGCATTTGTAAAGTAATTCATAAACACTTCTTCTGTTTTAAATTCATCTCCCCATACATAAACAGCTTCTTCCTGTAAAAAGAAAATCTTTGCCTGCGAATTTTCAATAAGAATGTTCGCTGTTGACAGATAATTACGAATCATTTCAACAATATCAAAACGCTCCATGGAAATGATATCATTACCGAACTCTAACTGGTTGAGCGTCAAAAGTTTTTTAACAAGTGTGTCCATCTTCTGCGCTTCATCCATAATAACATCACAATAAAATTCCCTGCTTTCCGGATCATCATTGACATTCATCTTCAACCCTTCCGCGTAACCCATGACTAACGCAATCGGAGTTTTCAACTCATGTGATACATTCGAGAGAAACTCTCTTCGCATTTCATCCATCTGCTCCTTTTTCTCTATATCATTCATGAGTTCATTGTTTGCCGTCTTTAATTCGGAAATTGTTTTCTCCAGTTTGTCTGACAGTTCATTCATGTGCTCACCTAAAATGCCGATTTCATTCTTCTCATTCCCTGTATACTTTGCCTCGAAATCAAGATTGATCATTCGAAGGGAAATGTCGGCAAGTGCCATGATCGGATTGGTGATTTTTCTTGCAATTAACCAAATAATTACACCGCTCAGTAACACAGCAAATATTCCGATGTACATTAAAAACCGGTTAGCAATCGTCACACTATCCCGAATACCCTCCAACGCCGTCCGCATGATAAACGGATTCCCGTTGTCCAAAAATCCCCACATCTCAATATAATTGATATTGGTCCTGTTCTCATAGTTATTCTGAATGGTATAACGATCCGTCTGTTCCAATACAGCTCCCACCTCCTGCCCATCCGCTATAGCATTAAATACATGATCAAGCAGTTCCCTGACCAAAACATCATAATCATGCACGGAGGATGTAATCGGCTGTGAATTAGCATTAATTACAAGAATATTAATGTTGTAAATACCACTGATTTTCTGTACTTCTATCTGAAACTCTTCTGAACTGGTATTCCCCGCATTCGAAGCGTCATTGATACTTTTATATGCGGCAAGGAGAACATCTTTTTTATTTTCGACATAATATTTTTCAAGCAACGTTGTATTCAGAAGCCAACATAACAGTATCGTTACCGTCATCAATGTGATAAAAATTGTTGCAAACTGTCTGCGTATGGAATGTTTCATCTCTCTCCTCTTTCATTGATTGACACAAAAATTATTCATGTACAAAATTCCTGCTTCTCATTTTAGCATCCCCCTCCCACGGAAACAATATTTTCACAAATGTTTCACATAAAAAAGACTTCCGCGCCCGTGCATAAGCCATGGACCGCGAAAGTCTTTATTTTTATTTTGTTTCTTTCCAAACGATAAAATGATAACTGTCTAAAATCTGAAAATACTTGGCAAGTCTCTCATAAAGCGGTTCCGCCTTTTCGCCGAACTGCTCTTTGACAAGTTCTCCCAGTGCAACAATGTTTTTCTCTTCCGATAAAAGAGGCCACACAAAACTTCCCATCTCATCTAAGTGCACATAGCTGACTTTTGGTTTTTTTAAAAACTTCTGCGCCATGCGGTTAAATACACCCGTATTTTCAACATGAAGCGTCACAATGCCTTCTTCATCGGTTGTCCACTCCATCCCTTCCGGTCGGAGAGGAATCCGTTCCAGATAATTTTCAGACTCTTTCTTTTTTTTGCTCATTTTAACATTCCCTAGTTTCTTTTCTTCCAAAGAGAGAATTTGCACAGGCAAAGAATAATCAATGCAAATACAACAAGGCTTCCAATGTTAGCCACAGGTGTCGAAAGATTAAGAACGCCTGACAAATCAATAACCTGATCTACACCGAACACTGCAAGGAATGCAAGTAAAATACCCACAAGTCCCTCGCCGGCAATCATACCGGAACAGAATAATATACCGTCGCTGACGATTGCTTTTTTCTTGTCTTCATCTTTTTTCATCTTATCAAATGCGAGACGAACAAGACCACCGACCATGATACAAGCGTTAAGCTGTACAGGTAAATAAACACCGATAGCAAACGGAAGAACCGGGATACCGATTACTTCGACTACAATTGCAACAAAAACACCGATAAATACAAGATTCCATGGGAGGTCTCCACCCATAACACCTTCGATGATCATTTTCATAAGTGTTGCCTGCGGTGCACCAAGTTCCTCAGAACCAAATCCCCATGCCTGGTCGAGAAGGTATAATGTACCACCGATTGCAAATGCAGAAGCTACAACACCAATCACTTCACCAATCTGCTGCTTCTTAGGGGTTGCACCTAACAAGAATCCTGTCTTTAAATCCTGAGATGTATCACCTGCAATAGCCGCCACGATACATATAATAGAACCGATTGCAATAGCTCCCTGCATACCATGAGCACCGGTATCTCCCGTTGCCTTTAAGATAAGCGTTGTAATAAGAAGTGTTGCAATTGCCATACCGGATACCGGGTTGTTACTGCTTCCTACAAGACCTACCATTCTGGAAGACACAGTAGCGAAGAAGAAACCAAATACAACAACAATAACTGCTCCGATAAAAGTTACAGGAACTGCCGGAACAAGCCACACAAGAAGTGTCAAAACAGCGATAGCTCCGATTACAAGCTTCATGCTCATGTCCTGTGCTGTACGTTCATTTCCTGCTTTCACTCCACCTTTCATGCCCTTGATTGCATCACGGAATGTGGTAACGATAAGAGGAAGTGATTTGATTAAGCTGATAATACCACCGGCTGCAAGAGCACCTGCGCCAATATAGCGAATATAGCTACCCCAAATTGCACTGGCACCGCCGGCCGCATACATAGCCCCGATTGTCTCCGTTCCCGGATATAATACAACTGTTTCCCCCAGCATTACAAAGATAGGAATCATAACCATCCAGCTGAACACACCACCGGCGAACATATAAGAAGAAATTCTAGGTCCACAGATGTAACCGACACTCATTACCGCCGGATAAATCTGTGTTCCGATTTCACCTGAGTAACCTTTAAATCTTGCAGACACTTCACTCGGAACCACTTTCAAACCATCAATGATAAATTTGAAAAGCGCTGCAAATCCCATACCCGTAAATACTGTAGATGCATTTGCACCGCCTTCTTCACCTGCAAGAAGGACTTCCGCACAAGCCGTTCCTTCCGGATACGGAAGTGTTCCATGTTCTCTTACAATAAGTGCATTACGAAGCGGAACCATGAAGAATACTCCAAGAAGCCCCCCCAGCAATGCGATTACTGTAATTTCAACAATACCCGGTTTTTCCATGGTACCTTCTGCTGCCCACAAGAAAAGAGCCGGAAGTGTAAAAATCGCGCCGGCTGCTAATGATTCTCCGGCAGAACCGATGGTCTGTACAACATTACTTTCCAAAATAGAGTTTTTGCGCATGATTACGCGGATAACACCCATTGCGATAACTGCCGCCGGAATGGATGCTGATACTGTCATACCTACTCGAAGTCCGAGATAAGCATTGGCAGCACCGAATACTACAGCCAAAATGATACCCATAAAAATAGATGTCACTGTAATTTCCGGTGTAACTTTCGACGCCGGAATATACGGCTGAAATTCTTTTTGTTCTTTCATAAAATACCCTTGCCTTTCTTTTGTTTTTAACTTTCTATATCATATATGATTTCAGGTGTTTATGCAAGTAAATACAATTATTTCCTAATTTGTAGTTTGCTTTTTTTTACGCAAGGGAATACAATAAGAAAGCGCAAGCAATAACAGATATGCAAAGGATAACAAAATTCATGATAGGACTTGGAACTCTCATTAATGTCGCGGCGATTATCGGCGGCGGATTATCCGGAAAACTATTCGGACATTTTTTAAAAGAAAGATATCAGGAAGGGCTTAACAACGCCTGCGGAATCAGTGTACTGTTTATCGGTATCGGCGGTGCGATGGAAGGCATATTACAAATCAGCGACGGTTCCCTCGTGAGCGGAAGTGCTATGATGATTACCATATCCCTCGCACTCGGCGCTCTTCTCGGTGAACTTCTGAATCTGGAGGACAAATTCGAAGCATTCGGAACATGGTTAAAAATGAAAACAGGAAATGCAAAAGACAAAAAGTTCGTAGACGGCTTTGTAACCGCTTCTCTGACTGTCAGCATCGGTGCGATGGCGATTGTCGGTTCCATCCAGGACGGTATTTTTGGTGACTACTCTATTTTGGCGACCAAAGCAGTTCTTGACTTTATCATTATACTTGTCATGACATGTTCAATGGGAAAAGGATGTGCCTTTTCTGCCATTCCGGTAGCTCTCCTTCAAGGAGGCATCACAGCTTTGGCGCGCTTTATTAAACCAATCATGACAGACGTTGCACTTGCTAATCTGTCGCTGATCGGTTCCATTTTAATTTTCTGTGTCGGACTGAATCTTGTTTGGGGCAAAAAAATCCGCGTTGCAAATCTTCTGCCCGCCATTATCATTGCCGTACTTTTGGCATATATTGGGTATTGATTCTATTCTCCGGCTCCGCATCAAACAGATAGAGAACAAAAACGAAAAACCATTCCAATGGCTTCATAATTATGTAAACCACATCAGCTGCAAATGCCGTGTTAATGTGTTTTGAAATCGGATAACCATATGTATCATAAAAGCGTCGAATCTTCCTATGAAGGTTTGGCGTTTTTTCTTCGATAAGCTGCTCAAAAGCATTTGCCACACAAAGTTGTCGATTGACAACTATCTTTTCTCCTCTTCTGATTCCGTAACGTGTCGGCTTTACAACTCTCCTGTGGCCTCTGAGGGAAACGGTACATAAATAATGCGTGTCGTAAGCAACCGGAGGCGGCGAAATTTCAGTAGACAACACCCAGTCACTTGTCTGTGTAAACACTTTGATAATGCTGTCCGGTTGTTGACCGAACAAAACAAGCAGCGCGATAAGCAAACCGAGGGCCGGGAGCAGAGCAACCAATGCCAGCCAAAACAAGTTAGCCCCGGACAACAACCATTGATTCATTTTGCGTAACACCGGATTTTCATATTGTATCTCCTGCTGTTTCTGTGCCTTTTCTTTCACGATACGCGCAAGCAGATGAATGGTATGAATAAGATAAAGCAGCGGGATTACACAAAGGCACAAAGCCACTATCAAATCAAACATACTCATGCCTAGATAATATACCGAATCCGGATTATCCGCATTCGGATATAAATCACCTAATTTAGCATCTACCGGATCTGCCAGGCAAATAAGCTGAAAAATAAAAACCGCGCTCAGCGCCATCCCCACATACATTCCCGCCATCAAAAACACTTCCACGAGAGGAGGGAGTTTTCTCCGCAAAAACTTAAGCAACAGATAACTCACAAATCCCCATCCGGCAAAAAGTAGCAACGCAGGATAATATTCAAGATTAAACGGTTCGTGTATATTTGCTGTTCCGTATACGTTAATCGGTGTCCTGTAATTCGGGAGGTCCCACAAGAAATATACCATCAGCATATACAATCCGCCACATCCGAATGCACATACTTCAAATATTACATTTTCTTTTTTCTTAACAAACAAAACAATATCGGTTGCCAGCAGTGCAAACGGTAAAATACAAGCGATTGCCACAATCCCCATTGCTAATATCTCATCCATATTTATTCACCTCTTCGCTTCTTTGCGACCGCTTCTCTTTCCTTACAAATATCCGCCCACTTCGGTATTTGGGCAAGACGTTCCGCAAACTCCGAAAGCACCTCCGGCACCTCAATTCCCTGCGGACATATTTTGCTGCACTTACCACACTTGATACACGCGGCCGGCAATTTTCCCTCTGCAAGTGAATCAAGCCACATCACCGCGTTGGTGGATGGTGCAATCACAATCTCATTGTAGGTCGCAAGCATTTTGGGAATATCAAGTCCCATCGGGCAATCATCACAGCAATATCTACACGCGGTGCAAGGGACGGATTTTTTCATACTATCTGCAATGGTTAGCAAAAGCTCATTCTCTTCTTCGGAAAGAGTTTTTTCCTCTGCGAACGTTATCAGATTATCTTTCATCTGTTCCACATCAGACATTCCGCTGAGTATCATAACTACATTCGGAAACTGCTGCAGGAACCGGAATGCCCATGCTGCCACACTCTCCTGCGGACGCAGTTTCTTAAGATTCTCTGCATCGCCTTCTCCCAAGGCCGCAAGTTTGCCGCCGCGAACCGGCTCCATCACCCAAACCGGAATCCCGCGCCCGGTCAAAAGTTCATATTTTTCCTTTGCCTGCTGAAGCGTCCAATCCAGATAGTTGAGCTGAATCTGACAAAACTCCATCTCATCCCCATAGATATCCAAAAACTCCTTCAAATTCTCCAATCTTCCGTGGCTGGAAAATCCAAGATGCTTAATCTTTCCGAGACGCTTCTGCTCTCTGAAATATTCCATGACTCCGATTGCTTCATCAGTATAAATATGCATGGAATTTTCATACACATTATGGAGCAGATAGTAATCAAAATATTCTACACCGCACTTTTCAAGTTGCTCCTCAAATATTGCCTTCGGGTCGTATTTTTCCACAATCTGATGTCCCGGATATTTGGTTGCCAAACGATAAGACTGACGCGGATATTTCGAGAGAATCCGTCCGATTACAACCTCCGACTCTCCTCCGTGATATGGATAAGCCGTATCGTAATAATTTACACCCGCCTCCATAGCAAGCGCCACCATCTTTTCAACCTGCCTCTCGTCAATCTTTCCGTTTTCATGCACCGGAAGGCGCATCGTTCCAAATCCAAGCAGCGATAAGGTATCTTCTTTAAATCGTCTTGTAATCATATGTCTCCTCCAGGATTTCAAAAGCCAAATTCTTCTGCTTTCATTTTTAATCCGTACTCTTCATCCTCACGAAAGCACGCAAGATGCTCCTCGCAATAATCCAGTAACAAACCTGCCTTTTTTTGCAGCGAAACACTTTCTAATATCGCATCCCCATCATAAAGTGACGCCCCGAAATATTCAAATACTCGGCTTCTGTCCTCGCCCGGAAACGTCTTTGCGTAAGTATCACAAAAATATATGTCGTCAATACTGTCATATACATCATAATAAGTATATTCATATTCCTCTTCATAATCGAAATAGGAATGAAGATACTCAAATTCCTCCGGATTGCACGCTGCCCAATCCTCATCAAGATTGTCAAGCACTTCCACAAACCCGAAATATACATCCAGCGCATGTGTCATCTCATGCACCACATTCGCCTCGGTATTGTCCTGCATAATATTAAGTGCCAAATTGTAGTATCCGTTGTCATAGATAAAAAATGCCCCCGCATCACTGATATTATCATCATTCTTCGGTGTAAAAGAACCACAAAAATAAATGTTAAATCCCAGCGCATAGTCTTCGGTCATCTCTGCACACATACCCTCCGGAAACACCCCAAGTGCCGTCTCAAGTTCTTCCAACGCAAGATTCATCCGTTCTTCATCGGTTACCTGTCGATAATCATAAGCATCGAAATCGCAGACCACATTTTCTCCCATGACAATATTGATACCATACTGTTCTTCCAATCGCTCTGCCTTTGCCGTCAGCTGATCATAATCAATTTCCTTCGGATAAGGAGATGGTAATTTTTCTATACACTCTGACAACTTATCACTTTCCGCATTTTGATAATCCCAGAGAAGCACATCTACTATTCTTTCTTCCTTTTCATCAACCACACAAAAAAGCGGCATCTCCGGTTGCAGGTCATTTTTCCCCAGCGGATATGTCTCATCAAAAACAACATAGCTGTACACATTTTCCGCTTCTATCTTGCAGGAATACTCTTTTTTTGCCACGGAGTCAGCATAGGCAAATCGCGGCACTGCGGAAGGTATCACTTTTCTCACGTGCTGTGCGTAATCCCACGACTGCCATAGATATCCTCCATCCTCAGACAAATCATACACTTCTGCGTATTCACCTTTTTCTATATCATAATCAAAATAGTAATATTCCTTGTCAATCAGACTTTGTGCATACAAGCGAAGCATTTTCCCGTCATCGCTGGCAGTAACAAGCGTGCACGATGTCATATTGATATCCGGCTCTAAAACCGTTTTCGATGCATTACAAAATGCTTTAAAACTCATTTCCTTCGGTTCTGCCCTAAACTCCTCAAGTGTATTGTGATACACTTTGTATGTAAAGGTATCCATGAAGAAAAGACCCGATTCACACGCATACGCTTCAAGCCCCGTTTCTTTCCTCTCCATGTCAATCGTACTGCAGGCGGACAAATCATCTGTATATATGTAAATCTCGTCCGCATACGTATCCATCATAACCAGCGGATTACTACTATATACGCAAAAACGTTCATTCGTTACCTGATAGTTCCTTTTAACAGTTACCGTATGCTCACTACACAATTTCTTCTCTCCGGTAAGATACGAGAACAGCCACACCTTTTTGTGGAGCAGGTTATCTTCCAACAACTCCTCATATAACAAAATTTCATCTTCGTCATATCTCATCGCGCAGACAATATTTTCTAAATCGCTCAGTTGATTTGCAAAGCTGTAAAGACTCGCGTCATATTCTGTCCTTTGCTGTTCCACGCTGTACGGAATTATATTTTTACATCCGGTACAAAACGCAATACATACTGTGAACAATACGAGCAGACTTACTTTTTTTATGATATTTTGTTTTACTTTTATATAACTAATGTGCATGTTCCTGTTCCCTGTATACTTTATGTTTTTAGCAACAAAATTAAAAGCATTGCTAAATTCATACCTACCACCCTCATTATAACTGATATCAAACTTACCTGCAATCCGCTCGGAAACCTTCAGTTCGCGAACAAGTTCGCTCACTGTCTGTGCTTCGCACAATAAAAAGAGTGTCAGAAGCGTTCACGCGAGTAAACTCGCATCACGCTTCTGACACTCTTTTTGCTCTGCTCATTGCTAACACTCAAATTTGTATCCCATGCCCCAGATGGTTTTGATATATTCGCCCTGCTGTCCCATCTTGCTGCGAAGTTTTTTGACATGCGTATCAATGGTTCTTGCATCACCGAAATAATCATAATTCCACACATGGTTTAATATCACTTCACGCGATAATGCAATTCCCTGATTCTCAACGAAATAGGTCAATAGCTCAAATTCCTTATAACTGAGGTCTACCTGCTTTTCACCGATGGTCACAATGTGAGCCGCCTTGTCAATCGTAATATCTCCGGCAGTAAGCACATTATCCGCCGAAGCACCACTGCTGCGGCGCAGCACAGCTTCCACTCTCGCCACAAGAATCTTCGGGCTGAACGGCTTTGAAATATATTCATCCACACCGAGCTGAAATCCTAAAAGTTCATCCTGTTCGCTCGTCTTGGCTGTGAGCATAATAATCGGCACTTCAGAGTAGGCTCTGATTTCACGACACACCTGCCACCCATCCATCTTTGGCATCATCACATCGAGTATGATAAGTGCGATACTATGGTCCGTAAAATACATATCAACTGCCTGCGCACCATCCTCTGCCTCCAGCACTTCATAATTGCTTCGGACAAGAAAGTCCTTCACAAGTTTCCTCATTCTGCTTTCATCATCTACAACAAGTATCTTGGTCTTTTCCATATTCATTCCTTTTCATCATTCCGCACACCTTCAATATCTGAAAGTACGTGCGTAACATTAGTATTGTCTTTTATTACCATACAATACATTTATGTTAAATCTGTGAAATCCCCAAAATTCTGTCAGTAAAAGATCTATTCACTAACCGTCGACTCATACATTATCCCAAGCTCAGCTTCCTTTTCCTCCACCGCCTGCTCTCTCTGCTCCAGTTCCTGTTCCCATGCAGAATACTGATTAATAATCTTAGTCTTATAATTCAAAATCGTCGGGTTATTGCCTGTCTGGCTGATTACAAAAAGTAATATCACAAGAACAACCAGCACTGCATTGACCCAAAGTGATGTGCGAAGTTTATTCGAAAGAACCCATTCTTTCTTCTTCTGATTTTCCAAGCGGCTTTTCCAAAGTTCATCACGCTCCGTCAACAACCCATTTTCCAAATTATCCACGTTCGCTTTATCCGGTTCCTGTTCCATGATGACGTACATTTTGTCCACGCCTTCGTAATTGTTCTTTATCAGCCAGTCATAAAGCCGAAGCATATATGTAATACCAACCGGTGTCTGAAACGTACGATTATCTCTCGCTTTCTTATATACGTTAGCCACGGCTTCAATATCGTTATAATTTAATTTTTCATCCAAAATCTCAATTCGCTTCTGTTCTATCTGCGCAAGTTTTGCCTGTTTGATATCCGTAAATGCAATTCCACCGACTAGATAAATCTTTTGATCTTCCATCGCGTTCCCTGCCTTTCTTCATCGTACATTGAGGCCGCATACTGCGACCTCAAAATTACTATCTATGACTCTGCTTATCCAAATACATTTTTTGATCAGCAGCCTCTATCACATCATTCATATCAGCACTTGCCATTCCGTGTGCATAACCAATTGCGATACGACATTTCACTTCATCCTCCGGTTCCGATAAATATGTTTCCGGATCCTCTTTCATAATTTCGGTAAGATTTTTGATAAATCGCTCCGGTTCATTAGGAATCAACATCAAAAATTCATCGCCTCCGATGCGGAAACTAATACCGTTTCTCGGCTGATGTTTTTGTATAAACTGCGCTGTTTTCCTGATAACTCTGTCTCCGCTTTCATGTCCGCAGATATCATTCATCTTTTTGAGGTTATCCACATCAAAATATATCGCTCCGATTTCGAATTCATGATTGTGTTTTTCAATCCACTCATCCAAATAGCGCTTATTATACAGCTGCGTCATGCTGTCATGCTCACTATTCCACGTTGCAATCGATAAACTGTCTGAGATATTCAACAAGTCTGACTCCATCTTTTTTACAGAAACAAACAGTTGCTCAATCTCATCCCCCGTTTCAATCGTCAATTGACTTAAGGAAGACTCTTTTGTATTCACATTCCATGTATCCACATAGTGAGCTGCCGCCTCTGACAATAGATTTATCGGTCGAATCACAGAACGTGAAAACAAAAATGCCAGTCCCGTCAATAATATCAGCGAAAGCAAACACGTAATCAATATGAGATTCAACAAATATGCATGCTGTTCCTTTTCTGCTCCATGCGTAGAAATACCGACAATTACATATCCGATAGGAATATTGTAAGAAGACAACACCGGACGATATACATCCAATCTGCCCTGATAAACAAGGAATCCCACTTCACTTCCCTGAATCAATTTTTCTTTTTGTTCCAGTTGTTTGCTGTCAAAATCTTTTTTATCTCCCAGAAACGCTCCATCGGAAGTCAAATTTGTATCAAATATATAGTGACCTCCATCCTCATCAAACCAAACAACGGAAAGCTCCTCGATTTCTTCATTGGTATTTTTGTAATCGAGCAACTTATTCCACATTTCATAGTACGCACTGTCACGCCGTCCGCTATTCACATATGTGCCAAGCTTATCTACATCCAAAATCAACGAGCATGTATTTGCTACTGTACTGGCCGTCGAATAGCTAAACTGCTTATTTGAAGTTACAAAGTTATTATAGTTCATAGAGATAGAGACAAGATTCATTATGACAACAAATCCGATTAAAAGAACTATAATCTTATTCCTTAAAGATTTCTTCATAAAATCCCTCACTTAATATTTACGTTCATTTATGTAATCTGCAGCATTCTCATAAGAAAATACTGACTCCTCTACATAATTGACCATATCTATCTCTTCACCGGCTTCCAGTTTTTGTATCACCTCATGCGACAGGCCTGCAATCAAAGGATTACATTCCACGGAAACCATAAGTTTTCCTTCCATCATCAGTTCAAACGCTTCATGGAGCGCATCAAATGAGACCGTAATCACATCACCATCCACTCCGTAACTGACTCCCGCCTGTTCCATCGCTTTCATGGCTCCGAACATCATGTTATCATTTTCTGAAATAAGCACGTCAATATCCTCATACTCTTTCAGTATTTCTTCCATGATATTTTTACCCTCACCTTGGGTAAAATTGGCACATCTTGTCGTAAGAACTTCCCAATTTTCATGTTTTTCTATCTCAGCATTTAATCCATTGGTTCTTCCGATGGCCGCAGAAGCACCTTCTGTTCCCTCCAATATCACGATGCGGATTGTCTCATCCGTTCTTCCTACGGATTCCAAATATTCTTCCAACCATTTTGCTGCCTTATGTCCCTCTGTCTCAAAATCAGACCCAATCCAACAAGTATATAGTGACTCATCCGCATTTACCATTCGGTCCGAAACTATCACAGGAATCCCCTTTTCCTGCGCTGCAAGAAGGGAATCATTCCATCCCGTTTCCACAATAGGGTCAATAATAATATAGTCCACTTCCTGACTTATCAAATCATTCATTGCTTTTATCTGACGATCAGAATCGGAATTACCATCGATGTATATCAAATTATATCCGTTTTCCCGTGTGAAAGTTGAAAGAAAGTCATTTGTGTTGGCATCACGCCAATCCGACTCCTTCCCCGTTTGGATAAATCCAACAGTAATATATTCATCACTATACGTCGGAGCATCGGCACGCACCAGTTCAAGACTTTCACTTGCATCTTCCGGCGCTGCGCAGCCAAACAATCCCAACATACTCACCATAAAGATTGCCACTATTCTTTTTTTCCATTGGGTTCCTACACACATAAGCAATATCCTCACTCTTCCTCTGCCTTTGATGTCGCCATCTCCGGCGTAACCATTGTTACCGGATATATTTTTTCACCCACGCTGAGCGTCCGTATCTCTTCGCAGGCACTGAATATTTGTTCATCTACATACGAAAATTTTTCTGGTGCCTCCCCTTTCTCCAACTGTTCAATTATAGATTGAACACGCGGTCCGTGAAGCGGATTACACTCCGCGATACAAGTAATTTTATCTTCCAAAACATAGCGCATGGAATCATCATTTACACCGTCAAAGGACAGCACCATAATTTCACCGTTTACAATGTCCGAACCACTCTTTTTACCTGCTTCTTCAATCGCCTCTATTGCTCCGAACGCCTGATTATCATTCTCACAATATACAACATTAATATCATCATATTGCTTCAGAAAAGATTTCATAACCTCTTTTCCTCTTGCCTGAGTAAAATCTCCTGTTTGTTCCGCCAATATATTCCAGCCGTATTTGGCTGCCATATCATTCAGTCCCTTGGTTCTTCCAATCTGTGCAGATGCTCCGATGGTTCCCTGTATGTTTACGATATTAAGAGACTCCGGTGCTATCCCATTTTTAAGTGCATATTGGTTTAACCATTCAGCAACTTTTTTGCCTTCCAATTCAAAATCAGAGCCAACCCAACATGTAAACAGACTCTCATCCTCAACATCTACCATTCGGTCTACTATAATTACCGGAATACCTACATCCTTTGCCTCCTGCAAAACGGTATCCCATCCGGTTTCCGTCACAGGCGCAAGTACAATATAATCCACTTCCTGCTGTATAAACATTCGAATTGCCGTAATCTGATTGGACTGCTTCTGCTGGCCGTCTTCAAAAATAAAATCGTACCCGTTTTCCAACGTAAACGCGGATTTCATCGACTCTGTATTGGCACTTCGCCAGTCTGACTCCGCACCTAATTGAGAAAATCCCACCACGATACGCTTATTAGGTTCTGATGTCTGTACTGATTCTGTCTTTTCTACAGATTCACCGGAAAAACCGCAAGATATGAGCCCTATACCCATAATCAAAGCAACTATCCCTATGATTGATTTTTTCACAATAGTCCCCGTTCTTTCTTACTCATGAAAGTATTGTACCGATTGTTCAAGCTCATGTGCCATTAAATTCATTCGCTCACAATTGTCCGTCACATTCTGCACATCTGACATAATCTCAAATACGTTGGCATTCACTTCCTGATTACTAGCCGCATTCTCTTCACTAATCGCACTAAGACTCTGAACATGGTCGACTACCTTCTCTTTGTATTCAGTCAAATTGTCCGTCTTCTGCGAAATCGACTTGATTTCTTTTACCGTACAATCAATATCTGCACTCAATTCCTCGTACTTCTGCTGTGTTTTTGACACATTTTCCTGCTCCATCATAATCAAAGCATGTACGTCCTCTGCAAGCATAACGGACTTGTGCGATTTATCAACAATGACTTTGGCAATATTCTTAATCATCTCAGCGCCTTCCGCACTCTGCTCAGACAGATTACGAATTTCTTCCGCAACAACCGAAAAACCTTTGCCCATAGCACCTGCACGCGCTGCCTCAATGGAAGCATTCAAACTTAAAAGCTGTGTCTGTTCAGAAATAGAAAGAATCAGTTCAACCGCTGCATCAATGCCTGTAATGGACTCGTTGGTTTCCTTAATCTGTGTTGTAATATCCGTTACGGCATTTACAGACTGAACCGTATTTTCCATAATCGTCTGCATACTTTCTTTTGCTTCTTCGCTGACTCTCTGAATGTTCTCGGATGTCGCATACAGCCGGTCCACATTGTCGGAAATATCCGTCACGCAATTCCCAATCTCAAGCATCTGCAAATTGATATCCTGCACACTTTCCGTCATGTTCATCGTCGAATCAGACAATTCCTGCATCGCCATCGTAATACTTTGTGCTCTGTCAGAACTCTTCTGGCTCAGCGCTGTCACTTCCGATACATTACCTGCCAAATTACCTGATACATCTTTTACTTTTCCGATTACACCGGAAATGTTTTCCTGCATACGTTTCGAAGAAGACAGTAAATTATGTACCTCCATAATGGAACTCTTTTCTTCTTTTTTGGCACTCAAATCACCTTGTGCCAGCGCATTGACATTTTCGTCAAGTGTACGGAACGCTTTCAGTAATCCTCTGCTGAATAAAAGAGTAATTAACGTAAATACCGCAACTAAAACAATCGCAATCGAAACAAAATTGACAATGCTGCTCTGAACCGCCTCCGTCACATTGTCACGCAACTGTGCGGCAAAAGCCATACCGATAACCTCATCGTGCAAAGTAATCGGCATATAATATCCGTAGTACACTTTATTATCAATCAAAATTTCGTTATTGTAATACCCGTTCTCGCCTTTGGCATAGATTTCCTCTGAAACCTCAATGTCTCGAACGCGGTAATCATTTTCATTCTTAATAGATGCAACGCTCGGCGAATCTTTGATAATGATTGCCATCTCAATACCCTGATCTTTTAAACTGTCAATATAATCATGGTACTGTTCTGCCGTCGCATAACTGATTTCATTTTCACGGCAATGGTTCGACAAGTTATTGGCCACAACATATAACTTCTCCTCCGCCGCGTTTTCCAGATTGGTTTTTGTAACATTCAAAGAGATAACACTGATAAGTGCTATCGATAACAAGAGTGGTATCATAGTAAGAAACATTAACATTCCAAACATATTCAACCTACGTTTTTTGCTGCCCTTGAACTTGCTCTTATTCGTCATCTGTTTTCCCCCTTATCGAAAACATTATTGTCCTTTACAATCGGGAAAAGAGGAATCCTCATATAGCTGATTCCTCCTCTTCCGATATGTACATATATTATACCTTATTTTTTCGTTTTTGTCCCTGTTTTTTTTCTGGCAATTACAACACTCTGAACAACAAGGAAGAGACAAAGCATCGCAGCAATCGTAATTCCTGTCCACCATGCCTGATCAAGACCGGCAGATGAAACAATATTCTGAATCGTACTGAGCGATAACACACCGAAGAACGTTCCGATAATGTTACCGACACCACCTGTCAACATCGTTCCACCGATAATGGAAGATGCAATGGCATTCATTTCCGCACCACTTGCATGAGATGCAGCTCCGGAGCCAACATGTAAAAAGTATACATATCCTCCGATACCAGCCAGAAGGCTGCAAATTAAATGAGAGTAAAATTTGGTTCTTTTTACATTGATACCGAGCATCAAAGAACTCTGTGTATTTCCTCCGACCGCATAGAATGCGCGTCCGAGTTTTGTCCATCTGAGTACACAGAACATAACCACTACAACTAATAAAGCTACCACCACACCGATTTCAATGTACGCATTTACATACTCTCCGACCTTGTTGACGGAACCAAGACCCGGAACCGTAATTCGTGTCGATTTTAAAGCAACGAAATCTTCGTTTACTACATTAAACGGATTGGTATTTACAATCGTTGTCATACCTCGGGCAAAGAACATACCGGCGAGCGAGACTATAAACGGCTGAATATCCAAATATGCCACCAAATATCCCTGTACAAGACCGAATGCCAATCCGATACCGATAGCAATCAACATAGAACCGAATACGCTTCCGCCGTGATAGTCCAGATAAACAGCACAACACATACTTACCAGAGCTGTTACACCACCGACAGAAATATCAATTCCGCCTGTAATCATAACAAGACTCATACCGCACGCAAGTATAATCAAGGCTGCATTGGCATTTAAAATATTAAAAAATGTCTGTGGTTTTAAAAATCCTTTTCCCTGAAAAACAATGGCACCGATATACATTGCAAAGAAAACAACAATTGTAATCGTAAGGAGCAGATTTGCATCTGTCATATTTTTAATTCTGTCACTCATGCGCACACCTGATGTGGCCGGTTTAGTATTTTTTGACATATTATGCAACCTCCTTTCTGCTTGTTTTTACTTTGATTCTTTTACCGAACTTAGATAACGCTTCTCGTACAGTCGGCGCACTCAGTACAACAAGAACGATTACGACAACTGCCTTATATGCAGAAAGAGCGTCTGACTGAACATTGAATTTGTACAATGTTGTTGTCAGGAACTGAATCACATACGCACCAAGTACAGATGCCCACATATTAAACTTACCGCCGCTAAGTGCATTTCCTCCAAGAGCAACTGCAAGAATAGCATCCATTTCGATATCTTTTGCAACAACCGAATAGTTAATGGTAGACAGACGGCTTACCTTGATAAGACCAACTACCGCTACGCATAACCCAAGAATCACAAAGCTTAAAAACTTAATAAATGCCGGGTTCAAACCATTCAATCTGGAAGAATGTTCATTGATACCAACTGCCTGTGTATAAAGACCAAGGTTGGTAAACTTCAGCGCAAGCACTGTCACGATAATGCAGGCAACCGCAATGAAAAACGGAGTAGGAATCGGAATTCCCGGAATAAACCCACCATAATATGCAAAGGAAGGTTCACTGATAATCGGCAACTCGTTGTTATTAATCCAAGCTGCAATGGAACGTCCTGCCGTAAATAATATCAAGGTTGCAACCATCGGCTGAATCTTAAAGAACGCAACAAGCACACCGTTAAATGCACCAAATAGCATCGCAACAACACAAGCAACCAAAAATGCCACAATGACAGGAGCCTGAAGAGTTTCAGGTCTTGAATCCGTACCGCAGAGAACACGAAGAATCACACTGCCGGCAATGGCAATCGTTGCACCCACACTAATATCCTGACCACCGGATGCTGCTGTTACAAGCGTCATACCGATTGCTAAAATTACAAGTTCTGAACCGAAGTCTAAAATTGTCATAAGATAACCGGACAATACCGGGTCTCCCGCACTGTTGTATCCCAATGTAATCTTATAAAACGACGGGTCAACAATTAAGTTAAATACTGCAAGCAACAACAATGCTGCTATCGGAATAAAAATCTGGTTTGAAAAAATCTTCTTCATTATTTCTTGTCACCTCCGGCAATCGTACTCATAATCATATTCTGATTCAAATCGCTACCTGAAAGTTCTCCTACCACTTTACGGTCTCTCATTACAACCAGACGGGAACAGGTACGCAACATTTCATCTGTTTCGGATGAAATAAAGGTAACACTCATACCTTCAGATGCAAGTTTAAGTACTAATTTCTGAATATCAACCTTAGTACCGACATCAATACCTCTTGTCGGTTCATCCAAAATCAGATATTCCGGATGTGTCAAAAGCCAACGCGCTAAAATTACTTTCTGCTGATTACCACCGGACAACGATTTAATCGGTGTATCTGCAGATGCAGTTTTGATATCTAAAAGTTTAATGTATTCATCCGCGAATTTGTATGCTTCTGCTTTGGTAAAAGGTTTCCAGAAACCTTTCAACACCTGCAGTGCAAGAATGATATTCTCACGAACAGAAAGATCACCTACAATACCGTCTTTCTTTCTATCCTCCGGAAGATATGCAATTCCCTGACGCATAGCATCGATTGGTTTGTTGATTTTAACAACTTTACCATCTTTCTTAACCGTTCCGCCGATTACTTTATCCGCACCAAATATCGCACGCACACATTCGCTTCGTCCGGAACCGAGAAGACCTGTAAATCCATTTACTTCACCTTTTCTGATGTAGAAATCAAATGGTTTGATTCCCGCATCACTCTCAAGATTTTCTGCTTCAAATACAGGTTCCTCACCGCTTTTTGCTTCATATGCCTTATGTTCTCCCTGAATATCAGACATATCATCCAGCTCTTTTCCAAGCATTTTGGAAACCAGCTGCAATCTCGGTAAATCCTTAATTGCATACTCTCCGACAAGTTTTCCGTCTCGTAAAACCGTGATTTTATCACACACTTCATACACCTGGTCCAGGAAGTGTGTTACGAAAATAATACCAACACCCCTTGCTTTCAAATCTCTCATCAACTTGAACAGTTTTTCTACTTCCTGTTCGTCCAAAGAAGATGTCGGTTCATCTAAAATCAAAACTTTACAATCCATGTCCACAGCACGTGCAATCGCTACCATCTGCTGTACTGCAATCGAACAACTTGCCAGCTGCTGTGTTGATTTTGCAGGAATATCAAGCGATTGTAAAATTCTATCTGCGTCCGCATTCATTTTCTTCCAATTCTGGCAAATTTTTTCCGAACGACCAATATACATATTTTCAGCCACTGAAAGATTTGGACACAATGTAATCTCCTGATACACGGTACTGATACCCAGTCTTTGTGCATCCTGCGGCGAACGAATAGCTACAGCCTCTTCTTTTCCTTCAAGAAAAATCTGTCCTTCATCCTTTCCGTATACACCTGTCAGAACCTTAATCAAAGTTGACTTTCCGGCTCCGTTTTCACCCATAAGTGCATGAATTTCACCTTTACACAAAGTAAAATTTACGCCTTGAAGCGCACGAACCCCCGGAAAACTTTTATGTATATTTTTCATTTCCAATACAGCGTTTTCTTTCACTTTTGGATTCACCTCCGAATTTATTCGCTAATAATTTGTAAAACAAAACGCGACGCCACGTGAGAATTCACGCAACGTCACGTTTTAATATCTTTAATATAGGGAAATGATCAAATTAGATTCCGTATTTGTCTACGTCTTCCTGTGTGATTGTAGTTGCATCAAATCCTTTTTCATCCATGATGATAACTTTTTCTGTAATCTCTTTTCCTGCTTCAAGATCTTTGATTACGCTGTCGATGTATGAAGACTGGAATGGGTTACACTGTCCATCATAGTTCCAATTCTGAGCAAGTAATTCTTCTAATGCCCATTTGTTGCAGTCAAATCCCATAACGATAACGTCTTTGCCAACGCCGTGAGAGATGTTTGCTTTGTCAAGAGCTGCTACAGCACCTTTAGCCATATCGTCGTTTTCAGCGTAGATTACGTTGAAAGATTCGCCAGAGTCGATAACTGACTGTACGATCTGCTGTGCTTTTTCAGCATTCCACTCAGCTGTCTGCTGTGTAACGATGTTCCATCCGTCAGAAGCTACTGCTGCATCAACTGCACCAGAACGACCCTTCTGAGCTGCTGAACCCATAACACCCTGAATGTGGATGATGTTGTATTCGCTGAGGTTCTGAGATTTTAACCAATCAACTGCTGTCTGGCCTTCTTTGTCCATATCAGAAACGATAGAAGCTTCGTAAAGGCTTGGGTCTGCGTCGATTGTACGGTCAAATAAGATTACTCTGATACCTGCATCTTTTGCATCCTGTAACACTGAATCCCAACCAGCTGTATCTGCAGCTGAGAGAAGAAGGTAATCAACACCGTCCTGGATGAACTTCTGAGCTGCTGTAATCTGCTCATCGTTCTTTAAGCTATAAGCAAATGAAGCTTCATAACCATTTTCTTCTGTGAAAGTAGCTTTTAAGTCTTTATCGTTTGCTGTACGATAACCTGACTCGTTCGGGTCATTGTTGATGATACCGACTTTGATTAAGTCTCCTGAGCCACCGCTTGTAGATGCTTCTTCAGAACCGCCACAAGCTGTAAGGCCGAATACCATAGCTGTTGCTAAAATGAGTGCTAAAATTTTTCTTTTCATTTTTTTCCTCCCATAATGTTTTTTCAAAGAACCATTTCTTTGATGCTCTTATATTATAAAAAAAATGTAAAGAATTCCATGCACATTCACCCCGTAAAAGTTGAGATTTTTATCATTAAAAATATTGGGTTGGATTTTTTACGCCAAAAGTTAATTTTTTTATCCCTACTCAACATATGGTAGCACAATGGCAACTACAGTGCCTTCATTATACAAGCTATCGAGTTCTAACCCATACTCCTCACCGAAATTTAAACGAATTCTTTCGTTCACATTATATAAACCATACATATCCTTTTCTGTCGGAACTTTGTGCAAAATACCGTCGCGCACCTCTGCCATTCGTTCTTCTGTCATCCCGATTCCGTTATCTTCTATTCGAATCTCAAATCCGTTTTTTTGCTTGCGGCCTGAAATCGTTATTTTTCCTATACCTCTCTTATTCTTAATTCCGTGATAAAGCGCATTCTCAACCAGGGGCTGGATTGTAATTTTCGGAATCATATAAGAATACAATCCCTCATCCACCTGAATCTCATACTCTAATATATCCCGATACCGGACCTGCTGTATCTCCAAGTAGCTGCGCACATGCAAAAGTTCTTCTTTGATGGAAATGATATCTTTTCCCTGATTTAAGGAAGTTCTGAAAAACTCAGAAAGACTTCCTACCATACTCACAACTTTTTCCTGCTCCCCTGCTTCCGCCAGCCACACGATCGTATCGAGCGTATTATACAAAAAATGCGGATTGATTTGCGACTGCAATAACTCAAACTCTGCCTTTCGCAAACGAATCTGCTCCTTTTTGACCTGCTCGAGAAGCTCGTTAATCTTATCAATCATCGCATTCAGTGAATTACTGAGCACCTCCATCTCCGCACCGTTGCGCACCTCGGACCGCACAGAAAGGTCTCCCTTGGATACCTGATCTGTCACCTCACTCAATTCTATAATCGGCTGGGTAATACTCAAAGGAATGTAATACGACATGATAACAATAAGCACCAAAATCAGCACAAACGCCAACACAGAAAAACGTATCATCGTCATAAAAAAATTCTGATATTCTGCTCGTGATTCCTGAATATCCCGAATTTCATAATATATGTACTGGAAAATGGTTTCGCGCAGCAACGCTGTCACAATTTGCACATCGTTCTCCCATATTTCTATGTTCTCTTCGTATTTATTTCCCTTTTTTAAATTTTCTTCAATACGGGCAATGTAGTTTTCTAAGTTTTTGAGATATTTTTTTACACTACTCAAATGTTCACTGTTCTTTTTGGAATTCGTCAGGCTTTCCAATTCATTCACAACATGATTGGCTTCACCCAGAAGATTGTGCAAATTCGATTCTTCAATTGTCTTATTTTCCACAATCAACAAATAGGTCTCGTAGTCAAAATCCTTCTTGAAATCTAAACTGAACTTGCTGGCTGCCACTGCCGAATTAATCATCTTCCCATACTCTTGATTTCCGTTCCATAAGTTATAAAAACAAAAAATCAAGAAGGCAACAATCGGCACAAGCAACAATATGTAAGAATATCTGATTTTGGCGGTAAGAGTCGACCTGTTGTAAATCTGTCTGATTTTTTCCCTCATTTATTCTTCTCCTTCTACAACTTTTCCTCCGCGGTACTGCGTCGGTGTCATCCCCTGCGTCTTCTTAAATAAGTAAGAAAAATAGTGCGGATCTTTATATCCGACCTCTAAGCTGATAACACTGCTCCGTTTTCCTGTGCAGCGCAACAATTCCTTCGCCTTATTCATACGATAATCCGTCAAGTATTTTATAATCGTACGTCCCGTCTTCTGACTGAAAACTGCACTCAAATGATTCGGCGAAAAATTCACACTCGTCGCAAGCGTATTTAAAGACAAATCCTCTTCCGAATAATGTTCATCAATGTAACGCATCACATCATTGACCACATCACCATATCGGTCATTTGCAATCTCATTCCTCATCTCAATTGCTTGCTTTATAATCTTTCGAACATACAGTTTGGCATTTTCTGTCGTGTTGAATGCCTCGGAAAGAGGATCAATCGCTTCTATCTCATCTCTCTCCCTTTGCACACTTCCCACAAAATCTATCACGCTGAAATAGATATCCATTGTGATATATTGAAGAAACATTTTGGAGTTCATCGCATTTGTCCCAAAGCCTCCGAAGAACGCCTCCACAAAATATTCTGCTTCATCCAACGAACCGACTTTTAAGAACTCCCGAACCTTACTGCTATCCACCTGTTTCGGGTCAATACTGCGGATATTAAACTCTTCCTGTGCTACGCCGCTTTTAAGTTCCAGGTAATGCACAATTCGACTTTCACTCACAAGATATTGCTGTGCCATTGCCTGATTTGCTTTCGCATATGCCTCCGGCAACTCAGTCAGTCTGTTTACCGCCTCTCCGACACCACCAAAGTAACGAATATTTTCATACTTTGCATATACGTTCTTCATCCCGGCAATAAATTCATCCTGCTTTTGTTCCAGTTCCTCCCGTGTATCCGCCTTAATAATGATAAGCTTTCCGTCCAAATCGCCTTCGAATCCTATGAGTCCTTCCTGCACAATATACTCTTTTATTTCTTCATTAGCCTTTATGATGCTTGCGGAATATTCCTCCTGCGCTTTTTTTGTGGAACGCGCTTTTATAATTATGATATTATACCAGATTGCAGAGAGGTCAATTTCTATCTTCCGCGCCATTTCATGCATTTCTGCAGCACTTTTTCCTCCTGTGACAAGAAGCTGAAACAATTCCGTCTTCTCTCTTTCAATATTCTCCTCCATCTCACGGGTATATTTATCCCTGATTTCCCGTTCCTCCTGCTTGGCCTGTATAATTGCAGCAAGAGCATCTACTTCTTTGAGCAATTCACTTCCGCTAATCGGTTTTGATAAATATTTCGCTACACCGATGTCAATTCCTTCCTTGGCATATTCAAATTCCTGATATCCGGTCAAAATGATAATTTCAATCCAAGGCATTTCTTTTTTGACAAGCTTGCTGAGCGTAAGCCCATCCATGAAAGGCATTTTGATATCCGTAATCAAAATATCGGGTTTACACTTTTGGATCATCGGGAATGCAAGTTCTCCATCACTGGCTTCACCGCAAAACTCATACCCGTTCCCTGCCCAATCAATATTATTTTTTATACCTTCTCGCACAACCACTTCATCTTCGACCAAAAAAACCTTTAACATTTTACTCTCCCCTATATTATCCATTGCCTTTTCACAACTATCTTAAGAATACCTTGCCCACCGGAAAATTACAACAAAAAAGCGGGGAATTCTCCCCGCTTTTCAAACATTTACTGTCCATAATAGGCATTTGCCCCGTGTTTTCTGAAATAGTGTTTATCCTGTAATTCCTGCGGTGCCGCCTTGACTTCAGAATTGATAAGTTCGGTGCGATATGCCATCTTGGCAACTTCTTCCAGCACAACCGCATTGTGCACTGCATCCATCGCATCTTTCCCCCAGGCAAACGGACCATGATTCTTACAAAGAACAGCAGGCGTTGCCATCGGTTCTTTCTTCATGGCTTTGAATTCATTTACAATCAGATGTCCTGTGTTTTCCTCATACGCATCTTCGATTTCATCTTTCGTCAGGCAACGCACACAAGGTATTTCTCCGTACATATAATCTGCATGTGTCGTCCCGTAACACGGAATGCTTCTTCCCGCCTGGGCCCAACTGGTTGCATATGAAGAATGTGTATGTACAACTCCGCCGATTTCCGGAAACGCCTTATACAATTCCAAATGCGTCGCTGTATCAGAAGAAGGTTTGTATTTTCCCTCCACCTTATTGCCGTTCAAATCCATAACAACCATATCATCCGGAGAAAGCTGATCATACTCCACTCCGCTCGGCTTAATGACAAACAATCCGCTCTCTCTGTCAATTCCGCTTACATTACCCCATGTAAAGGTAACAAGGCCATATTTCGGAAGTAACATATTTGCTTCATATACCTGTCTCTTTAATTCTTCTAACATAATACTCTCCTTCCGGCTATTTGAGCACATCCACAGCTGCATGCTCAATAGCAAGACCTGCCATGTAACGTTTCATAAACGCATCAAAACCTGCGACATCACTTGCATCCGGTTCCATGCTCGTTCCGCTCTGTCCCGCAAAAATTTTCTCATCCAGATACTGCTGCAGTGTCACGCCCTCGCCGGCATCTTTCATGAATGCTGCCAAAAGAGCAATACCCCATGCACCGCCTTCACCTGCTGTTTCCATCACAGAAACGGAAGTGTTCATCGCTGCTGCCGCTATTCTCTGTCCGACACCCTTCGTTTTAAACAATCCGCCATGTCCGAACATTCTGTCTACTTTTACATCTTCTTCCTTGAACATAAGGTCAAGACCCGCTTTGAGTGCTGCGAGAGATGAATATAAATGCATTCTCATAAAGTTAGCCAATGTAAACTTATCTTCCGCTTTACGAACAAACAACGGTGCCCCTTCGTCAAATCCCGTCACCGGTTCACCTGATGTATAATTGTATGATAAGAGGCCACCACAATCTGCGTCACCTTCCAAAGCTTTATTATAAAGTGTGGTAAAGAGTGTATTTTTATCTACACTTGCACCGATACTCTGCGCAAACTCATCAAATACGGAAACCCATGCATTCATCTCCGATGTACAGTTATTGCAATGTACCATTCCGACAAGCGCTCCGTCCGGTGTTGTTACAAGATCAATTTCCGGATAAACTTTGGATAATTCCTTTTCTAATACAATCATGGCAAATACACTGGTACCCGCAGAAACGTTTCCTGTTCTCATACCGACCGAATTCGTTGCCACCATACCGGTTCCTGCGTCTCCTTCCGGAGGACATACAGGAATACCTGCTGAAAGCTTTCCGCTCACGTCAAGGAGAGCTGCGCCTTCCTCTGTAAGTGTACCTGCAGATTCACCTGCCACGCGAACTACAGGAAGAATATCTTCCAGTTTCCATCTAAATCCTTCCGGTGCAACGAGCTCATTAAATGTAGCAAGCATTTTGCTGTCATAATTTCCTGTGTTCATATCAATCGGGAACATTCCAGACGCATCACCGACACCGAGCACCTTTTCGCCTGTCAGTTTGTAATGCACATAACCTGCAAGCGTTGTAAAGAACGCCACATCTTTTACATGTTCCTCTTTGTTTAAAATTGCCTGATATAAATGCGAGATACTCCAGCGCTGCGGAATATTGTAATGAAACTTTTCTGTCAAAATACCTGCTGCCTGCTCTGTAATGGTATTTCTCCATGTTCTGAAAGGAACAAGAAGATTGTCATCCTTGTCAAATGCAAGATATCCGTGCATCATGGCAGAAAAACCGATGGCGCCGAACGTGGTAAGCTCTGCATCATACTGTTTCTTCACATCGCCGGCAAGATCCTGATAACAATCCTGAAGACCTTTCCACACACTCTCCATAGAATAGGTCCAAACACCATCCACATACTGGTTTTCCCACTCGTGGCTACCCGATGCTAACGGATTCCCGTTATCGTCGATCAATACCGCTTTAATTCTGGTAGAACCAAATTCAATACCAAGCGAAGTTTTTCCCGCTTCAATTAACTGTTTCATTTCCATACCCTAATCCTCCTATACATTACTTGTATTTATCTGTAAAAAACCTCTCCGAGCATCAGATCGCGTTTAAATTCACGAATCTTTGTATTTTTGTCAATATAAACCGCTTCAATTCCCATAGCGTTGGCCCAGTCGCCCATCTGCTCAGCCGTAAGGTCATATGAAAATGCTGTATGATGTGCACCGCCGGCCAAAATCCACGCTTCCGCACCTGTATACATATCCGGCTGCGGTGTCCAGAAGCAATTCGCCACCGGGAGATGAGGCATCGGCTTTTCTACTTTTTTGCAATCAACATCGTTGATAATAAGACGGAATCTGTTACCCAGGTCAACAAGCGAAGTTGCAACACCCGTACCTTCTTTTGAAGAAAATACTAATCGCGCCGGATCTTCTCTGTCGCCCATACTCAGCGGCTGGCATTTAATGCTGATCGGTCCCTCCGCAATCGTCGGACAAATCTCAAGCATATGCGCCTGTAAAATTCCTTCTTTTCCTTTTACAAGGTTGTATGTGTAATCTTCCAACATGGAAGTACCCTTCGCATTCTTGATATCCGCTGTCATAATCTTCATCAGACGAACCATTGCCGCAACCTTCCAGTCACCTTCTGCACCGAAGCCGTAGCCTTTTTCCATCAGACGCTGGATGGCAAGTCCCGGAAGCTGTTTCAGTACACCCAAATCGCCGAAGTGTGTAACGATTGCCTGATAATTTTTCTCTTCCAAAAATCTTTCAAAACCAAGTTCAATCTGTGCCTGTACCGCAACATGCTTCTTAAATTCTTCCGGATCTCTCCCCTCCAAAAGAATGTCATATTTTTCATAATATTCATCTACAAGTGCATTTACATCCGAAGCAGATACTGCATCCACACTCTCCGCAATTTCATTCACCGGATACGCATCCACTTCCCAGCCGAACTTAATCTGAGCTTCTACCTTATCTCCTTCTGTCACAGCAACATTACGCATATTGTCTGCCACACGCATCACACGGATATGGCTGCTCTCAACGATACCGATGGCAGTTCTCATCCATGACGCGATTTTACCGATTACGACAGAGTCCGCATAATGTCCGACTACTACTTTTCTTTCTATGCGCATTCTGCTGACGATATGTCCGTACTCTCTGTCACCGTGTGCTGACTGGTTTTCATTCATAAAATCCATATCAATGCTGTCATACGGAATCTCTTCATTAAACTGTGTATGTAAATGGAGTAACGGTTTTCTGAGTTCCTGTAAACCGAGTATCCATGATTTCGCCGGTGAAAATGTATGCATCCATGTGATAACCCCTGCACATGTCTCATCCAAATTCGCCTCATTGAATGTTTTTCGAATCACCTCATTGGTAATCATTGTCGGTTTCCACACAACCTCGTACGGAAGAATACCAGAAGCATTCATTACCTCTACAATTTTCTGCGAATGCGCTGCCACATTTCTCAGACACTCATCCCCGTATAAATCCTGCGACCCCGTGCAAAACCAAAACTTGTACTCCTTTTTCTGTAACATGCCAAATACCTCCTTCATTACATTTTGTATGTAAATTGTAATTTCATCATATTACTTGTACGCACATTATAACAAGTTGTTTTTTTTGCACGAATTACCTATGACAATTTCCGGTTCAATCCATATTTGATGATGTCCATCCATCTCTTCTTTGTTTCGAATCAAATCAAGCAAAAGCTCTGCTGCCATCTCGCCCAATCTTTCCTGCGGGTGCGCAATTGTCGTCAGCTTAAGACCGTTCTCTCCGACGATGTAGGAATTGTCATATCCTGTGACCGAGATATCCTCCGGCACTTTCATTCCTGCATCTGTCAGTGCCTGTATGACCTTCATGGCTATCTGGTCGTTGTAACATACCACTGCATCCATCGGATACTGCTGCGCCGCCATTTTCCGGATACTTTCATACGGATGAATCACTCTGTCCTCCGTATAAAACCATATTACTTTATCCGGGTCATATGCAATTCCTGCTTCCACAAGCGCCTTCACATATCCTTTGTGACGCTTTTGTCCCTGCACATCATCCGACTTAAATACTCCGACAATATTTTTGTGCCCGGTTTCAATCAAATGCTTCGTAATCAGATATCCCCCTTTGCTGTCATCCATCAAAATATGAGGCTTATCTTTCATCTGATCAAAACATCCCTGTATGAAAACGTACGGAATATTATATTCTTCCAGTTTTTTATACAAGTTTAAATGCTTACAATAAATCTGACTTTTGCTCGGTTCTATGATAATACCGTCAATGTCCTTCTGCAAAATTTCTTCCAGACATCGTGCTTCCAAGCTTCTGGAATTTTTGGTATTTTTCAGTAAAATACTGTATCCTTCCCTTGTAAGGACCGTATCAATTCCTTTAATCACACGCGGAAAAATATAATCGGAAATATATGTTGTAATAACAGCGATATTTTTGGAATTTCCGGTGTGCCGTACCAGTTCCGAGCAAAAAGTACCTCTTCCGTGCTCCGCATAAATAAAACCTTCATTCTCTAAAATAGAAAGAGCTTTTCTTACCGTCTGACGGCTGACCGCATACTGCTGCGACAGTTCATTCTCGGAAGGAAGTTTATCCCCTGCCCTGAGCTCTCCCCGCAATATCATCTCTTTTAAATCTTCCATTAACTTGAAATACTTCAATTCTTTTTTATGCATTCCAATCACTCTTTTCTGTTGCTCAATTTCTTAACGATCTATATCCTGTCTATTTACAATTTTCAAATAGTTTCTCTTCAAATCATTCGTCGAACCAAAGAATATCTTTTCTGATTTTGAAAAGGAATGATTCTCTATTTTCAGTTTGAGCAGTTCAAACGTACATATCATGTCTGCCACTTGAAATAATCTATAATCCGATGGCTTCACTTTACGAAACTCCACTCGCGGAAGAAACGCATGAAACAAAGTTGATAATATTTTATTCAACTCCACCTGACCATTATCATAATATATCTTAACCAAATCAAACGAAAGTAAGAAATCGTAATGTTCCCTAATAAAAACTGATATTTGCTTCGAAAGTTTTCCGGTCGCTTCAACAATATCTGCGATATGTTTCTTCTCAATATAAAAAGACTTATATTTTACTCCGCTCTGTCTCATAAACGTAACCATCTTATTAAATATCTTTCTACGCTCTAAATAATCCATTTCAGAGTATTCTTCCTCTTTTCGAATGATAGGACCTGTATGTACACAGTGATTTTCTAACCCTAAAAGAGATAATTCTTTCTCTAAGTATTCCAACGGTTCCTGTATTGACACTTCCTGATCATGAAACGCCATCGTAACTATATACCATGGTGAGTGGTGCGCATATTCACCAAAATCACCGGACTCATCAATAAAAATACTTAATTCTTTCATAGGACGCCTTTCATCTGCATATCAAAAATAAAAAAGGCGGGTAATATACCCGCCAATCATGGGGAACCTCCCCATGTGCTGATGGACCCGGGTCTTTCGACCAGCCCTAACTGTAACACATTACAGTTTTATCTTATGTATATGATATCAGTTTTATGCATAATTTTCAAGGTTATAGGAGAATTTATTTTGATGGTAATACAAACAAAAAATTCTTGCAAAGACAATAAAAAGAGGATTCAATTGAATCCTCTTTTTGTCATGCCATTATATAGGTACCTCCAATAACACCGTATTGCCCGATACCGCTATTTTAGCTTGTAGAACGGGGTTCGTTTCCGTTCTATCGAGTGGACCCGCCCACGAACTTGACGAACCCTTTAGACGAAAAAATCAAAGTCCTCACCGTCATCGTCTATCAGGCTTTTTAGCATCTTCGCTTTAGCCGAATCCATTTTGATTTCGTGTTCGTTCA
>SVFI01000005.1 GCA_015056905.1 Lachnospiraceae bacterium
TCTGATTAACAATGCTTTTAATTGCTGATTCCAAATCATTACTTGTCAGCATATGTGGTAGTGCATTATCCATAGCAATAACAATATCAAACTTCTCTGTAAATGTATCTGATAATGAACAGAAATCAGCCTGCTTAAAGCAAATTTCTACATTATTCGCTTTTGCTCTTTTTTCTGCTTCGATAAGTTCTCCAACGCTTAAATCAGAAGCTGCCACACTATATCCAAGTGAAGCAACACCAATAGCCTGCGTTCCAATTCCACAAGCACAATCAAGGATTTTGGCTGTATTATCAAATCCATTATTCTGAAATATACGATTTAGGATTTCTGCCTGTTCCTTTGTTGCAGCTTGCCAATCCAGAAATAATTTATCATATTGAGTTGCTAAATTAGAACTCGAATCCTCTGTCAATATCCCCATCTTAAATGCGGCAGTATCGTACATCCCAATCATCAAAGTGCCCTTATTAAAAAGTTTTGCAGCTGATTGTTGGAGTGCTGTCTCAGAAATGTGTTCGACCGAATCAGGCAAATACAAGGAGTTCAATTCACCTGCACTATACCAACGAATATTTCCTTCGAAATACTCTGGTTTGGTTCTGGATGGGGTTCCTCCACTTGTTAATACTCCTATTTCTCCGATTTTTTCAAGGTTGCTTTTATTGTATTTAGGGTCACCAAACAGCTCGACAAATCGGGATTTGATGAGGTTGTCAAGTTCTTCTAATTCTTTTTTTCTCAACTCAATCAGTCGTTCAATCACTCTCAATGATTGCGATATTTCTTTTTGTTCCCAATATTCTGGAATATCCAGTTCTAGCTTATTAAGCTCCTTCGCAGACAAATGTTTAACTGTAGCAAATGAAGTTCTTGCTTCTATTTCTTTTAGTGCCTTCACCAAATAAAATCTCAAATATTCTTCATCTGTTTTTTCCTTCGCAATAATTCTGCAAACTCTCTGATTTAACAATGCCTCACGGCTCTTCCACCTCGCAATGTTAAACTCTCCATCCATACCTATTAGTAAATCACCTTCACGCAGTACATATTCTTCTTGGTATTCTCCCATATAAAAAGTTTCTGAATGGTTGACATTATTACATCTTATGATGCTGCTATATTTGCCGTTATTATGGACAGGCCCGACGAAACTATTGTCGTTCCGGAAAATCACTTACCAAGACAATACTATCTTCTTATGAAAAAGATTGAATTTTACTGTAATCACCATCACTACGGAAAGGCCATGATGATATTTGATGAAGTTCATGAAGATGCTGATAGAAAGATTGCAGAAGCACTTACCGGTTTTCTTTTCAAAACTAATTTCGGGCGCTCATTTCATCACATTCTTGAAATGCCACTTTTTGTTAGCTCTGCCGTCACTCCCGCAATACAATTTGCAGATATTTTTGCTGGAATTGTTAGGCACTACTACGAAAATGAACTTGATCTAAAAGAACCTGAAACAGATTTTCAAAAATGGATTACTGAGCTTTTCAACAAATTACATAATCTCACCGAAAACAACCACATCCCCAAATCACGTTATATAGAATACGGTTTCCAAAAAATAGGCAAAAATTTCTCGTATCCTGTAAACGAAAAATTCGTTACAACAGAAGATTAACTTCCGGAATATTTTTTTTATTGACTTCATATAATTATGTTGTATAATACCTATAGAGTCATATGTTGTTCCGTCCTGGAGCTGCGTAGGACTCGTAATATTTACAAATATGTCGCACTTGCAGTTTAGCAGGTGCGACTTTTGTATGTCTTTCTAAATAATATTAAAAAAAAGGCGGGCCATCGCCCGCCAATCATTACTCCCCATATTCAATTCTCATCGCCCGAGCCCCAAACATTTCACATGCCAATTATTTCCTCCTATGTTTCTGTATACGATGAGCGAGGAATTTTATTTATATAATCCCGGAATATATTCCCTTTAAAATGAGATACTATTAAGGGAATATCCCCTCATTTCATTGACTTTCCCCTTATTTTTCACTATGATTTAAGGGGAATTACTTGGAGGTGAGGTCATGAGAACTTTTAATTATTCCGAAATTAAGAATCAAAAGTGGGATTCAGATATCCTGGCTCTGATTGCAGCTATATATAAAGAAGCAGGAAAACAGGAAATGTATCTGAAACAGCGACCGGAAGAACTCGAAAAACTGGTTGAGATTGCAAAGGTGCAAAGTACTGAGGCTTCCAATGCCATTGAAGGCATTGTGACTACAAGCACCCGTATTAAGCAACTGGTCGAAGAAAAAACGACACCAAAGAACCGTGATGAGCAAGAAATTGCCGGATATCGTGATGTGCTGAACATTATTCAAGAAAGTTTTGATGCTATTCCGATTACGCAGAACTATATCTTGCAACTGCATAAAATTCTGTATAGCCATATGAATAATCCTATGGCGGGTAAAACCAAAAGTGTTCAGAATTATATCAGTGCCACTTACCAGGATGGCCATGCGGAAACTTTATTCACTCCGCTTGCTCCTTACGAAACACCGGAGGCACTGGATAAAATCTGCGAGGAATACAATCGTGTCATTGGAAATATGGAAGTCGAACCGCTGATTGCGATCCCAGTATTTATTCATGATTTCCTATGTATTCATCCGTTTAACGATGGAAATGGAAGAATGAGCCGGCTACTCACAACCCTATTGCTTTATAGAAATGGTTTCTATGTCGGAAAGTATATTTCTTTGGAAGCCAAAATTGCAAAAAACAAAGACCTCTACTACGCTGCCCTCGGTCAGGCACAGATTGGATGGCATGAAGGGACTGATGACGCCGTTCCTTTTATCAAATATCTGCTTGGAACTGTTCTTGCAGCTTATAAGGATTTTGAAGATCGATATGCTCTGGTGGAAACTAAACTGCCTGCGTTGGAAACAGTAAGACGTGCTACGCTGAACAAAATAGGTCGTTTCACCAAGCAAGATATCCGTGAACTTTGTCCGTCTCTTAGTGTAAGTTCCATTGAGGGTGCTCTCCGTAAGTTGGTAGCATCAGAAGAACTTAAACGTGAAGGCTCAGGAAAAAATATCTGTTACTACAGATTGAATTGATTCCCACAAACAATTTATCATTCCCTTAAAATCATCTTCAACTTAGTCATTTTTTGAATTTTGACTTAATTGAACTCATTTATGATCAAATTGAAAAGGCGGGCATTCGCCCGCCAATCACTACTCCCAATATTCAATTCACTTTGCCTGCGTCCATATATCAAGCGACTGCTAACCGGAACTCGATTCACTATTTGCCTTCTGCAATTGTATTAACTGCATACTTAACATCGAAATCTGCTGCTGTATAGCATTAGCCTTCAGGAATATATACACCTTCTGTCTCAACTTTTTCAATCAATGCCTTTGCAGTAGGCTGATTTGTAAGATAATCTAATTCTGCTTTTGATACGTTTCTGTATCCGTAATATCGGCATTTTATATCCGAAAAATAATAATGTGTAAAATTTAAATTCACATGCTTTCAAGCTTCACAGACTTCTTTATTTTTTACAATTCACCAATCATTGCACCACCAATAATGCACACTGCTCCTACAATTTGGACAATGGTCATCTTCTCGCCAAGCAAAATTGATGCAAATATAACTGCCGATAATGGTTCAAGATAACCACATACAGCTACAGTTTGAACCGGCAATTTTGCAAGTGGTGAAAAGTACAAATAACACCCAATACCCGTATTTAAGACACCTAAAATTAAAATCCACAACCAATCATCTGAAGGTATATTGATAATAAAGCCTTGTTTGCAACCGACAAATACTGCAACCGTTAAGAAACTTACCATAAGCTGTATTACGGAATTTTCCATGCCTGTAATATTCTTGGATTGCTTATTAAGAGTAACCATAAAAAAGTACATAACTGCTGACATAGCACCACAAATAATTCCCCATGTATTGCCACCTTCAGTAACCACATTTCCATTGACCAAAAAAACGCCTATAAGAACAATTAAAAATCCGCCTATCTTAGGTGCTGTAAGCCGCTCCTTAAAAATCAAAGGGGATAAAATCATGACTATTACCGGACCACAATAATACAAAAGCGATGCCATACTTACACCGATCTGTTGATATGCTTCATATAAAAACATCCAACTTGTTCCCATTGTTATTCCGGACAAAACGATATACACAGTATCTTTCCCATATGTAACAATGTGAAATTTTCCTTTACCGGCAAGAAATAAAATTATTAAAAGAATGCTTCCTATAAGCGTTCGTAAAAAAACAATTTCATAACTGCTCAATGCAATATTACTTGCCACAATACCATTTAAACCAAACAGCAATAATGCTGACAAATATTTTATAAGTGCTTTCTTATCCATAATAACCTCTTGCTTTTTGATATCGGGAAGTATATCATAATATCACACATGACAAAAACGAATATTTGTCATGTTTAAAATCACATTTCGGAATAGGTGTTATCATGGACATGAATTTGCAAAAATACCTCTCTTTTGTGAAAACGGTTGAATACGGGAGTTTCACAAAAGCAGCAGAAATTCTTAACTATACACAATCCGGCGTCAGCCGAATGATTGCAGATCTTGAAAAAGATTGGAATATCACACTTCTTGAGCGAAGCAAATACGGTATCAAACCCACAAGCGACGGCATGAAACTATTACCATATGCCCAAAACCTTTGTGCTGAATTTGATAAACTCCAAATGCAAATAGACGAAATCAACGGACTCGACTCAGGCTTAATTCGCATCGGTACTTTTTCAAGTGTGGCTACTCACTGGCTTCCTAACATAATTAAAGAATTTCAAAAAGATTATCCTAACATTGACTATGAACTTTTGTTAGGTGACTATACCGAAATCGAAGAGTGGATTCATACAGGCAGGGTTGATTGCGGATTTTTAAGGTTACCAACTCATCAAGAATTTGAAACCATCTTTTTGCATCAGGATAAACTTATGGCAATTATCCCTGAAAATCATTCTTTAAGAGATATTGACAAGTTTCCTGTTTCTGCACTTTGTAATGAACCTTTTATGCTACTCGAAAAAGGAGCCAAAGCGGAAATATCTGAAATATTTGAACGAAACAATCTAACACCAAATGTGAAATTTATAACTTGGGATGATTACGCCGTTATGTCAATGGTTGAAAGCGGTCTTGGAATCGCCATATTGCCGGAACTAATCTTAAGGCGTGTCCCATATAAGATTCTATCAAAAGAATTAGATGTTCCTGCTTACCGTGATATAGGTCTCGCACTAAGAAGCAAGAGAAATGCTTCTCTGGCAGTAAAAAAGTTTTTGGACTATCTGAAATATCGCTAGTTTACCAATCTTTACCACCAGCTTAGCTGGTGGTTTGCTCTGCGGCTATAAGCCGCTGTTCCCTGCTTGCCTCTAAAGAGCCTCTTTTTATTTGCCTTTTTGTACCGGTTCACCCGTAAACGGGTCGATGTATTCTTTTAATGACATTTGATCGTATTCGTAATCTTCTTTTAACTGGTTCCAAATATACTCTTCGATTTTCTTCGCATTCTTTCCTACTGTATCGACGTAATATCCTCTACACCAGAAATGATGATTTCTACACCTTTTCTTTTACATAGTTCACTTAAAATATGGGCTATATCTGCTCTTAATTTTTGATAAATAACTTTTCTTCTGTACTTCGGTGCAAATACGATATGGTACTTACATTCCCATTGGGTATGAACTACCCTTATGATTTTGTCCGTTTATCATTACAATTTTCATCTTTTTCACCAAATTTAATACCTTCTATTCTTTGCGTTTAAAACGGAAGACATTATGCTCCGTATCTGCACGCTTGATTTTATCTTCAATATGATCTGCGTACAGCTGTGCCGCCTTATCCTGCGCATCCTGCGCGGTCAGTTCACGGAACATCTCCAGGGATTTTTGCACTTCTCCGCTGTGAAAAGCCCGAACTGCCTCGCGGAATTGCATCTTGCTCTGCTCACGTTTCTTTCGCACATCCTCATCCAGACAATCAAGCACTTCGTAAAGTCCCGCAACTTCATTGACGCCCGCCACCTGCACCATGCCAAGATAACGTGTTGACAAAGCATCCGGATTCTTCATGCGATCCAGCGTATCCTTAGAAATAATCATTCCGGCGCCGTATTTCTTGGTGAGTGCTTCCATGCGGGAACTTAAGTTTACAGTATTGGAAATTACCGTCCCTGACATACGTTCCTCTTCTCCCACAATACCAATTTGTGCCATACCGGAATGAATACCGATGCCGACCTTCACAGACGGAATTCCAAATTCCTTCTCCGCATCCGGGCAAAGCACAATCGCCCGGTAAAGCTCCACGCCTGCAGCCACTGCATCATCTGCGGATTCGAAAAGCGCCATCACCGCATCTCCGATGTATTTGTCAATAAAACCGTTATGTTTTCTTATTACCGGACCGGCCTTTCCGTAAATCCGATTCACAAAGTCAAAGCTTTCCCGAGCCGTCATCATTTCCGAATTCAAAGAAAAAGCACGGATATCACAAAACAGGATGGAAAGATCCGCGCTTTGCGCATCGCCGAGCGCCAGATCCGTAAATTCTTCTTTATGTAGCAGTTCACGGAATTTTTCCGGAACAAATTTGTAATAAAACTTCTCATTTCGATCTTTTTCTCTTATGTACTCTTCCAGCCGGTCCGCCATATCATTGACACCGGCGCAGATTTCTCCTGTCTCATCATCGGAATAAGCATCCACACGAACCGAAAAATCGCCGCCGGCAATACGAGCCACTACATCTTTCGCCTTTCGCAGCGTTTTCACATTGTAGGCGGATACCAGTGTAATAACCGCAATCAATAATGCAACCAAAATCAAAGTCGATACCAGCACGCTCTTTCCGGTGCTCACTATGGCTTCAATCAGACGATTCTGTGAAGCAGAAAGCAGTACATATGCATTATAATTTCCATCCTCCCCGTAAATCGGCGTCATCAATATCAGATGAAGATTCTCCCGGTCTTCTCCGAAGTTGACATCATTGGCAAACGTATGCGAATCTTTATAAAAGTACGAATCAATCGCTTCTTCCGTCTCAATACTGCTGCCCAAAAAACGCCCGGAAGCATCACTGTCGGCAATACAAACGAACTTTTCTCCGATGGTTCTTACATAGAGTGCCATACTGTAGTTCCTGCTCCAGCCGCTCTTGTTTCCGTTCATAAACATCTGAAGCTTATCATTGAGCTCTTTTATCTGTCCATTATCAACACTCTCATATCCGGTTACTGTTTCCAGCTGCTTTGCATCAAACTGCGCCGCTGCAATTTCATTGATGGCAATCGTCTCCCTGAGAATATCTTCGGTATTCAGATTAATCATGCTGACAAACATGAGGATGACCACCACCATCAGCATAATTACTACCACGGGTATGGTGGAAAGCAACTGCTTTGATAATATGGATAACCGCCATTTCATCAAACATCCAATGCCTGTAATCATACTCAAAAGCAGCAGCACAATGCCTGTCACCGGCAAAATGTCTTTCAGCCGCATCGCCCACAAAACATCAACCGGAAGACAGATATCCGGAGTATGTAAAACAAGCGCACTTTCCTTCTCCAACGTGTAAAGTGACTCGTTAATGTGAAGCACAGCTTTCTTTTCATATTCTCCCAGTCCGAACGCATACAGATTGACATCTTCTCCCATTCGAACGCTCTCTTTGACAGCAAGAAGTTGTGTCCAATCGCTGTTTTCCCATTTATAAAGTACCAGCTCATCTTGCCCTGCCAGCAGATAAAGCTGTTCCTCCACCATACAAACATCCTGTAAAAAGAGTCCCTCCTCCTTGCGGGCATCGTAGACAGCTTTATACAACTGTTCGTATTCCCCGTTAAGAGCTATCGTTCCGACTTCTCCGTTATTTTTCAGTACCAAAAACTCTCCGTCCGGTGTAACATGGCACTGTATCACTTCTCCAAACCCTTCCTGCCAAACAGCTTTCTTCTCTTGCTGCAGATTGTTCGGATTGACTTCTACAATACTGCTTCCATCCACCTCTTTGTAAAGGTAGCGGAGGTGTTCTCCATCTGCATGAAGTCCATAGATTCTCCCCTGACGAATCGGAGGATTTTCCGCGCCTTGGCAATCATAGTGAACAATTTCTCTTACAATCTTTCCGTTCGCATCAATTTCCCAAACTGCTTCCGCATCCGTCACCCTTGAATTTGCATCATAAACAGCTATATGACAGTAAAGGCTGTCCTGTTCTCCGAACGCTGTATCTACTATCTCCGCATTTTTGTAAGGAAACTGTCCGACCCGGGTCGCATAGAGCAATTCCCCATCGTTTCCCATACAATATAGGCTTTCTTTGTCATCTACAATCACACTGCGCCCATCGTCGGATGTACAGAAATGCTCCGGGTTTTTAAACCGAATCTGTCCGGATTTTTGTCCGTAGGAATATTCCGGAATTAAGACATATACCGCAAAGCAGAAAACGGCAAGGAACAACATAATCACTGCAAATGCCGGTTTTTTTAACACATTCGTTTTCTTTCGTTTCATACTGATTTCCTTTACTTTTGTTTGCAAAAAGACGGAACTGATTGTTCCGTCTTTCCTACGCAAGTTTTAATTTACACTTCAAATCTTCCTTCATGCTTCTTAAGCACATCCAAAAAATATTCTACGTTTTCCATAAGTTCGCCTTGGAAAATGGACGAACCCGAAACTAATATATTCGCACCCGCCTCAATAATCTTTTCAGCATTTTCTTTATTTACACCGCCGTCAACTTCCACATCGACATTCAATCCGCGTTCCTGAATTGCTTTGCGGATTGCCACAATTTTTTGCGTACAACCTTCGATATATTTCTGTCCGCCGAATCCGGTATTGACCGTCATAATGAGCACCTTGTCCACCTTGTCGAGGTATGGCATGATGGCAGACACCGGAGTCTGCGGATGCAGGGATACTCCTGCCTTTAAACCAAGGCTTTTGATATGCTCAATCGTCTCAATCATACATTTGCATGCTTCCACATGAACGGTAATCCCGTCCGCTCCCGCTTCTGCAAACTCTTCAATATAACGTTCCGGTTCCGTAATCATAAGGTGCACATCAAAAAAACGGTTCGTCAACTTACGAATGGAACGAATCACCGGAAACCCAAACGAAATGGACGGCACAAAAATACCATCCATAACATCAATATGCACATACTGCGCACCCGCTTTGTCAAGCTGCACAATCTGTGCACCTAATTTTGCAAAATCTGCTGCTAAAATCGATGGAGCTAAAATCATCATTGTCAGTATCTCCTTTTTTCTTTACATTCCTCATACATCATTACATAGCTGTCATACCGTTGTCTGCTTATTTTTCCCTGACAAAGAGCTTCCTTCACACCACAATCCGGCTCATGAATATGTGAGCATCCGTAAAATCGGCACGAGCCTTCATGCTCATATATCTCACGAAATCCTTTCGAAACTTCTTCCTTCTCGTACTCATCCATCCGAAGAGATGTAAAACCGGGCGTATCCATAATAAACGAATCTTCATCAAGCGCAATCAGCTCGCTGTGTCTTGTCGTATGACGCCCGCGTGCTGTTTTTTCACTGATGCCGCCCGTCTCCATCTTTACATCGGACTGTAAAAGATTAATCAGAGACGACTTACCGACCCCACTCGGTCCTGCTACCGTTGTACACTTGTGCTTCAAATGTTGCAGTAACATATCTACCCCCTGCTTTTGTTTCGCACTCGTATAAATAATCGGGTAACCGCTCGCCTGATAAATTTGTTCTATAGTTTTATAAATGGACTGATTCGTATCCAGATCTGCCTTGTTAAAGCAAATTAAACTCGGAATGCCCAAAAGCTCCATTCTTGCAAGAAACGTATCCAAGAGATGAAAATTCGGCTCCGGGTCTGTCTCCGCAAAAATCACCAGCGCCTGGTCGATATTTGCAACTGCCGGACGAATCAATTCGTTTTTCCTTTTTTCAATCTGCTCGATATTGCCCTTATATTTCTCTTTATCCACAACCGCGAAACGGACATAATCTCCCACCAGAGGTTTCATTTTGTCATTGCGAAAGCTTCCCTTCGCCTTGCACTCAAAGACCTCTCCCCATTGCGATTGCACATAATAAAAACCTGCAATACCTTTTATAATCCTTCCCTTTTCCAGCATGCTTACTCCTGTACAAACTCAATCGTAACAGGGGAAGTTGTCACTTCCTGCGTTACCTCTTCCTGCACTTCCTCACCTGTCGCCGCATCAATCACCGGCTGCATGCTTGTTGACATATAAGTGTAAGTCAGCGTTCCGCTGCTCACTTTAAATCCTGTTTCATTGACTGCACACGGGAAAGAAGATGCAGTAAATGTTCTTGTTTCACCGTCGGAAGCCGTAATTGTAATTGTTACATTTCCGCTTGTATAACCGCTCGGTGCATCTAAAGTTGCCACATATTTGTACGTGTGTTTCTCCGGCCCGATGCTGAGCTGAATGTTCACGGCGGTTCCCTCTTCCACTTCCGTATCCGGACTGTGGCTCTGTGAAACAACGCAACCTTCCGTTACCGTATCACTGTGCGTCTCAGATATCGTACCGCATGTCAAACCTGCTGCCTGCAGTTTTTCCTTCGCTGCCGTCTCTGTCATTCCGCGGAGATCCGGTACTTTTACTTTGGATATCTCAGGACCGCTGCTTACCGTAAGCACCACTTCCGTTCCCGCTTCTGCATTGGTGCCTGCCACCGGATTCTGTGAAATCACTTTGCCTTCTTCTACGGAATCAGACGAAGCTGTTGTCACCGTGACAGAAAAACCGAGTCCTTCAAGCGTACTCTTGGCCGTCGCCTCATCCTGTCCTGTCACATCAACTATTTCAATGCCGGTTACCTCTTCCTGCTCCGGTACCTCTTCTGAGCTGCCATCGCTTCCGTTGCTGACAACAAGGTCAATCGTCGTATAAAGTTCAACCTCTTCTCCTGCCATCACACCCTGACTGATGACGATACCGGCTGCATACTCATTTGAGCTCTGTTCCGTTATCTTCGTACCGAGTCCGAGTTCATTAAGCATTGACTTCGCCTCTTCTTTATCCTTACCTACAACATCAATCATGAGAACAGGACCATTTTGTTCCTGCGCGCTCTCCGACGCTGAACCTGCTGAATTTCCTTTGAAAATTCCAAGCGCATTCGCCGCAAGTACAAGTACTAAAATACCGATAATGACCGCTACCACAATGGCAAGAATCGTTGTGATACGTTCCATCTTCGGATCCATATCATCATCGTCATATTCCTCGTCATACTCGTCATCTTCCCCATCCTCGTAAACAACCGGCGCAGCCTTGACCTGTGCCGCTTTCGGCGCAGCTGCCTGTGCCTTATGCACCGGCTTCGGAGCAATCACTTCCAGTTCATCCTCATCATCCTCTTCCAAATCAAGTTCTGCGGATGTCATTCTCTGTACTTCACGGTCTTTTAAGCGCATCGGTTCTTCAAGGTCGATATGATCCGTGCGCTGCTTGATTTCAGCAATATCCTCCTCTGAAATCATCTTCGTTGCGCCGCCTGTATCTGCTGAAATAATTTTTACAAAATTCTCCTCCGGATACATGAGCGATTTCTTAAGATCGACAATCAGCTCACCCATGGACTGATATCTGCGATCCGGACTCTTCTGCGTACATTTGAAAATAATCTGTTCTACACAGACAGGTATCTCTGATACATACTCACGAGGAGAAGCCATTTCCTCCTGAATGTGTTTGATTGCGATGGCAACTGTTGTCTCCCCGTCAAACGGAACACGTCCCGTGAGCATTTCAAACATCGTACATCCGAGAGAATAAATATCACTTCTCTCGTCGGAGAATCCGCCTCTTGCCTGCTCAGGAGATGTGTAATGAACCGATCCCATCACATTAGATGTAATCGTGTTGGATGTCGCCGCCTTCGCAATACCGAAGTCCGCTATTTTAACCTTTCCTTCCTTGGAAATCATAATATTCTGTGGTTTAATATCCCTGTGAATAATATGGTTGTTATGTGCCGCCTCGATACCCATAGATACCTGGATAGCAATACTGATGGCTTCCTTTACGGAAAGTCTTGCTTTTTTCTCAATATAATTTTTGAGAGTGATACCCTCAACTAACTCCATGACAATGTAATTGATGCCTTCCTCTTCCCCGACATCATAAACGTTTACGATATTCGGATGCATCAGACCTGCTGCCGCCTGCGCTTCCACATGGAATTTGGAAACAAAATTCGTATTCTCCGAAAATTCCTGCTTAAGTACCTTCACAGCCACATAACGGTTTAATTTGTGACATTTCGCCTTGTAAACGTCACTCATTCCGCCCGTTCCGATTTTTTCCAATATTTCATATCTATCGCCGATAAGCATTCCAATTTTAATCATTCTTTCACCTCGTCTGAAAACGGTTTTACTAATACTACTCCGATGTTGTCCTTACCACCGTTGGCATTGGCAGCATCGATAAGCGCCTGCGCGGTTTCCACCAGCGTCCGGTCATCCTTGTGCTCGCTCATGATTTTGAGAATATCCTTATCCTCCACCATGTTGGTCAGTCCGTCCGAACACATAAGGATTCGATCTGACGGCTTAAGCTCTACGGTAAAGAAATCAATATCAACATCATCCTTGGCACCGATTGCTCTCGTGATGATATTCTTATCCGGATGAAGTCTTGCATCCTCACGTTTAATTCCTCCGAGACGCACCATTTCTTCCACAAGGGAATGGTCTCTCGTAATCTGACGTATCTCCTGCCCGTTAATAATATACAGCCTGGAATCACCCACATTCGCTACCTGCAGATATCTTCCGATAATAGTTGCCACAACAACCGTCGTTCCCATACCTGACAGATTCGGGTCTTCACTCGCCTGTCTCCTGATTTCTTTGTTCGCCACCTGAATCGCTTTTTTGATAATAAGCGAAGGATTCTTTTCAAAAGAGGCTTTAATTTCGCGCTCTATCGTCTCAACGGTATAACGCGACGCATAATCGCCCGCTTTATGTCCTCCCATTCCATCTGCCACAATAAACAGATTCGGCATATTGCCGATTGGGTTCCCGGATGAAAACACATAGTCCTGATTCAATTGTCTTTTTCTTCCGATGTCGGTTACGGAATATGATTTCAACACCAAGAGTCCTCCTCTTTCTTTTGAAATAGCAGTGCGTCAATTTACCTTTCGACACACTTACCCATACTTTGTTATCTTATCATATATAAAAAAAAAGAGCAAGACTGTGCCTCTTGCTCTTTGATTATCTAGAATTTCTTGTAAGATACTTTTTTACCAGCACCTTTATCTCTCAACAGCTTTTTGTAAAAACTGTATTTCTTCTTCGGTACTTTGATGACTGCTTTTGACTTTATTCCGTAAAATGCTTTAGAACCTATTTTTTTACTTGTCAATTTTGTCGTGGAAATTTTAACGGTTTTCAAATTTATACACTTATAAAATGCCTTTGCACCGATTTGGCTTACATTCTTCCCTATCGTTAAGTTCTTAATATATTTATTATCTTTAAATGCATTCTTTGCAATCGATGTTACTTTATAGGTAACCCCGTCAATCTTTACTGTTGCAGGAACGGAAACCGTGCTCTTCTTTTTGTTTACCGGTTTCACATATTCTACCGTTCCTTTTGTCAGACTTGACTTGGTAATCTTATAAGTCGCCTTACCGTCATCTCCCTTGAACTTCTTTCCGACCGCAGGAGCTCCGAGCGGAGATATGTTTTCTGTTCTTACAGCCTGACACGCGCTACATTTATAGGTACGTACCCCTTTCTTCAGAGCTGTCGGTTTTTTCGTAATCACACCCGAATCCCATGCATGCTCACATGCACTTCGTGTTATTGTAATCTGTTTTTGCACGTTATTATAATTATTTTTATCTGCTCCATCATATACAGCCGTTGCAGTAAGCGGCACATTAGCCGACAACCCTTTTACCTTATCTGCATCTGACCATTTCCATCCCCACGGCAAACTGACATCTCCCACTGTTTTACAGGAGAACGGCGCATCCATAACTGCATTAGGCATATCCGGAGCATTTTCTGCCTTGGAAATCACGATTGGCGCAGACAGCGTATATTTCCCGTCCGCAATTTTGTAATTACTGCCATGCTCACCCTTAAGGGTTACACCGGATAATGTAATCTCGTTATATGTACCTGCATCCGCAGAAGGTAATGTTCCTTTTAAACCACTGTAATTTACAGAAACATCATCACTGTCGATAATGCCATTTACTTCTAAACTCAATATATTGACCTTGTTTGTCCCGTCATACACTCTTCCCTGTGCACTCACCATACTTACTGATACCGGTGCTTCCGTAATCTTGAACACATAGACAGCACTTGCACTCTCGCCGTTCGTTCCCGTCATTGTCGCATACACTCTGGCAATTCCTACATTTACATTATCTTCATAAGTCAAGACCGGGTCGGCTCCCTGCCAGTTATCATCTTTCAATATCGTAGCCCCGTTTTTTTCCATACCATCATATACAAAACTTGCCTCGAATGTCTGCGTGTACTTAAATGGCGGATACTCGATACGTGCAAATGCCTGATGCGTACAATCTTTCACCGTACAATGCTCAACAAGCATACCTCCCTCTGCGCCATATGTATACCCCGCATTGCATGAGTGAGTTTGTTCCTCCGCCTGAACAGTTACCGATAACATCAACATTGCTGCCAAAGCAACCGAAAACAGAATTGTCTTAGCCAGCCCTCCAAAAATATGTTTTTTCATCCCTACTCCTCCATATGTCTTCTTCTAAGCTGTCCGCAGGCACCGTCGATATCACGCCCCATCTCGCGGCGAACGGTCACTTGTACTTTATTACGCTCCAGCTTTTCTTTGAACGCATACACATACTTCATGTCCGGCGCTACGTAATCACGTTCCTTAATCGGATTGACCGGAATGAGATTCACATGGCATCCGAGTGGTTTTGCCAGTGCTGTCAGTTCATCCAAATCCTCCTGCGAGTCATTCACGCCTTTTACCATACTGTACTCAAATGTAATACGCCGCCCTGTCACATCCGCATAGTTTTTGCAGGCAGGCATCAGTTCCTCAATGCTGTACTTGTTTGCAATCGGCATAAGTTTCTGTCTTTTTTCATCCGTTGTTGCATGAAGGCTGAGTGCCAGCGTAATTTGCAATCGCTCCTGGGCCAGTGCATACATCTTCGGCACAAGACCGCAAGTAGAAACCGTAATGTTTCTCTGACTGATATTGAGACCGTTCTCGTCTGTCAGCATGCGCAGAAAGACAAGCAGGTTATCGTAATTATCCAAAGGTTCCCCGGTTCCCATCACGACGACGTTGGATACCCGCTCACCCGTCAGGCGTGTAATGGCGTAAATCTGGTCCAGCATCTCCGACGGCTTTAAGTTTCTCACAAGACCGCCGATCGTTGAGGCACAGAATTTACATCCCATACGACAGCCGACCTGCGAAGAAATACAAACGCTGTTTCCGTGTTTATATTTCATCCACACGCTCTCCACAACATTGCCGTCCGAAAGCCGGAACAAAAACTTCCGAGTCCCGTCAATCTTTGACTCCTGCTGCCTCACGAGCTCAAGCGCCGTAAACTCATATTCATTTTTACACCTTTCACGAAACGCCGCCGAAAGATTCGTCATCTCATCAAAAGAGCGAACCAAATGCTTGTGCATCCACTCATACATCTGCTTTGCCCGGAACTTTTTTTCTCCGAGGCGTTCCACCTCTGCCTGCAATGCAGAAAAATCCAGCGACTTGATATCTGTTTTTTCCATAGTGTTATCCTTTTCACAACAGCGCAAAGCTCTGTTGCATCACTTCATTCGTCTCAGACGCACCATATAAAATCCGTCTGAACCGTCTCTCCCCGGAAGCATAAGTTTTTCTTCCTCTGCCTCAAACGGGTAACGCTCCACAAACCAATCTTTGTTCTCTTCATTTTCTCCCCGGTTGACTGTACAGGTACTGTACATCAGTACACCGCCCGGCTTGACATAGCATTGCACTACCGAGAGAATGTCCCTCTGAAGCTGCGCCACCTCTTCAAGCGACTCACCTGTCACACGGTATTTGATATCGCTCTTGCGCCCAATCACACCGAGACCTGAACACGGAAGGTCTGCGATAACCACATCCGCCTTCCCCTCCAGCGTCACATCCGACTCTGTCGCATCCCAGACTTCCGCCGCCATGTTGGCAAGTCCGAGACGCTCTATATTTTCCTCTATCAACGAAACTTTGTACTCTGTCAAATCACGTGCAAGCACATGCCCACTGCCGCGAAGCTTGGTCGCCGCATGTGTCGCCTTTCCTCCCGGCGCCGCACAGACATCCGTCACAAAGTCTCCTTCCCTGATATCGGCCATCTCCACAACCATGGCAGAGCCAAGGTCCTGCACCACAAATTTCCCTTCCCCGTATCCCGGAATTGCACTTACGCGGTCCACCTTATCCAAATGATAAACATAAGAAAGTTCCGTACGGGTGACCACAATTCCTTCGGATTCCATTTCCGTTACAAGCGCCTCTCTCTCCTGCTCAGACAACGCTTCACTGATGCGGATGGTCAGCGGACGTTTCTCCAGAAACGCTGCCAGCATCTGTTCCGTTTCCTCCGGTGAATACTGCGCAAGCAACAATGTTATGATTTCTTCCGGCATCGAATACATTACGCTCAGATAGGTAATCTCGTCTGCATTCCGGTCCGGATATGTAATCGTATCCTTTCCCCGCGAAATATTGCGGAGCACTCCGTTCACAAATCCCTTGAGCGGTGCAAATCCTCTCTTTGCCGCAAGCTTTACACTCTCATTGCAAACCGCCGCGTCCGGAACGCCGTCCATAAAAAGAATCTGATACGTTGCCATCCGAAGCAATGTGCGAATGAGCGGTTTCATTTTTCTGACCTTTGTCTTGGAAAACTGATCGATGACATAATCAATACGGAGTTTCTGCTCCACCGTTCCCTCGCACACACGCTTAATGAAACTCCGCTCCTGTTTTTCGAGAAAAGAATATTTCTCCAGCACTCCCGCCATCACAAGATGGCTGTACTGATTCTTTTCAAGAATCTCCATCAGTGCATCCAAAATGACTTCTCTTGTATTAGTCACGTCTGCGTCCTCCGAATAACAAAATCAAACGAAGTAACTGGATAATCGACGCTGCTGCCGCCGCTACATACGTCATTGCCGCAGCCCGTAGTACTTTCCTTGTCATCGGCACTTCATATTCATCTAAAATATGCTGCTCGCCGAGCAGTACAAGAGCACGTGACGAAGCGTTAAACTCTACCGGAAGTGTCACAAGCTGGAAAATAACAGCAAAAGAAAATGCAAATATACCAATCTGAATCAAAGTCTGATTATAGCTTAAAATGCATCCGATTAAAATAAGCGGAATCGCTGCCTTTGAACCGATATTGGATATCGGAACAAGAAGCGAGCGCAGGTTAAGCGGTCCGTATTCCTGCTGATGCTGGATGGCATGACCACATTCATGTGCCGCCACACCGATAGCTGCCACGGACCTTGAGTTATATGTGGAGTCTGACAGACGGAGCACCTTATGACTCGGGTCATAATGGTCTGACAGGTTCCCTCTGACATGCTCAATGCTGACATCATAAATTCCCGCACTGTGCAAAATACGCTCTGCTGCCTGCGCCCCGGTCAATCCGCTTGCCGCAAGCACCCTGTTATACTTATTGAATGTTGACTGCACTCTCGCCGAAGCAAACAGCGAAATAATCGCGCAGATAATTACAAGAATATAGGTTGGATCATAATAATAAAAACCATAACCACCGTACATAAACTTTACCTCTTTTCTGACTCAAATGTGATTCCTGTTTCAAACGAATGTCCAAGCATAAAATCCTTTACACTCATACGCTTCTTTCCCTCTAACTGGATTTCCAGAATGCGCAACATTCCTTCTCCTGTCTGCACGTAAATACTCTCTTTATCTTTTCTCACAAGCGTTCCAACCGGCAAATCGGAATTCTCCGCTACCGGCTCTGCCCTCCAAATTTTCATCGTCTTATTGTTATAGTATGTGTAAGCACTCGGCCATGAATTCAGGCCCCTTACCAGATACCAGATTTCCTTGGCCGATTTGTGAAAATCAATGTTGCCAAGTTCCTTTTTGAGCATCTTGGCATAAGTGCTCTTGCTCTCATCCTGCTTAACCGGCGTTAGTGTCCCCGCCTCAATCTGAGGAAGCGTTTCAAGCAAAAGCTCACTTCCGGCCTCACAGAGTTTATCAAACAGGCTCTCTCCCGTATCATCATCCGAAATCGGCACAATCTTCTGCGTCAAAATATCTCCTGTATCGAGTCCCTCATCCATCTGCATAATCGTGACTCCGGTCTCTTTTTCTCCGTCAATGATGGACCACTGAATCGGCGCCGCACCTCTGTATTTCGGAAGAAGCGATGCATGAATATTGACACAGCCGTATTTCGGCATCGTTAAAATCTCTTTTGAAAGAATCTGCCCGAACGCTGCCACAACGAATAAATCCGCCTCATACGTCCGAAGCTCCTCCACCGCCTCCGCAGTTTTGATTTTCTCCGGTTGCAATACGGTAAGCCCCTGAGTCAGCGCATACGCTTTGACCGGCGGAGGAATCAGTTCCTTGCTGCGTCCTTTCGGCTTATCCGGCTGCGTCACAACCGCCGTCACCTCATGTCCTGCCTCTATAAGTGTCCGAAGCGGTCCCACAGCAAAATCAGGTGTTCCCATATAAACAATTTTCATCTTTTATTCCTCTTCCTCGTCATATTCCTCTTCCTGCTGTACATCAAGAAGCGGTCCATCCACTTTTTCCACATAAAGATGTCCGTCAAGATGTTCAATTTCATGAAGAAGGGCTCTCGCAAGTAACTCCTCACCCTCTATTATGATTTCCTCCATCTCCTCATTTAATGCTTTTACCTTCGCATAATTCGGACGGGTTACAATTCCGCATTTGCCAGGAACGGATAAGCAGCCTTCCTGCCCCGTCTGTTCGCCGCTCGTCTCAAGGACCACAGGATTGATAAGTACAATCGGATCTCCCTCACCGTCCGGACCGCCGCAATCAATGACGGCAATTCTTTTTAATATACCGACCTGTGGTGCTGCAAGTCCGACACCGCACGCCTCATACATCGTATCGAACATATCATCAATCAAGTCCATCGTTCTCGGTGTCATTTCCTTTACTTCTTTGCATGTTTTTTCGAGAATCGGGTCTCCCATCTCTCTGATTTTTCTTAATGCCATTGTCTCTTCCTCCACTTAATATGACTGAACCGGGTCAAAGTCAAACCATATTTGAACGCCCTTAAAAGCTTCCTCGTTGCCCTCCATCGTGCGTTCTACTACATCCTTCGTCCTGATCAGCTCTTCTTCCTTTGTGTGCTTTATATAAAGAACCTGTCTGTAACGGTCATTGATTTTACCTATACTCGCCGGTGCAGGCCCGATGACGCGCACCGGAATTCTTTCCCTCCTAATGCTCTCCGCAAGGAAACGCGCGCAGCGCTCTGTCTCCGCCTCATCTGCTCCCGACAAAAGAAGTGCCAGCATATGGTGTGACGGCGGATAATCCATCAACCTGCGATATGTCATCTCCTCCTCATAAAAGCTGTCATAATCCTGCGCAATGCAATGTTGCAGGCTGTAATGCTCCGGCTGGTATGTCTGTATAACCGCTTTTCCCTCTTTCGCTCCGCGACCGGCTCTGCCGACTGCCTGCGCCAATAGCTGAAACGTTCTCTCCCCTGCCCGGTAATCCGAAGCATAGAGAGATAAATCCGCCGCAAGCACTCCGACCAATGTCACGTTTTTAAAATCATGTCCCTTGACAATCATCTGTGTTCCGATGAGAACATCCGCCTCACCCGCGGCAAATGCTGCCAAAATAGTTTCATAATCCCCCTTTTTCCGCGTCGTGTCCGCATCCATTCGCAGGACACGCGCCGTTGGGAACATCTCCTTTACCTTTTCTTCTATCTTTTCCGTTCCCGCACGAAAACCATAGATATATTTGGAACCGCACTCCGGACATTTGGTTACCTTCGGTGCCTCGTAACCGCAGTAGTGGCATATCATCCTGTTTTTGTGCTCTGAGAGCGACACATCGCAATGCGGGCATTTCAGTACGTGTCCGCATGCTTTGCACGAGACAAATCCTGCCACTCCGCGCCGGTTCAAAAACAGCATCATCTGTTCTCCCCTTGAGAACGTCTTTCTCATCTCCTCCTGCAAAAGACGGCTGAACATCGTCATGTTCCCGCTTTTAAGCTCCCCTGCCATATCGACAAGCTCCACCTCCGGAAGCTTCGCATCCCCGATTCTCTCCGAAAGCACGTATTTGCGATACTCTCCTGTTTGCGCCTTATAATTACTCTCCAGAGACGGCGTGGCACTTCCCATAAACACGCAGGCTCCGGTCATCCGGGCAAGCTCCGTCGCCACTTCTCTTGCGTGATAGCGTGGCATCGCATCGCTTTTGTATACCGGTTCATGTTCCTCATCTATCACAATCAATCCGAGCTCCTTAAACGGAGTAAACAGTGCACTTCTCGGACCAATCATCACCTTAACTTTACCTTCCTTGGCACGGAGAAACTGGTCATATTTTTCCCCGGCAGAAAGTTTTGAATTCATGACCGAAACAACATCACCGAATCGCTGATAAAAACGAAGCACTGTTTGATATGTGAGCGCAATCTCGGGAATCAGAACAATCGTCTGTTTTCCACGCATCAGCATTCCTTCGATCAGCTGCATGTAAATCTCCGTCTTACCGCTTCCCGTTACACCGTGAAGCAGTGCAGGTTTTCGGTTTCCCTCGTCATAATCGCGCAGAAACGCCTCTACAATGCGTTGCTGCTGCGGTGTCAACTCCTTTTTCTCCGTCCTGCCTTCCGCAAACCGAATTGGATTGCGGTACTCTCTGAACGACTCGACCCTGAGAATCCCCTGCGCCTCCATACTCTTAATCGTCTGCGGCGAAACGGAAAGCTTACTTGTCAACATACTGTAATTTACCGTTGCTCCCGAAAGCAGCGCTTCCAAAAGCCGCACCTTCCCGACTTGCTTCTTTGCCTGTGCCTGCGCCAGACAATCACATGCCACATCCTGTGTCACGACGAGCGACACTTCCTTCTGCATAACAGGCTTCATCTCCTGTTTGACAGGAAGTACTGTTTTCATCGCCTGTATCATCGTCCCGCCGTAGCGGTGTTTCATCCAACCTGCGAGCTTAATGCTGCGCGCCTCCATCGGAAGATTCTCCGTCACAATCTGCGATAATTCTTTTATTTTTTCTTCCGGATAATCCGGAGTATCTTTAATCTCTACGACATATCCCATGCGCATTTTATTTCCGTTTCCGAACGGAAAACGCACACACATTCCGACCTTAAGCTCCGACTTCATCTCGTCCGGAATCCGGTATTGAAACGGACGGTCCACCTTTTCATGCGATATATCGATGATTACATCCGCAAATTTATTCTCCATGTAATTTCCTATCGTCTGTTTTCCAGTATTTCCGCTATGATGACCCTCTCATCCATCGGATACTTCTTTCCTTTGATTTCCTGATAATCCTCATGACCTTTTCCTGCCAGAACAATGACATCTCCCGGCTGTCCGTTATCAATAACATAAGCAATCGCTTCACGGCGGTCAATGATTTCAACATAGGCTCCGTCGGTCTTTGCCATTCCGACCTTGATATCGTCTATAATCTCCTGCGGTTCTTCATTTCTCGGATTATCCGAAGTGATAACCGTAAGGTCTGCCAGCTTTCCGCTCACCTCACCCATCTCATATCTGCGGAGTTTCGAACGGTTACCGCCGCAGCCGAACAGACAGACAAGACGCTTTGGATGATATTCTTTCAGCGTAGTGAGAAGACTCTCCAGTGCCATCGCATTGTGCGCATAATCAATCATGAGCGTAAACTCATCCGATACTTTCACAAGCTCAATTCGTCCTTTTACCTTTGCATCCAGAACCGCCTCCTGAATCTGCTCTCCTGTCACGCCAAAGTGATGACAGATAGCGATGGCGCAGAGCGTGTTGTACACACTGAATCTCCCCGGTGCATGCACCTTGACATCCATATTCTCAAGACCGCTCACCTTAAAATCAATACCGAGGAATCCGGCTCCTTGTATCAGTTTCAAATCAGAAGCCCTGTAATCCGCCGACTCGCCGAATCCAAACGTCTCCAATTTGCATGTATGTCCTTTGATTACATTTTCATAGTTTTTATCATCCGAATTGACAATTCCGACGCGGCACTGACGAAACAGCAAACCTTTGCATCTCATGTAATCGTCAAAATCTTTATGCTCTGCCGGTCCGATATGGTCAGGTTCAATATTGGTAAAAATACCGATATCAAATACAAACCCCTGTGTCCTGTGAAGCATAAGTCCCTGTGATGAGACTTCCATCACAACGGCCTGACACCCTTCCTCCGCCATGCGGGCAAATGTCTCCTGCAAAATATAAGACTCCGGTGTCGTATTGTTAGCAGGAATACACGTCTCTCCAATGACAGTCTCTATCGTTCCGATGAGTCCCACCTTATATCCTGCGCGCTCCAAAATCGATTTGACAAGATAGGTCGTTGTCGTTTTCCCTTTCGTTCCCGTCACACCGATGACTTTCAGCTTCTCTGCCGGATGACCGAAAAACGCGGCTGAAATAAATGCCATAGCATATCTGCTGTCCTCCACAAGCAAGATTGTCACATCCTGTGTCAGCACATCTTTGATTTCTTCTCTGATGTCTCTCGTCACAACAAGTACCGATGCGCCCTTTTCCACGACATCCGCCGCGTACGTGTGACCATCCGAAACAGCGCCTTCGATACAGATAAACATGCAGCCCGCAACAGCCTTTCTCGAATCGTACACTACTGCAGAAATATCCTTGTCCGTGCTTCCCTGCAAAATTTCATATGTGATTTCACTGAGCAAATCTTTTAACAATGCCATGTTTTTCATGCCTCCAATGCACTTTTACATAATAAAATATATTACCACATTTACGCTGTTTTGGGTAGCAACTATACATTTTCTTTTCTTTTTATACTTTGAACACAATTTGTTCACATTTTCTCTTTATAGTAAAGGACAGATAGTTGAACCACAACTCACTATCTCCCCCCTCATAAGAATTCATAAAGAAAAGAAGTCGGTAATTTACCGGCTTCTTTTCTTATGTTCTTCTATAAAACTTCAACATCCTGCGTGTAATCCACATTGTCAAACCCAAATCCGAACAAATGATAGAAATCTTCCCAATATCCGTCCACATCTGCCAGCGTTCGGATATTTTCCGTTGTAATCTGCGCCCAGAGTTCCATCACTTCCTTCTGTACATCCTCGCGCATCTCCCAGTCATCCAGGCGGAGCTGTCCTTTTTCATCGACAACCGGCGCATCTACAAAAAGCTTTTCGGTAAACAGGCGAACCATCTGCTCGATACATCCCTCATGAATGCTCTTCTCCTTCATTACTTTGTAAAGAACCGAAAAATAAAGCGGTACAATCGGAATCGCGCTGCTTGCCTGTGTTACAAGTGCTTTGTTGACCGATACGTATGCTTTTACACCTGCATCTTTGTATTTTTCCGTAATCTTCACAGATGATTCGTACAGGTGTTTTTTTGCCATACCTATGGTTCCCTGATTGTACACCGGGTATGTAAGCTCCGGTCCGATATAGGAATACGCAACTGTCACTGTCTCATCTGCAAGCACATCTGCTTCCTTTAACGCATCCATCCAGTCCATCCAGTCCTCACCGCCCATCACTTTGACAGTGCTTTCCACTTCCTCCTGTGTTGCCGAAGGAATCGTCACCTCAGACACGACATCGGTATCAACATTCCACGACTTCTCCGTAAACGCATATCCCGTTGTCTTGAGCACAGACTGGTATACCGTTCCGTCTGCTGCCGTACGTCTCGGCGCTGCCAGCGAATATACAACCATGTCCACCTTACCTAAATCTTCTTTTATCACACGGATAGCTTCATCCTTTATTTCCTTAGAAAAAGCGTCTCCGTTGATGGTCTTTGCATAGAGTCCGTCCTCTTGTGCAAATGACTCAAATGCTCTTGTATTGTAAAATCCCGGCGTTGCCGTACGCTTTCCGCTCGCCCGGCGCTCAAACATAATTCCGAGTGTCGCCGCACCGCCCGCGTAGGCTGCACTAATGCGCGATGCCAGACCATATCCGGTAGAGGAACCGATAACAAGCACCTTCTTCGGACATCCTTCCTTTGCATGCGCCTTGGCATATGCTATCTGTCGCTTTACACTTTCCTTACATCCTTCCGGATGCGCTGTAATACATATAAATCCCTTTACCTTAGGTTCTACTACCATATTTGTAATCTCCTTCGCTGTTATCTAAGGACCAGTATAACATAACTTTGAATATCAAACAAATATTTATGAAGAAAAATTATAGTTTGTGACTACAATCTGCAGTGTTTTATTTCCGCGGAATTCATTGATATCCGGATAATATACAATATTGATTCTATCCCCATGTTCCTTCATCTCTGCGGCAAACGCATCTGCCTCACCGAAATAGACACCGTTTACACGGTACCCGCTTTCATCCTCCAGCACAAAGCCCGCCACATTTCTATTTTTTCCGCGTACAACGCAATTTCTGACACGCAAATTCTTCTGCGCAAACACCGGCTTTGCATTGCCGTTGCCAAACGGTTCCAGGAGAGAGAGTTCTTCCGTAAACTGCTGCGATGCATACACAAGCGGCATCGGAATGTCTATTTTTATTTTGTGTAAAAAATCATCCTCTGTCAGCTGTGACTGTTCATTCAACCTCCGCCGAAACTGTTCTAAATGTTCTGGCTGCATGGAAAGTCCCGCCGCCATCTTATGTCCTCCGAATTTATCCAACAGATCTTTCACCCCGCACAATGCATCGTACATTGAATAAGCTTCTATGGAACGTCCGGAGCCCTTAATGCCATCTTCACCGTCCGTCAAAACAAATACCGGCTTATAATATTTCTCCTTCAGACGCCCGGCAATAATACCGGCAATGCTCTCGTGACAATCCTTTAAATAGACAACAAGGACATCATCGTCAGAAAAACCGCATTCCTCCACCTGTCTTACAGCCTGCTCCACACCGCGTTCCGTCATCGTCTTACGGCTCTCATTCATTTCCTTCAGCTGTACTGCAATCGGGAAAGCCTCTTCCTCTGTTTCACAGTCAAAAAGCTTTAACGCCAGCATCGCACTGTCAAGTCGTCCGGTCGCATTCAGACATGGGCCTATCACAAAACCAAGATGATAGCTTCCGATTTTAACATCCGATAACCCACAAACTTCAATGAGAGTTCTCAGTCCCGGATTCGCAGAATGTCTCATATATGAAAGACCATATTTAACCACAATTCTGTTTTCGTCCAGAAGTTCCATGACATCACAGACAGTCGCTATCGCAGCAAACTCCAGCCCTTCCCGCAAAACTGCGTTTCCGTCTTTCCCTGCCATTCCAAACAATGTCTGCACAAGCTTATACGCCACCAATGCTCCGCAAATACCCTCATATGGATACTGACATGCCTCCTGCTTCGGGTTAATGATTGCATCCGCCGGCGGCAACACCTGTCCCCGCTGCCCGTTTGCTTCCTCATACGGCACTTCATGGTGGTCTGTCACAACAACTGACATCCCCTTTTCCTTTGCAAAGGCAATCTCGTCACGCGCAGAAATCCCATTATCGCATGTTACAATCATATCAATTCCGTCTGCATATGCCTCCTCGACCAGCCGCGCATTGATTCCGTATCCATCCTTCATCCGGTGCGGAATCGCAACCGTCACATCCGCCCCGAGGTGCTTAAGTCCCCTTTTTAAAATAAACGATGCACAAATTCCGTCCACATCGTAATCTCCGATGATACGGATTTTTTTCTTCTCAGTGATAGCTGTAAGTAAAAGCGACGCCCCCTTCTCCATGTCATACATGTTCCCGGGCGCATGCATATCTTCCGGCTTACCGTTCAGATAATATCCTACCTCCTCCTGCGTTATCACATCTCTGTTTCGTATGATTCTCGCAAGCATCGGGCTGATATGATATTTCTCTGCAATCGCATTAAAATCTGCTTTCTTGGTCATCACGACCCACTGTTCTCTCTTCATACGTTCCATTATCCTCTATATACTGTCCAATATCACGGACTAAATCATCCCAAGCCTTTGTATGTTCCACATAGTACTTCGGACAGTTTTTTCCGCCCTCATCGTAATGCCTTTTAACATCCTCCGGTTCAAGCTTATATTTACCTAAAAGCCACGCCGTCAGACGTACCAGTGAATCATATGTCGCCTCGGTAAATTTTCCGCTTTCTTCCAAATAGCAACACTCAATCGACACCGAATCATAATTTCTGCCCTTTACCGCATAGGCAATTTCCCAAAGCGGTATGCACTGGATGATTTCACCTTCGTATCCGATGATAAAATGTGCACTCGCCGATGTCTCACCGGTCTGTGCAAGATTCGCAAAATAGTTCCGGTTCTGCTCTGCACTTGTCCCCGGATTCGCCGTGTAATGTACAAAAACCGACTTCACCTCCGGAAGTTCCTCCCCCGGTCTGGAATATCCGTTTACCGGAATGAGATTTACTTCAAATTCAGGTCGCTCATAAACCCTTTTTTTCTGTTTTTTAATCCTTCCGTCCAGCATAGTCTCCATCGCAGTCTCATCACCGGTGACAAACCGTACCATCGTGCGAACAAGCAAAAATCCACCGACAAACAATCCGATGACAATACACAGCGCGACGGCCCTTGCAGTATATGCCCTGATATATGCTTTTAATTTGCGCTTTTGTCTTTTCGTCAAATGAAACACTATGTTCCTCCGATTCTTTTGTCAAAAAAATATGCCACCCACTTGGTGGCATATTTTAAAATTCTTTGCAAGCATCTATCTTGTACTTAAGTAATCATTAATTTCTGTAACAACTGCATCGTACTCGTTGATCATTGCTTCGTAATTCTCTCTTATGTAATCAAATTCGCCTGCTTTGCCTGACTCTTCCATCTTGCGCGCCATCTCGGAAAGATTCTGTGCACCAATCATCTTAGATGTGCTCTTGAGCGCATGGACGAAAATCGTGTAGTTGGAATAATCTTCCTTCTCGTAAGCAGACACAATATCTGTCTTATTCTTATCCACATTATCACGGAAAGATTCAAACAGGAAAATGACACAATCCTTATCACCTTCCGCAGATTCTACTGCCATCGGAATATCAAGAATCTTGAACTGATACTCGGACAAAATGTCATCCGCAACTGCTTTCCAAAGATTCTGATACAGTTTCTTCTCCATGTCATCATACTCAATCATGACATACTTGTCTTCCGGAAGGAATTCTACAATCTTCTCTTCGAGACGTTTACCCTGGATTGGTTTGGACATATAATCTACGAAACCTTCTTGCAGATACATCTCCTTCGCGCCGGATACGGCATTTGCTGTAAGAACGATAACCGGTGTATCGATGTTCGGCCCGTCCGTCGCTGCTTTGATGTTCTTGAGCGTCTCAATACCGTCCATATATGGCATCATGTGGTCCATAAAGATGATATCATACTTCAAATCATTACAAAGCTCAAGCGCAGCTGCACCGCTGTTCGCACAGTCAACCTGAATCGTTGTATTCTTAAGCAGACCTTCCACAACCGAAAGGTTCATGGAATTGTCGTCCACGACAAGAATCTTCGCATTCGGAGCAACGAAAGTTGTTCTGTACTTCTTGCTCTTTTCATTGCTGTATGCATATTTCTCACGGAACTTACCAACCGGCTTACGATCGCGGATACCCTGTTTCAAAGTGAAGGAGAAGGTTGAGCCCACACCGTATTCACTTCTTACATTAAGGCTGCTGTTCATAAGCTCAAGAAGCTCTTTCGTAATACTGATACCAAGACCGGTACCTTCAATATTACGGTTACGTCTCTCCTCAATACGCTCGAAGGAAACGAACAGACGGCTCAAATCCTCTTCCTTAATACCGATACCAGTATCGATAACGGAAACAATAAGGGAAACAGAGGAATCACCTGCTTCTTTCCAGTCAACTTTTAAAATAACACTTCCTTCTTCCGTGTATTTCACGGCGTTAGTCAGAAGATTCGTAATTACCTGTTTCAGACGAATCTCATCACCAAACAGAAGGTATGGCATATCTTCTGCCACAATCGCTTTGAACTCGAGTTTCTTGTTCGCAGCTTTGATTTCAATCATATTGATGACTTCTGTGAGCACATTCGCAATTTCATATTCTACCGGTAAAATTTCCATCTTACCGCACTCAATCTTAGAGAAATCAAGAAGGTCGTTTACAAGAGAAAGAAGAGTCGTACCTGCATCACGAATATTCTCAGCATAACTCTTAATCTGTACATCTGTCGCCTCTCTCAAAATAATCTCATCCATACCGAGTACCGTGTTAATCGGTGTACGAATTTCATGCGACATATTGGCAAGGAAATTGGACTTTGCCTTGTTGGCTGCATCTGCCATTTCTTTTAATTCTGTCAGCTTTTTATTCGTTTTGTAATGACCTGTGATATCAACAAGCCACACAAACTTACCCTGCACATTCTCTTCCTCGATGGTCTCCTGACGCACTTCGTAAATCTTGGAAAGCACTTCAGAAACATACTCCTCGTCCGTAAACAGACGCACCATCTCAGGGTATGTAGAAATGGATGTAGAATTAATAATCTCCGGGAACAACTGAACAAATTCTTTGTTGTAGAACAAAACTTCGTTATCGTTCGTTACCGCAAGTACCGGTCCTACACCTCCTCTGTCCAAAATACCTTTTGTAACAGTCTTGACAGATTTCTGCGGATCAGAACTGCTCTTCTCCTTGAATAAAAGAAAAGCGAGCACACCGGCTACAACCGCCAAAATGATTACCAAAAATATCATAGCTTCTCCCTCCATGTGTTTGACATATGTAAAAAAACCTTTACTGATTTATTATACCAAAGTGCCCCCTGCTTTAGCAAGGGGCACTTTCATTTATTTGCAACTATTTTTTATTTTTCTTAGCCACTTCTTTTTTCCCGATTTTGGTACGCATAATATACCATAAAGAACCTGTGATTCCTACGGAAGAATATGCTCCGGCAAAAATACCTACCATGAGCGGAAGGGCAAAATCACGGATACTTGAAACACCCATGATATAAAGCACGAATACCATGACAAACGTTGTCAGGTTCGTATAAATACTTCTCGTCAGAGTCTGCGTGATACTGTCGTTGACAAGTACTTTTAACTCGTCATCATTTTTTGCCTCTCTGAGATTCTCTCGAATTCGGTCAAAGATGACAATCGTCGAGTTAATGGAATATCCGACTATCGTCAGCATACATGCAATAAACGTATTTCCCACGGAAATCTTGGCAACCGCATAGAACGCCAGTACAACAAGAACGTCATGCACAAGTGCGAGTACCGCGCTTGCTGCGAAACGCATATCCGTAAAACGGAACCAGATATAAACGAGCATACAAATCGTTGCAACAACAACCGCAACAACCGCATCTTTTCTCATCTCGTTGCTGACTGTCGCGCTGATGGTCTCTGCCTCGATACCGTTTTCAGGAACGCTGAAATTGTCACTCATCGCCTGAACAAATGCTTCTCTCTCTTCCACAGAAAGAGTTCTTGTCTTGAACATAACCTGTGTTGTCTCGTTAATCTTCTGTGCCTGGACATTGCTGTCACCCGTAATACCTTCAATCACAGGAACAATCGTCGCGTCAATTTCTTCAATCGTATAATCTTCATTGAATGCTACGGTTGTGGATGTACCACCCATAAACTCAAGACTGTAATTTAAAATATTGCCTGTGTTTGCTTTGTTCATTCCGAGGAATACAAAACCGACAATAATCAACACTGCAGAAATTGCAAAGAAAACCGCCTTCTTGGAAACAAAATCGATCGTTTTCATCTTCTTTGCCTTACCGTACCATTTCTCATTCTGGAAGCCGACTGCATAGAATACCTTGAGCAATGTCTTGGTAATGACGAGAGCCGTAAACATGGAAAGTACAATACCGAGTGCAAGTGTGATTGCAAATCCCTTTACGGTACCGGAACCCATAAATCCGAGCACTGCTGCTGCGATAAGCGTTGTGATATTACCGTCCACGATTGCTGACATCGCTTTGTCAAAACCGATTTTGATGGCTGACTGCACGGTTTTACCGGTTCCAAGTTCCTCACGGATACGCGCAAAAATGATAACGTTCGCATCCACCGCCATACCGATGGAAAGAATGATACCGGCAATACCCGGAAGTGTTAATGTAATGTTAAGTGCATTTAATGCAAGTAATGTCAAAATAACATAGAGCGTAAGCGCAATTGCAGATGCAAATCCCGGAAGGAGATATACCACAATCATAACCAGACACACGATGGCAAATCCGATTAAACCTGCCTTTAAGCTGGATGCAAGTGCATCCGAACCAAGCTGCGCACCTACTACCTTGGAACGAAGTTCCTTGAGTTCAAGCTTCAGACCACCGATACGGATGGTAGATGCAAGCGTATCTGCTTCCTCGAAATCCGCAAGTCCGGAAATCTGCGCCTGTCCACCCAAAATCGGTTCCGTTACATTCGGCACGGACACAAATTTGCCGTCATAGTAAATACCAATCGTTTCTCCGCTCTGGTATGCAGACGTTGTTGCCTCAGCAAACTTAGCGGTACCTTCCTTGGTGAATGTAAGGGATACCACATATTCTCCAGTCGTTGCTCCTTGCTCGTTCTGCTCTGCGCCTGCCTGTGCACTGCTTACCATCGTTCCGTCAAGGACAATACTTCCGTCTGCTTTCAGTTCGTCAATGGTTTTTAAAAGAGCGTAGTCATAAGAACCGTCCTCAAGAATCGTAATACCGTAGTTTTCACTGCCATCACTTCCTGTCTGACTGATGAAATAAAGAGTTCCCGGCTGTCCGAGTTCCTGCAGAACCGCATTGGCATCAGAAATTCCAGGGATTTCGATATTGATACGATCCGTACCCTCTTTGTATACCTGTGCCTCTGTACTATAGTGCTCGACACGCTTCTGTAATTTGTAGATAGTATCACTCATATCTTCTGCCGAAGCCTCTTCGTCCCCGACTACCTGATATGTGATGCTGACACCACCCGCAAGGTCAAGACCCTGTTTGATGTTGGCTGCTGACCCCATCTTACCTGCTCCGACACCGAACATAGCCACATAGCCAAGTCCGACAATCGCAACGATCGAAAGAATCAGACAGATAATACCTGTGCTTTTTTTCATTGTTATTCCTCCTCGTCACTGAGTGCTGCTTTTATCATAATCGCGCATTCGACACGCTTTTTCTGCAACTGGCACCCAATATCATATGCACCGTTAATCTGTCCCGTAAAATTGTATGCATTGGCAGCGCAACCGCCGCTGCAGTAAAATTTTGCGAAACAGTCTTTACACGATTCTTTTGCATACACATTGCACTGTTTAAACTCATTGCAGATGTGTTGCTGCGTAATACCGTCATACACATTGCCGAGCAAAAAATCTTCATTGCCGACAAACTGATGACACGGATAGAAATCCCCCCACGGCGTTACCGCAAGATACTCCGTACCGCTTCCGCATCCGGATAAGCGTTTTGCCACACAAGGGCCGCCCTCCAAATCTATCATAAAGTGGAAGAAATTGAATCCTCTTCCTTCTTTCCGTCTGCGAATCATCTCGAGCGCGAGCTCATCATACTGCTTCATCAGCATCGGAAGGTCCTCCTCCCGGATGGCATAATCAGCTGTATTCTCCGCCACAACCGGCTCCACGGAAATCTGTTTGAATCCAAGGTCTGCCAGATGCAGTACATCTTTTGAAAAATCAAGGTTATGATGCGTAAAAGTACCACGCACATAGTAATCCGTCTGGTTGCGACTCTCCGCCACCTTGATGAATTTAGGGACAATCTCATCGTAACTGCCCTGTCCGCCGCGATGCGGACGCATCTTATCATGTACTTCCTTACGCCCGTCAATGCTCAGGACAACATTGCTCATCTCCCGATTGGCAAACTCTAAAATGTCATCATTCAGCAGAACACCGTTCGTCGTGAGCGTAAAGCGGAATTTCTTGTTATGTTTTTCCTCCAGAGAACGACCGTAAGCAACGAGGTCCTTTACGACCTGCCAATTCATAAGTGGTTCGCCACCAAAAAAATCCACCTCAAGGTTGATGCGGTTTCCTGAATTCTCCACCAGAAAATCAAGCGCCTTCTGACCGACCTCATAGCTCATCATTGCTCTGCGCCCATGATATTCTCCTTCCTCGGCAAAACAATATTTGCAGGCAAGATTACAATCATGCGCAATATGCAGACACAATGCTTTTACTACGGTTTCCCTTGTTTTAAAACTGTCAATATAATTCTCGTAAATATCCTCTGTGTAAAGCATGTCCGCTTCCGCAAGGGCAAGAATCTCTTCGATGGCTTCGGACAGTTCTTCCGTGGCATACGAAAAGCCCTGCTTCTTGGCAAGGTCCAGCATAGCCTCTGCGGTCTCATGAGATTTCACCGCCGGCTCCAACAGAGGGATAAGGTCATATACAATGTCATCTACAACATGAACGGAACCGCTGTTGACATCCATTACGATGTTGTATCCATTGTTTTTGTAACAATGTACCAATTTACATTCCTCTCTATTTCCTATGAATTTTCATATAATAAGCAGCGAGGTGAGTCGCTGCTTAAGTAATTACGTTATTATTTTACGTTCTCACAGCTCTGGTTACCTACTGTACAAGAAGTCTTGCAAGCAGACTGGCAAGATGTCTGGCACTCACCGCAACCGCCTTTTTTCATAGATTTCTTTAAATCTCTTGTGCTTAATGTTTTGATATGTTTCATCACATTGCCTCCTTAATAAATTAAAACTATTGGTAGTATAACACACTTCGCTGCTCAATGAAAGTATTTTTTCCAGCTTTTTTGTACCTGTCAGCTGACCATTCCGCCGAGCATTCCGCTCGCCAGACACAAAAACATCGTCATCACAAAATTCTGTCCGATGTCCGACGGTGATTGGCCGCTTACAAACGACACAAGCAAAAGAACAGCGAAGTACGCGGCACCGATACCGAGTCCCCACAAATATTTTTGCTGCCCCTTGGTCTTTCCGGCAAGAAATCCGGCAAGAAAATTCGATACAACATAAATGACAATCACACCTGCGGACACTATGCTATCCGACAAATGGAAGCGATACAACAAAAAAGCAAGCAAAAAAAGTAGCGCTACACTGAACACAAACGATGCCAGAAGAAACTTCAAAAAAGAGCTGATATTTTTTTTCATACAACATCCCTGTTGCAATATCCTTGGTCTATTGTATGACGCAGCACGCCCGCTTAGAACACCGTCCAAGACACGCAACATTCCTCTGTCCGCTGCATATACTGATACAAAACCACTTTTGGGGAAACCTATGACAACCATCGTACTCGACGCCGGCCACGGCGGTTATGACTTTGGAGCAACCTTCGGCGGAAGACGTGAAAAAGATGACGTACTTGCACTCACTCTCGCCGTCGGTCAGATTCTCTCTCAAAATCCGGACCTGAATGTGCTTTATACAAGAGAGGGGGATATTTACGAATCCCCTTCGCAAAAAGCGGCCGAGGCAAATTCTGCCGCAGCCGATTTATTTATCTCTATTCACCGCAATTCCACTCCGGTACCGGAATCTTATTCCGGAGTTGAAACGCTTGTCTATTCCGATTCGGGAACCGCCGGTATACTGGCCAGAAATATCGACCGGGAACTGGAGAACATCGGCCTTGCCAATCTCGGCATTACCGAGCGCACGAATCTCGCAGTTCTCTCCCGCACAAACATGCCCGCCGTACTTTTAGAAATCGGATACATCAACACCGCTGCCGACAATACCTTTTTTGACCGAAACTTTAACGAAATTGCGCAGGCGATTGCCAACGGCATTGAAGCTACCGTGTCAGATCTTTTATAACTTCGGAAGCAGCGACGAGGCCTGCCACAGACGGAACAAATGCAACAGAGCCCGGAGCTTTTTTCCGGCTCTGCCCGTCCGGCTGCGCCTCAAACAGCGGAGTTTTCGCCTCCTCTTTGGAATAGACCACTTTAACGTCACTGATCCCCCTCTTTTTCAGTTCCCTTCGCATCACCTTGGCAAGCGGACAGACGCTCGTCCGGGAAATATTCGCCACCTCAAACTTTGTCGGGTCCAGCTTATTTCCCGCTCCCATTGCGCTGATGACAGGAACCCCTGCCTTTTTTGCCCGCTCAATAATCTCAAGCTTAGCCGTTACAGTATCCACCGCATCTACCACATAGTCATACTCCTCAAAACAAAATGTATCCGCATTTTCCGGCAGGAAAAAGCAATCGCGCACACACACGTCCGCTTCCGGATGAATCGAAAGGATTCTTTCCTTCATGACCTCTGCCTTGTTTTTTCCTATCGTGTCCGTCGTTGCAATAATCTGACGGTTTATGTTCGTCACACTGACCGTATCATGATCTACGAGTACAAATGCACCGATTCCCGTGCGCGCAAGTGCCTCGGCAACATAACCGCCGACACCGCCGATACCGAAAATCGCCACTCTTTTCATTGCCAGATGCTCCACCTGCTCTCTTCCAAGCAGCATGGCACTCCTCTCAAAATATTCACTCATGAAACAATTCTCCTTCATCCACAAGAATCAACTGCCTGCTTGGCCCCTCCGGTTCTAAATACCATGCGACCGCCCATGCATACTCTTCTTCCAGTATGCCCTGCCACAATTCGGTATTGTTCTTCACATTCTCAAGAAGCTGTCCGATTCCGCGGCCGCTCAATTTCGCCTCCGCCTCCTTTGCCGCCCAGCCAGATGCAAAACATATCTCCCGCGACATCTCATCCTCTCCGCAAGCATCCAGACGATGTTTTTCCTCCTGCGAAAAACATCGCCGTACCAAACTTTCCCGGACACGCGTCACCTTCTGGATATCCGCGCCGACTTCTCTGTCAGCCATTGCGCAGATGACGTAATTCCCTGAGTGGGATAAGTTAAAAAAAATCGGCTCCGCTCCGTCCTTAAATATAAAATAAGGTTTTCCGTTTTTACCCGATTTTATCTCCGGCATTTCATCCTCACTCAAAAAATCGGTTCCTGCTTCCGACGCATAGCCAAAAGAGTTAGCTCGCGCTAACTCTTTTTTGTTATCTGATTTGAACTTTTTGTATGCATATTCAAGCAGCAATCCCGCTGCAATACATCTTGCCTTATCCCCCTGCATTTTCAATGTATCCGCTTTGTTTCTGCGTCCCTCTGCAGAACGCAAATAGCAATCCATGAAACACGCCTCATCCTGTAGCGGCAAAATATTCACTGCATAAAGCTGTATCATACTCAAACCTCTTATTCCCCATCCTCTGCCTTATCTGTCTCCTCCGGCTTCGTAATGGAAATGCAAAGTTCCTCAAGCTGGGTATCATCTACCACGTTCGGTGCTTCTGACATCAGACAGGAAGCATCTTTCACTTTCGGGAACGCCATAACTTCACGGATACTCTCCGCTTTCACAAGGAGCATAACCATACGATCAAGACCGTAAGCAAGTCCTGCATGCGGCGGAACACCGTACTTAAATGCGCTCAAAAGGAAACCAAAACGATCCCATGCTTCTTCTTTCTGAATACCGATAACTTCGAACATTTTTTCCTGCACGTCATCCTGATGAATTCTGACAGAACCGCCACCGAGTTCAACACCGTTTAATACAATGTCGTACGCTTTGGCACGAACTCGTCCCGGATCAGAATCAATATACTGCCAGTCTTCTTCCATCGGCATAGTGAACGGATGGTGAACCGCTACAAAACGGTTGTCATCCTCGTCCCACTCAAGAAGCGGAAATTCTGTAATCCAAAGGAAATTGAATTTACTTTCATCAATAAGCTCAAGCTTACGCGCCAAATCAAGACGCAGTGCACCGAGCACATTCCACACAATTTTATTCTTATCTGCCGCAAAGAGAAGAAGGTCTCCCGGTTCACCGTCCATAGCAGCCACGAGATTTTTCAGTTCATCTTCTGTCATGAATTTGGCAAAGGATGATTTGTACGTGCCATCCGGAAGTACCGCAAGATAAGCAAGGCCTTTCGCTCCGTTACCTTTTGCTGCATCCACAAGAGCATCAATTTTCTTACGAGGCATTTCTGCCTGTCCTTTTGCATTGATACCGCGCACGGAACCACCGTTTTCAAGCGCACCCGTAAATACCGCAAAACCGCAGTCTTTTACAACATCCGAAACATCCACAAGTTCCATTCCGAAACGTGTATCCGGTTTGTCAGAACCATAACGGTCCATTGCTTCCTGCCATGGCATTCTCGGAAGCGGAAGCTGTACATCAAGTCCGATCGCTTCCTTGCAAACATGCTGAATGAGTCTTTCATTTACATCAATCACATCTTCCTCATCCACGAAGGAAAGCTCCATATCAATCTGTGTAAACTCAGGCTGTCTGTCCGCACGAAGATCCTCGTCACGGAAACATTTTGCAATCTGGATATAGCGGTCGTAACCGGAACACATCAATAGCTGTTTGAACAGCTGCGGTGACTGCGGGAGCGCATAAAAATTACCCGGATGTACACGGCTCGGTACAAGGTAATCTCTTGCTCCTTCCGGCGTTGATTTATTTAAAATCGGTGTTTCTATTTCCAAAAATCCTTCGTTTGCCATAAACGCACGCACTTCCGTACAGATTTTGCTTCGAAGGATGAGATTGCGCTGTAAATCCGGTCTGCGGAGATCCAGATATCTGTATTTTAAACGCATCTCTTCTTTTGTCTTGCTGTTCTCCTCAATCGGGAACGGCGGTGTTTCTGCTTCGGAGAGAATACGAATCTGCTCTGCAATAATTTCGATATCTCCCGTTGCAAGATTTTCATTGACTGCGCCGGCTCTCTTTTCTACCTTACCGACAACTGCAACAACGAACTCACTTCTTAATTTTTCTGCCTTTACAAAATTTTCGCTTCCACATTTATCTTCCTCAAAAATAAGCTGCAAAATACCGCTTCTGTCACGAAGATCGACAAAGATGATGCCACCTTTGTTTCTCTGCTTTGCAACCCAACCCATTACAGTAACGGTCTGCCCGATATTCGCTGCAGATACTTCCGTACATCTATGGGTTCTTTTTAATCCCTGCATTGATTCTGCCATATCTTAATCCTCCTGCTTAGTTTTTCAAAGCCTCTCTATAGAAATCCTTGAACTCGGTATAACCTTCTTTGGTAAGCTGTTCCTTCTGGAACTTTTTATTTTTGTTCATGCGCACGAGCAGAACCTGCCATCCTTCTTTACGGAGCTGCTGTGCCTCTTTGATAACCTCGGAAAGTCTCTCGCCTGCAATTCCTTTTTCCACAAGAAATGCCACCTTTTCTCCGCTGCCCGGAACCTTGAATCCCTGATCCATCAGAATGGTAATGATACGTTCAAAACCGATGGAAAATCCACAGGCAGGAGTATCTTTTCCTGTAAATTTGCCGACCATCTTATCATAGCGTCCGCCACCGGCAACACTGCTTCCGAAATCCGGCATTTCAATCTCAAAGATGGTACCTGTATAGTAAGACATACCGCGGACAAGTGTCGGGTCGAATACAATTTCAAAATCATCCGTCACCGCTGCAGAAACACTGTCTTTGATTTCTGCAAGACTCTCAGCTACGCCCTCCTCCAGATAATCACCGAGCTCTCCTGCCAAATATGCAATCGCGTCCTCTGCCGCCTGCATTCCGTTAAAAAGTGCAATATACTTGTCTACAGACTCAGCCGAAAATCCGTTGTTTAACAAATCTTCCTTTACACCATCAATACCGATTTTGTCCATCTTGTCAAGAATGATGAACACGAGGTCAAACTGCTCCTCATCAAAACCGGAGTATGCTGCCATTGCCTTTAAAATACGGCGCTCATTCAAACGCACCTTAAAATTGGAGAAACCGAGCTTTGCGAGCGTCGTTGTCGTTGCTAAAATCAGCTCAATCTCAGCCAGATTGCTCGGCTCACCGAGAATATCGATATCACACTGCATAAATTGGCGGAAACGTCCTTTCTGCGGACGGTCTGCTCTCCACACGTTTCCCATCTGCAAAGCCTTAAACGGACTCGGAAGTTCGTTCGCATGGTTTGCATAGTAACGGGAAAGCGGAAGCGTCAAATCATAACGGAGGCCCCCATCCACGAGATCATTTTCCGTCTCGGCCGTCTCAAGATTTAATTTCTCTCCGCGTTTCAAAATTTTGAAAATAAGTTTTTCGTTTTCACCGCCCTGTTTGGAACAAAGATTTCCTATTGTTTCCACGCAAGGTGTTTCAATCGGGGTAAAACCGAACTTGCGATAATTCTCCTTAATCACACCCATGACATAGTCACGGATTTGCATCTCCTCCGGAAGAATATCTTTCATTCCGGTAACCGGTTTTTTATTCAGTGCCATTGCAATTACCTTTTCTTTCTGTTTCTTTTATAAAAATATCCACTTGCCATTCTAACATCTATCCGCCGGATTGTAAACTTGAAATCCGCTAGGCAAAGAGCTCCCTCTTACGCTCTATCATTTCCGGAAGCTTTTCAATATACAACCCTACATCCTTCACATTATCACATCGCTCAATTCTTCCGTCAGGAAACACTCGTTTCGTGATGGAACCGGCGCCGAGCGCGACTATCGTCTGCACCTCTTCCATAATCAGAATATTGTAAATGCCCGCCTTACCTTCCTTTGCATAGCCGACGTTTTCAAAATTGCCGGACATATTTTTCTGGCGATACAGATAATACGGAACCATTCCCATCTGCGACGCCCCCTCACTTGCAATCCGCATAGTTGCATCCGTATTAACGAGCATATCCATACCGTTCTCCTCGATGAACTGACGAAGTTTTGAGGCTCGTTTGACCGCGAGCGAATGCACTGTCAGACTATCCGGAGCGAGCTCACATATCTTGTCAATGGTCGCCTGCACATCCGTTTCCTTTTCTCCCGGAAGCCCCAAAATGATATCCATATTGATATTGTCAAATCCGCATTCCCTTGCAAGCTGATATGCATCAATGGTCTGCGCAGCCGTCGCCGCTCTTCCGATGCTGCGGAGCGTCTCTTCCTTCATCGTCTGAGGATTGACGGAAATACGGCTGACACCATGTCTATAAAGTACCTCCAGCTTTTCTCTTGTTATACTGTCGGCTCTTCCTGCTTCCACCGTAAATTCCTGTACCGTCGAAAAATCAAACTGCTCTTTTAACGCACAAATTAATCTGTCGAGTTGCTGCGGCAAAAGCGTCGTCGGAGTTCCTCCTCCGATGTACACCGTATCAAGAATCTTTCCTTCCATAATACGGGCTGTTTCTTTCATCTCCTCTATCACACAATCAATATATCGTTCCACCCGGTCTCTGTGTACACCAATCGGATAGGACGTAAACGAGCAGTACAGACAGGTGGACGGACAAAACGGAATTCCGATATATAAACTATACCCGTCTTTATAGTGGAGTGTCGAAAGTATCTGTCTCTCCCTCTGTGCGATGTCGTAGGCAAGTTCCGTCTTTTCCCTGCTCACAAAATGCTCCTGCTCAAACACGCGGAATACTTCTTCCTTCGAAGCGCCGTCATCCAGCATTCCCATCGCAATCTTCGTCGGACGGATTCCCGTAAGATTTCCCCACGGTAACTCTTTCCCGCACACCTTGGAAAGACATTGATAAAAGAAACGCTTAAATTCATTTTTTCTACCGTCTTCCGGCTCTGTCCATCTATGCGTTTGGCTATGAGCGCCCGAAAAGGAAACCGTCACCTCCTCTGCGCTGACGGTAATTTCCGCAACTTCCTGTGCCGGCTCACACACTCCCTTTTCGCGCATCACTTCCTCGCGCTCCGGTGTCATCACTTTGACCGTGCGCTCCGGATAAAACGCTTTCACAAGTGAATGAATATCATATTCCCATTTGGGTTCATTTATTTTTACGAGTAACATAGAATTCTCCTACTGCACGAACGGATTATACATCTTTTCATGTCTGATGGTTGTCGCATCATTATGTCCCGGATATACTTTTACATCATCCGGAAGGACGAACAGTTTTTCCTTAATAGAGCGCACAATCGCAGAAGTACTTCCCGTCGGAAAATCGGTTCTTCCGGTCGACTCCAAAAAGAGCGTGTCTCCGCTGATAAGCATTCCTGCCCCCTCAAAGTAATAGCAACAACTTCCTATGGTATGGCCCGGCGTCGCTATCATTTTAAAGGTCATACCTGCGATAGTTGTTTCCTCGCCATCCTTTAAATACACATCCGGATCAATGGTACATCTGCGTCCGAACATCGTCGAAAGATTGACATCCGGATTTTCGCAAAGTTCTCTCTCCGCTTCACAGGCATAAATTTTTGCTCCCGAAAGCTCACGCAATTTCTCCGCACTTCCGATATGGTCATAATGCGCATGTGTCAGCAAAATACCTGCCACGATAAATCCGGCTTCTGTCAGTTTGTCATAAATGCCTTCCCCATGGTCTGCAGGGTCAACAAAAATAACCTCATTTTTTCCTTCTTCATACAAAAAATAACAATTTGTCTGACATACGCCCGACACAATTCTTCCTATTTTCATCATTACCTCCGTTCCCGAAAAAACGGGGTGAGAATCACCCCGTTGTTCGCTCAATACTTACTACACTTTCTACATTGCTCAGCTTATCAATAATACGATTCAATTCGTTCTTTGAACTGATTTCAAACGAAACAGACATGGACGCCAATCCTTTTTTGCTGACACGCGTATTCAGACTCAAAATATCGATATTCTTCTCGGTCAATGCCTTTGACACATCTGCCAAAAGTCCGTTTCTGTTGTTCGCATAAATCGTTATATCGGCAAAATATCTGCCGTTTCCTGCAATGCTTTCCTCCTGCCATTCCGCATCAATCAGACGCGTCCTGTCAATCTCAGGCAGGTTCATCACATTGACACAATCCGTTCTGTGGATGGAAATACCTCTTCCTCTTGTCACAAAACCGACAATCTCATCCCCAGGCACCGGAGAACAACACTTGGAGAAGCGCACTGCCACATCATCAATTCCCTTGACAATAATACCATTCGCTGTCTTGGAACGCGGAAGCATCTGCTTGGCCGTAGCATTTTCCTCCACCTGCTTCATGACTTCCTCATCACTGACCATTCTCGGATGATCCCTGTCATAAAGCTCCTTCATCTTATTGATAATCTGCCCCTCCTTCAAACCACCATGTCCGATGGCTGCAAGAAGCGCTTCCCAATCATGGAAACCGAATTTCCTCATCATGGATTCCATATATTCCGGACGCATAATCTGTGTCTGGTCAATGGATTTGGCTTTGCAGTATACAAGGAGAAGTTCTCTTCCCTTAATAATATTTTCATCTTTATACTGCAGTTTAAACCACTGGTTAATTTTATTTTTGGCCTGCGTGGATTTTACAATCTTGAGCCAGTCACGGCTCGGACCGCTTGAATTCTGACTGGTTAAAATCTCCACACGGTCTCCGTTGTTAATCTCATAGTCAATCGATACAAGCTTACCGTTGATTCTGGCACCGACCATATGATTTCCTACTGCCGAATGCACGCTGTAGGCAAAATCAATCGGCGTTGAACCCGCCGGAAGTGTCTTGACATCTCCGGTCGGCGTAAAGCAATATACGCTGTCGGAAAACAAATCCAAATCGCTCTTTAACAGATTCATAAACTCTCTGTTGTCCGACATATCTCTCTGCCATTCCAGAATCTGCTTCAGCCATGAAAGCTTCTCTTCCTCCGACTCATTGGATTTCACCTTCTTGCCGTCAGAAGCCTCCTTGTATTTCCAGTGCGCAGCAATACCGTACTCTGCTGTTTTGTGCATCTCGTATGTTCGTATCTGAATCTCAAACGGCTGACCGGCGGCTCCGATGAGCGTTGTGTGAAGTGACTGATACATATTTGCCTTCGGCATAGCAATATAATCCTTGAAACGCCCCGGAATCGGCTTGTAAATTTCATGAATCACACCGAGTGCCGCGTAACAGTCTTTCACGGAATCCACAATAATACGGACTGCAAACAGGTCGTATATCTGGTCAATCGTCTTGTTTTGATTTTTCATCTTCTTATAGATACTGAAGAAATGTTTCACACGGCCGTCAATTTTAGCCTCAATGCCGGCATTTGCAATATGTGCACCAACCTCATCGACAATTTCCTGCACGTATTGCTCTCTTTTGTTTTTGCGGACGGCAATTTTATCTACCAAATCGTAATACACATCCGGCTGCAAATATTTCAAGGAAAGGTCATCAAGTTCGACCTTTAATTTCATAATACCGAGTCTCTGGGCGATCGGCGCATAAATATCCATCGTCTCACGCGCTTTCTCCTGCTGTTTTTCCGGTTTCATATGTTTGAGTGTACGCATGTTATGCAGGCGGTCCGCCAGCTTGATGATGATTACACGGATATCCTTTGCCATGGCAAGAAACATCTTACGAAGATTTTCCGCCTGAACTTCCAGCTTGTCGCCTTCGTACTGGAGCTGACCGAGTTTGGTCACTCCGTCAACAAGAAGTGACACGTCATCACCGAACTGCTCGGTAATCTGTTCCTCGGTCATAATCGTATCTTCCACAACATCATGTAAAAGTCCCGCTACAATCGTCTCTTTATCCATTTCAAGTTCTGCCAGAATGATAGCAACACAAAGAGGGTGAATGATATATGGTTCACCCGATTTTCTTACCTGATTCTTATGTGCATCATCGGCAATTTCGTATGCTTTTTCAATCATGGAGATGTCATCGCTCGGATGATATTTCCGTACACGATCTATCAGTTCCTCATAGAGCTCCTTAGGCTCCTTAAATTCCGCCACTGCACGGATATGTCCGTCATCAATGACAACCTCTGTTCTCTTTTTGGGAGCTGACTGTGTTTCTGCTGTCTTATTTTCCATTGTCTCGCACACTCCGTTTTCATTCTTCGCCCATAATATAGCATTATATTATCAAATAAATAATTCGTCAATAATCGGCGATTCACACATTTTCATACGGATTTCAGACAAATCTGCGCGAAATATACATTGCATTCCGGTTTTGTCTGCTGCCTCTGTCACACAGGACACATACTCCTCAAACGGAATCTTCGATTTTTTTGTGCGCAGAACAATTTCTTTGACACGTACTTCGACTTCCACGGACTTTAATATACTTCTGGTTCTGTCCCCGTCCTTCACATAGTGGAGCGGTTCCACCGCCTCTGCCAACAGAAGAAGATACAATAACGGATTTTTCTCCGGGGATGCTTCTTCCCTTTTTTGCAAAAAATGATGTACTATCAGTACATTCGCCAGATAAGAGTACAATTTCAGCTGTTCTTCTTTTATCTCTCCCTTTTCTTCCCAATGCTTAAAAAGCAGGTTTTCATATAAGAGAAGTCCTCCCGCAATCCCGTGATCCATCCCCACCTTTCCGCTACACGTATTACGAAAGAAAAACATATCCTTCACTTCCGTTTCCGAGACCGGACTTTCCTTGATGCATGCACCGTTCGTAAACCGAATCCCTTCTTGGTCATACTCAAACACAGGCGAAAAAAACAGCTGCATCGGGCCCCAGTCCGTCTCCGTCTCAATATTTCTTGCCTCCCACTTTTCTTTTGTTCCATGCATCGCACCTTGCTGACACGCAAGTTTCCAAAGCGTTCTTTGTTCAAATCTCCTGTCGTGATGCAGGCAAAGAAGATACCACAGTTGTTCCCACGACCAATCTGTCTTAGGATACTGCAATCCTATCTGCGGACAAAACAATTCCTTCAAAACGATTCCACACACAAACAGCGAAGCATTTTCTTTTCCTATCTCACCTCCTTCCACCAGCTTAAATACACTGCTTTTTTCATAAATGTCCCACAAAGTCATAATTTTTCCCTCATCCTTCCTCACAACATGGCAATAAAAAAAGTGTCCGGCTTTTGGGGCCAAACACCTTTGCTTTACTTTATTCCCTTGTCATTTAAATATTGAAATTTATTCATCAACAATGAAATTTCATCGTACGCTATCTGAAACTCTCTGTCTCCGCAGCGCGACAACATTTCATTAATTTGATTCATCTTTTTCTGACGCGTAATGTATTTCCCCTCATATTCACTTTCTCTGTCCCTCATCCCGCTTGCACTTTCTGCATCTGTCACATAACCGCCGCTCTCTTTCGCAAGAAGTTCTGTAACCGGTACTTGCAGCGCCTCAGCAATGCGATTCATATACTCTAGACTGACTGACTGTTTGCCTCGTTCAATTGCACTTACATAGGACGATGAAATATCTGCGCGCTCCGCGAGCTGTTCCTGCGTCAGATTTTCTTTCACTCGGGCCAGCTTAATCTTTAACCCTACAGCCTCTCTATCCATGATATACTTCCTTTCAAAATTTTATCTTATTTTAAAGGAAATATTTTCTAATGTGTACGCACGAAAGTTTGTTTTTTTGTGTCATAATGGATTTTTTGTAGTCATAAGCAAGATTATCGACATTTTTTCTATTTTATCGCATTATTTTTGAGTTGCCGAACGAAGAATTGATTCGATTACAGCGCTAAGCACTCCTGCAACCGGCCAAATAATCCATGTAATATGCCACTCCATAGTAATAAAGCTCCACGCCAGGTAAATAAATGTAACAACCGGCCAATAAATGGAATCAAAAATATGCAACGCACTGCCTTTTCTCTTTCTGTCCGCAGCATACTCTTCCTCCTGCAAAAGTACATGATAACTATCTGACTTTACTCCTGCTGATACAAAGAGAAAGGATGCAACCGCAACAATGGCCAACATAACAAGAATCGTAAAAACACTCGGAAGCTCTGATTCCAGTTCTAAACTTCCCACAATTAACATCGGCATAACAGATACGATACAAAGAAATACTCCGGCTGCAATCTGTAGTGCAAAGCGAACTTTCTCCGACTCTCTCTGGGCTTCTAAAAACTGTTTTGTAGAATAATCAAGAAACAGAACTTCCTTTTCATACTTATCATATTTTCCCATTGAAATACCTGTCACAATAAACATCACAACCCCACAAGCCACAAGCAGAAGTAGCGGAACAAGTCCTCCTGCCACAACAATACTGTCAGCAAATCTCATCTCCTCCTGTAATCCTCCGACAAGCAGAAGCAACACCGGACTGAACACACAAAGCATAGTTGCAATTCCGTAAAGAATTGCTGCCTTTGCATTGTCCTTGCAATACTGTTTCGCCTCTTCCAGCGAAACATGAATCCCTTCTGTCTCATTACTGTCTGCAACTGTTTCTTCTATGCCAAGCTCACCTGCCAGTTCATCAAGATTACCGAACTCTGAAATCACAATCCCGATTGCTTCATTCTCACTCTTACCTTCGTTTTTCAGTTCCTGATATTTATCTTCCATCATAGAGAGAAGTTCTGCTTTTGCCTTCTCCACTTCCGGTGTGTTTTTCACATGCATAAACATATTTTCCAAATAAGTTTTTATCGTTTCCATACGCTCTCTCCTCTTTCTTTTACTATCTTTTTTTGCCGTCATTTCCGAATGAACTTATCAACCACCTGTTGAATTTCCCGCCACTCAACACATTTTTCCTGATAATATCGCTTTCCGTCTTCCGTAATCCGGTAATATGTTCGACGCTTTCCACCGGATTCATCTCCGTAAAATGCCTCTATATAATGAAGCTTTTCCAAACGACTGAATGCGGAATACAATGTTGTTTCCTTCATGACATAGACACCTTCCGACATCTCCCTGATTTGTTTTGAAATTTCGTATCCATAAGATGGTTCCTCATACACAAGATACAAAATCAACATATCGTTATACCCTCGCATAACGTCTGAACTTATCATTTTCCCACTCCCTTCACTCATTATATGTACTACGTCTGTCGTAGTACATCTGTCGTAGTAAATGTAACACAACTACTACGACAGGTCAAGTAGTTTTTTATTATTTTTAAAGTTTTAGGTTTTGCCGCTTTTCCTGTGCTCGTGATTATCCATTTTGTTTGAGTTTGTCCGCCCCCTTCACTTTGATTTACATAACACTGCCTTTGACCCCTGCGGGGTATAAACTATAAAAAACAATTTAAAATACCCCGTTTCATCACTTTTTTTACTTATCCATCTGCATTATGTAAACCGCAAAGGGTACGGAAGAGCTTTTTTACATCTGAATACCTCGATTTATCAAAAAACGGGGTATAGAAGCAAAAAAACATTCAAAAATACCCCGCATGCAATCTTCCTGCAAGTAAAAAGCTTCCAAAAAAACAATCTCTTTCCGCAAACAGCAAATCTTCCGCCGCGCCTCCTAGACGCTAAAAGAATTACACAAAAAAAGGACCGGCGGCGAAAGCCGCTGGCCCTTGTCTTAAATTTCATATATTGCGCTGTATTACATCATTCCGCCCATACCTGCGCCGGCCGGCATTGCAGGAACATCTTCTTTGATGTTGGCAACAACAGATTCTGTTGTAAGGAGTGTCGATGCAACACTCGTTGCGTTCTGAAGTGCACTTCTTGTTACTTTGGCAGGATCAAGGATACCAGCTTCCACCATGTTGACATAGTCTTCTTTCAAAGCATCAAAACCAACACCCGCATCGGATTCTTTGACCTTGTTGATGATAACGCTTCCTTCAAGCCCTGCATTTGCTGCAATGTGGAACAGAGGTGCTTCCAAAGCTTTGAGCACAATCTGTGCACCTGTCTTTTCATCGCCTTCCAGAGTGTCAGCAAGCTTAGCCACTTCCTTGGAAGCATGGATGTATGCAGAACCACCACCTGAGATGATCCCTTCTTCTACTGCTGCTTTTGTCGCTGCAAGCGCATCTTCCAGACGAAGTTTGGATTCTTTCATTTCTGTTTCTGTTGCAGCACCAACACGGATAACTGCTACACCGCCTGCAAGTTTTGCAAGTCTCTCCTGTAATTTTTCACGGTCGAAATCGGATGTTGTCTCTTCCACCTGTTTCTTAATAGAAGCAATGCGTGCCTGGATAGCTTCTTTGGAACCTTCGCCATCTACGATGACTGTATTTTCTTTCTGAACCTTAACAGATCTTGCACGACCAAGCTGTTCCATTGTTGTGTCTTTCAGTTCAAGACCCAGCTCAGAACTGATCACCTGACCGCCTGTCAGAATCGCGATATCTTCAAGCATTGCTTTTCTTCTGTCACCATAGCCCGGTGCTTTGACTGCTACTACATTGAACGTTCCGCGAAGTTTGTTTACGATAAGTGTTGTGAGTGCTTCACCCTCTACATCCTCAGCAATAATGAGCAATTTAGCACCGCACTGTACAATCTGCTCAAGCAGCGGAAGAATCTCCTGAATATTGGAAATCTTCTTATCTGTGATTAAGATGTACGGTGTCTCTAAAACTGCCTCCATCTTATCCATATCTGTTGCCATATATGCGGAAATATAACCGCGGTCAAACTGCATACCCTCTACAAGGTCAAGTTCTGTGAGCATTGTCTTGCTCTCCTCGATTGTGATAACGCCGTCACCGGAAACTTTTTCCATCGCATCCGCCACAAGATTACCAACTTCCTCATCACCTGCGGAAATGGCAGCAACTTTGGCGATATGCTCTTTTCCGTTTACCTTTGAGCTCATATTTTTGATAGACTCAACAGCGCAGTCTGTTGCTTTTTTCATACCCTTACGAAGGATGATCGGATTCGCACCTGCTGCAAGGTTTTTCATACCTGCGTTAATCATCGCCTGCGCTAAAACAGTCGCGGTTGTTGTACCGTCACCGGCAACATCATTTGTCTTGGTCGCTACTTCTTTTACAAGCTGTGCTCCCATATTTTCAAAAGCATCTTCCAGCTCGATTTCTTTTGCGATGGTCACACCGTCGTTTGTGATGAGCGGCGCACCGAATGATTTGTCAAGTACTACGTTTCTTCCTTTTGGTCCGAGTGTTACCCTTACAGTATCTGCAAGCTGGTTTACACCGGATTCAAGAGCTGCTCTCGCGTCAGCTCCGTATTTAATTTCTTTTGCCATGTTACATGACCTCCTTATGACTGATTTAAATTACTGCTGCACGATTGCAACAATGTCACTCTGACGAACTACAATGTACTCTTCCTCGTCAAGTTTCACTTCTGTTCCGGCATATTTGGAATAGATAACCTGGTCTCCGACCTTGACTTCCATCTTGATTTCTTTTCCGTCTACCATTCCGCCCGGTCCAACGGCAATTACTTCTGCCTGTTGCGGTTTTTCTTTGTTCTGTCCAGGTAATACGATACCTGACTTCGTTGTCTCTTCTGCCACAAGCTGTTTTAAAACAACTCTGTCTCCAAGTGGTACTAATTTCATAACTGATAACCTCCTTCTATTTAAACTGTCTTTTCTTTTGTATTCCTATTAGCACTCCCACCTTCCGAGTGCTAACCACAATGATTATATTAGTTTTTTTATATCCCTATTGCAAACCAATCCAGCACACTTTTTTTACCAAAACCCTCTTATTTTCTCTCATTTTCTCTTGTTTTCTTATATTTACCTTATTTTACCTCAAAAAGCAGATTTAATAAATGGTTTATAATTACATTAAATCAGCCCAAAATGCTCCATCGCATTCCATATTCCGTCCTCGTAAAGCCCCGTCGTAATGTAATCCGCATTGTCCTTGGCAATCTGCGTACCGTTCCCCATAACAATTCCGATTTGCGCATACCGTAGCATTTCAATGTCATTGATGCTGTCACCGACTGCAATCGTATCTTCACGTACAATACCAAGCCGCTCGCATACGCGGCGAATTCCTCCTGCCTTCGTATAACCATGCGGAACAATCTCCGCTATGTTCTCCTCATGAAGCAAAAGCTGATAGTGCCGCTTTGCTCGTTCCGTCACTTCCTCCATCCTATCTTTCGGAACCTGAATACTGATTTTGTTGGCATGAATCTCCCCGATGCACTCCGGTACAACCTTGAATCGTTCCGGAACCATCGACTTTATGGACTGCACATACCAATCGTCAATCGCATGATGTATCGTTTGCTCATCATAATAAATATATTCCGTCCCTTCCAGAATATACATAGTTTCAGTACTCTTAAGGGTCGGAAGGATATCTTTCAGCTGCTCGTGAGTCATCTCATCGTCGAAAAGCACCTTATTCCCATAGCTTGCATACATTCCACAGGCAGCGATCACTCCGTCAAACCCAATGGAAAGAATCGGACTCTCCGGAACCATAATCCGGCTCCTGCCGCTGCAAACAAAAGCGAGATGTCCGTTCTCGCGCAGTTTATGTATGGCACGAACCGCACTCTCCGGGACTTCTTTGCCCTGTTCAAACAGCGTTCCGTCAATGTCAAAAAATACTGCTTTTCTCTCTTTCATATTCTCTTACCTTTCACAAAGAAACGCCGGAGCTTGCTAAGTTCCGGCGCCGCTGATTCTTATTTCTTTTCTAAACGTTCCCTGTATCCCGGGGTATTTTTAATTTCGAACTTGTTGTTAAACATTTCATACTCTGCATCGGAAAGTAAATCAAGTACCGACTGCTCAACATTGTACTTAAACACATAACCACATGCAACGGAAGGTGCAATCTTATCATCCTCATATGCGTTGCATCTCTCTTGCACCCGGCGGCAATAATCCTCTGCCTCGCCATCCTCCACGAGCGGAATCAGAACGTGGAAGAAATCGCCTCCGCATCTTCCGAGCACATATTCATTCTTTGCTTCCTCGCGCAGAATCCCTGCCACAACCTTAATGAGGCGGTCACTCTCCTCATCACCGAAATTGTCATTGACATATTTCCAGTCATTGATATTCGCACAGATAACCGCAACCGGAACAACATCCGAACGGTCAATTACTTTGGCACGATTTTCAAAATAGGTACTGTTTAGTGCTCCCGTGAGTGCATCCTTCTTCTCCCCATGCTTCACCTGATACTGCTCCTTTTCAAGACGCTTCTCAAGGTCATCTGCATAGATGGAGGTCTCAATGTTTGCATATGTATTCGCCGCAAGCGCTGTGAGTTGCCGGGCAACAGCCTCCACATACCGTTTCTGCACATCCTCTGTCACCTCATCTTCCTTGACATAGAGATGTGCTACCGTGCGATTACTCACACGGATCTTGTATCCCGGTGCATTGGCCACATCCGGTTTAGAACCGACAAATCTCCCGACACTGACTGCGTTCTCACCATGTCTGTCGACAAGCCGGAAACTAATCCGACTGATTGCATAGGCTGCCTCCAGATACTCTGACAACGCACTGATATCAAACAGTTGATCCAAACTGTAATTCCTGATATTGTCTTTCATTCTCTTTTCTAACGAAATAAGACCAAATGCCATAAGTATGCCCTCCCATATAAAAAGATTATATCTTTTTTTGCTTTTTTTGTCTATGCTCTTTCTTGCCATTTTATCGTATCCATGATATGATAATTAAAACAATGAATTTGCAATGGAAGGAGGCATTTAAATGGATATACCTGCATTATCAATGGCAATGGCACAGAGTCAGCTCACGATGGATTTCGGGGTTGCTATGCTCAGTAAATCTTTAGACCTCTCCTCTCAGATTGGCGATTCTCTTACCGCAATGATGGATCGTTCCGTCATGGAGCAATCCGTTACGCCTCATCTCGGCGCGAATATTGACCTGAGTATTTAGGCATCATTGTTTTTACTGCATTTTGCAAATTAAGGTTTCCTATTTCATATAGCGAAACCTTTTTGTATATTAAAATCACAAAGGGGATTCCAAAACATGAAACATTGGATTCACAGACTCAAGGGATACCTAAACGGCACTCTTACGATTGACAATTCGTTTAAATATTCTTTTATCTGTTATGTCGCTGCCTGCATTCACCTGATTATCACGGTGACGTTCTTTTTTCTGGACATTGCTCCGGTCTATTACTACAACTTTTTGTCAACAGTACTATATATGTACATGGCAATCGTTCTTGTACCGCAGGAAAAATACATACACATATTTAGGATTTCCGTCACGGAAATCATCCTACATTCCGTGATATTTACCTTACTTCTCGGATGGCAATGGGGATATATGAATTATATGATTGCACTTGTTCCTATTTCCTTCTACCTTTCGCTTACGCTTCCGCAGATGCGCAGGCATCTGCTAAGTCCGATTGTATCAGGTATACTTATCTGTATATGTTTTGTTGCTACCAGAGCGATTTGTATGCACATTGCTCCGATGTATCAAAACGTAGCATCCGAAGGATTTATGGTTGCCGGCTACTGCTTAAATTCAGCGACATGCTTTGCCATTATTCTCTTTTTCTCCAGTCTGTTCTCCATTGAAATCAGACAGATGCAAAGAAGCCTTATGCATGAGAACGAGACGCTGGATGAAATTGCCAGCCATGATCCTTTAACTAAGCTTTTAAACCGACGCAGTATGGAGTTCCATCTTGCACAGGTAATGGACGTAGCCAAAAAGACCGGTGCACAGTTCAGCCTCATCATGGCGGACATAGATGATTTTAAGAAGGTAAATGACAATTACGGTCACGATGTCGGTGATCAGGTGCTGGTACATGTAGCCAATCTCCTTAAATCCCAGCTCCGCGGTAACGACTATGTGTGTCGATGGGGCGGCGAGGAAATGCTGCTTCTCATCAGCAACAACGGTAAAGTTGCCGCGCAGGTTGCCGAGCGTTGCAGACAGACACTGGAGACCTCCCCGATTACGACCAAGGACGGTGACAAATTAACCGTAACGATGACCTTTGGTGTAACAGGTTACATCCCGGGCTTTAATATCAATAAGCTGATTAAGATTACAGACGAAAATTTATACAGAGGAAAGAGAAATGGCAAGAATCAGGTAGTTTCCTGATTCCTGCCATTTCTTTTTATATCATACCCCTTTTACTATTCTTCGATTGATTTTCTCTTACTAACAAGTACTTTTTCTTCCAGACAGTTAAAGATTGCGTCAACTTCACTTTCTTTCATCTTCGGCGTAATCAGGCTGACAATCGGCACAATAAACAGACCTGCAACCATTGCGATTGCACCGGCATTAATCGGTGAAGCAATGTATTTTAAGAAAATGTTGGAAACTGTAATTCCTACACCGACAATAAAGCTTGCCCATACAGACGCTCTTGTAACCTTTTTCCAGTACAAACCATACAAGAACGGTGCAAGGAATGCTCCTGCAAGTGCCCCCCATGAAATACCCATGAGCTGTGCGATAAAAGTAGGAGGGTCAAGTGCCAGAACAACCGAAATCGCGATAAAGAATACAAGAAGAATTCTCATGCAGAGCACCTGTTTCTTTTCACTCATTTCTTTGATAATGTTACCCTTAATCACATCAAGTGTCAGCGTTGAGCTCGATGTCAGTACAAGAGAAGAAAGTGTAGACATCGAAGCTGAAAGAACAAGAACGATCACAATTCCCACCAGAATATCCGGTAAAGTAGAAAGCATGGATGGAATGATTGCGTCATAAATCACACTTCCGTCTGCATTATGGATTGCCTCTGTATCAAATAATCTTCCAAAGCCACCGAGGAAATAGCATCCTCCGGCAACAACGATTGCAAAGAAGGTAGAAATAATCGTACCGCTGCGAATCGATTTCTCATCTTTGATTGCATAAAATTTATGTACCATCTGCGGAAGCCCCCATGTCCCAAGGGATGTTAAAATAACAACACCAAGAAGATTTAACGGATCCGGTCCAAAGAAGGATGTGAATGCTCCCGGCTGACCGAGCGTCAGCGGAACATCGCTCTCAAGCTGCGCAAGAGATTTTACTGCTTCGATAAAACCTCCCTGCCCTTCTAATACAGCTGCAATAACCGCTACGATACCTCCCAGCATGATAATACCCTGAATAAAGTCATTGATGGCTGTTGCCATATATCCGCCAAGGATAACATAAACTCCTGTAAGTACTGCCATTGCGATAACACATACAGCGTACGGAATGTCAAATGCCATTCCGAATAATCTGGAAAGTCCGTTGTATACAGATGCCGTATACGGAATCAGGAAAATAAACGCTATCGCGGAAGCTGTAACACGAAGTGCATTGCTGTTATATCTCTTTCCGAAGTAATCAGGCATTGTAGCGGCCTGAAGGTGTTTACTCATAACACGTGTTCTGCGCCCTAACACAACCCAGGCAATAAGAGATCCAATCACAGCATTTCCGATACCAATCCAGGTAGCTGACAATCCGTACTTATATCCGAACTGTCCCGCATATCCTACGAATACAACCGCAGAAAAATACGATGTACCATAAGCAAACGCTGTCAGCCACGGACCTACCGATCTCCCTCCGAGTACAAAATCATTTACGTTTGTCGCATGCTTTCTGGAAGCAATTCCTACCGCAAGCATAATCGCAAAAAAAACGATAAGATAAACAACTTTAACTATCACAATTGTGACCTCCTATATAGATTATTTCTTTACACGCTTTAGCAATTTAAACTTTTACCGCGCACCACTTTAAATCGTTAAAGCATTTTAATTATACAAAAGCCCTGCCAAAATTGCAAGGCTTTTATGAACTATTTTCATTTTTTACCGATAAATTCCGGTCTGATCCCAAGAAGCTCACATGCATTTTGCATATAAATCTTCTTTTTTTCTTCTCCGGATAGTGATGTGCTTTCCACCCACTTTATCGTGCTGCAAGGGTCTTCCCACGGGGAATCTGTCGCAAATAAAATCTTATCTGCTCCATGTTTTCTTACGATTCGTTCAAACTGCTCCGATGACATATAGGCAGAACAAAAAGCACAATCCAAATATACATTTTTACCTGCCAGATACTCTTCTACTTCATCCCATTGTTTCCATCCGCCCATATGCGCCAGCACAAGCTTTGGCGGTTGAAGTTCCTCTATGATTTCCAGCGATTTCACCGGCGGACAGTGAACAGGATCCGGAATACCGATATCAATCCCTGCATGTGTCACAATGACCATATCAAGCTGCGACGCATAATCAATGATATGCTTATAACCGATATCATCCACCATCGTCCCCTGATAATCCGGATGAAGCTTGATTCCTTTTAATCCGAGAGATTTGATGTAATTAAGTTCCTTTTTGTAATTCTGGGAAGACGGGTGTATTCCTCCAAAGGAAATTACGCAATCACCATACTTTTCATTGACCTGTGCCGCAAAATTGTTCACCGTCTGGAACTGCTCCGGTCTTGTCACAACCGGCATAATGACTGATAAGTCAATCCCCGACCGTCTCATAGAATCCATTAACCCTTCAAGCGTTCCATCCGATTTAGCTGTAACACCGGCTTTACTTTCCAGCGCTGCAATCGTCTTTTGAACAATCTTGTCCGGAAATGTGTGCGTATGAAAATCAATGATGCGAGTCAACTCCGTCTGATACATATTCTGCTCCCCGAAACAAAAAATCTCTGCTTAAATGTTCGCCAGCTCATCCTGTGTTATAAAATCTGCACCGGCGTCTTTTAAAAGTTCTGCTGCGCGGGCGATATCCGAAGTCTTAAGCACAATAGAAGCATCATCTTTCCCGGTTGCAAGTGCATACATGTACTCGATATTGATCTCCGCTTTACAGATAATACCAAGAAGTTCCTGAAGCTGACCCACTTTGTGTGCAAGTTTCACAGCGAGAACTTCTGTCGTTCTGCAGGAAACACCTGCTTCTTTGAGTGCTGCCTTTCCTTTTTCCGGATCAGATACGAGAAGACGAAGAACGCCGTAATCACTTGTATCTGCAAGAGATAAAGATACGAGATTAATGTCGTTATCTTTCAGTATGCCTAACATATCTTCCAAACGGCCCGCTTTATTTTCAATAAAAATTGATAACTGTTTAATATACATAGAATAACCCCATTCCTTTCTGATTATACAAGTTTACGTTTATCAATCACATGAACTGCTTTACCCATACTTCTCTCAAGAGAGTGCGGCTCTACAAGTTTTACCTTAACTGCAAGACCGATTGCCTGCTGAATGACATGCGCAATCTTTTTCGTCAGATTTTCAAGCTCACGAATCTCGTCTGAGAAGAATCTTTCTTCTACTTCGACCTGCACTTCTAATGTATCTAAGTTATTTACACGGTCTACAATCATCATATAGTAAGGTGTCGTTCCGCCCATTTCAAGAAGCGCAGCTTCAATCTGGGACGGGAATACATTCACGCCGCGGATGATAAGCATATCGTCAGAACGTCCCTTGAATCTGGAGATACGTGCTGTTGTTCTTCCGCATTCACATTTATCATAGCTGATGCTTGTAAGGTCCTTTGTTCGGTAGCGAATCAGCGGAATACCTTCCTTGGTCAGTGTTGTAAACACGAGCTCACCTGTTTCCCCTGCTGCCACCGGTTCAAGTGTATCCGCAGATACAATTTCAGGATAGAAATGGTCTTCCTGCACATGCAGACCTTTATGGTGAATACAGTCACAAGCCACGCCCGGTCCCATGATTTCTGACAATCCGTAAATATCAAATGCGTTGATATGTAATTTTTCTTCCACCTGAAGACGCATCTGCTCTGTCCATGGTTCTGCTCCACAGATAGCTGATTTCAGCTGAATCTTATCGAGATCTCCGTTCTCTTCCAACGTCTCTGCAATGTGAAGCAGATAAGATGGCGTACACGCAATAGCCGTAACACCAAAATCCTTCATCATCGTTGTCAGTTTCTTTGTGTTACCTGTTGACATCGGAACAACTGTCGCGCCGAGATTCTCAGCTCCGTAATGCGCACCTAGACCACCTGTAAAAAGTCCGTATCCGTAAGCAATCTGTATCGTGTCATCTCTTGTCACGCCGGCTCCCGACAGACATCTGGCGACACATTCCGACCAGATATCAATATCTTTTCTTGTGTAACCTACTACCGTTGCCTTTCCGGTTGTTCCGCTGGAAGCATGAACACGAACAATCTCTGACTTTGGCGCCGCAAAAAGACCAAACGGATATGTATCACGCAAGTCATCCTTTGTTGTGTACGGAAGCTTGGAAATATCTTCGATTCCTTTGATGTCGCCCGGTTCGATTCCGAGTGCCTGCATCTTCTTGCGGTAGTATTCTACATTGTGGTACACGCGATTTACCGCTTTTACAAGTCGCTTGCTCTGCAGAGCCTGCATCTCATCACGGCTCATACATTCTTTTGCTTCATTCCAAATCATGTTTTTTTACCTTCCATCCTTTTTATAATTTAAGACTTCCCTCTAAGCCTATGACTCATAACCTAATAAAAATGCCTTCTTATTCATCTCCACGGTTTTTGGCGGCACTGTATTCTCAATCACCTTAAGCCAATCTTCCTTGGAGAAATCCATATGTTTGGCTGCGACACCGAGTACGATAATATTGAATACTTTAGAGTTTCCGAGCTTTAAAGCCTCGCCCATCGCGTCTACAGAATATGTTTTGTAGCTCTTGCTTAAATCCTCAATGATATTTTCCGGATACTGCGCCGCTCCGGTCACGACCGTAATCGGTTCAATCTTCTGGTCGTTGACAACAAGCGTACCGTCCTTCTTTAAAAAGTGGGCGTAGCGTTTTGCCTCAAGTTTTTCGAATGCGATGAGAAGGTCCGCCTGACCTTCTTCCACAATCGGTTCTGCCACCTTTTCACCATATCTTACAAAAGTAACTACACTTCCGCCTCGCTGTGCCATTCCGTGCACCTCGGAAAGCTTCACATCATACCCCGCTGCCACCGTAATTCCTCCGAGAATGCGGCTTGTCAAAAGAGTTCCCTGACCGCCGACACCGACGATCATAATATTTTTTGTCTTATTTTCTGCCATCTTTACGCCTCCACTTTCTCGATTGCCCCGAATTTGCAAAGCTGCATACACAGTCCGCATCCGTTACACATCGTTTCATCAATCACAGTTGTTCCGTCAGCCTGTTTGGTAAGCGCCGGACAACCAGGACGGAGACAAGCACCGCACTTCTTACATTTCTCCGGAATTACTCTGCACTTATTCGGGAACACATTTCCTTTTAAGAGCACACACGGAGATTTCGTGATAATCACACTGAGCTCGTCTTTTGCAGTTTCTTCTTTAATAATCTTCTCTAAATTCTCAAGATCAAATGCATTGACTTCCACTACATTCTTGATACCGATCGTTTTACAGAGCTCATAAATATTAATGGCAGGAACAACCTCACCCTTTAATGTTTTACCGGTTGCTGCATGATCCTGATGACCTGTCATACCTGTTGTAGAGTTATCCAAAATCATAACCGTACCTGTTGCCTGGTTGTAAGCCATATTCATGAGTGAGTTCACACCTGTATGAAGGAATGTGGAATCACCGATCACTGCCACCCAATTCTTCACGTAATCTTTGCCTTTTGCTTTTTCCATACCGTGAAGCGTAGAAATACTTGCACCCATACATACGGTTGTATCTACCACGTTAAGCGGTGCAACCGCACCGAGCGTATAGCAACCGATATCGCCTGCTGCATGGATTTTTAATTTATTGAGCACGGAATATACGCTTCTGTGCGGACATCCCGGACAAAGAATCGGAGGTCTTGCAGGAACCTGTGCTGCTTCTGCCACTTCTACTGTTTCACCGAGCACTTTTTCACGAATCATGTTCGCGCTGTACTCACCCTGAAGTGTGAAAATTTCCTTTCCGACGCACTCGATACCCCATGATTTAATCTGTTCTTCAAATACCGGCTCGAGTTCCTCAAATATATATAACTTCTCTACCTTGGAAGCAAACTCCTCAATCATCTTGCGAGGAAGCGGATGTACCAGACCGAGCTTTAATACAGATGCTTCCGGACATGCTTCCTTCACATACTGGTATGCAATACCGCTGGCAATGAAACCGATTTTCGTATCGCCCATCTCCACACGGTTGATTGGCATGGAAGCGCCGTCCTCCGCCATCTGTTTCATACGCTGTTCCACGTAAATATGTCTCTGCTTTGCCATACCCGGCATCATAACAAATTTCTGAATATTTCTCTCATAAGGAATATCTACCGGCTCCACGCGGTCCTCAAGCGTTACCGGTCCCTGTGAATGTGACAATCTTGTTGTCGTACGTAAAATCACCGGTGTGTCATATTTTTCGGAAAGGTCAAACGCATATTTCATGAAATCCTTGGCTTCCTGACTGTCAGAAGGCTCAATTACCGGAACCTGCGCTGCTCTTGCCACACATCTGGTGTCCTGCTCATTCTGGGAACTGTAAAGTCCCGGGTCATCCGCTGCCACAAGAACAAGTCCTCCGTTTACACCGCTGTAAGAGATGGTATAAAGCGGGTCGCTTGCCACATTGACACCAACGTGCTTCATCGACGCCATCGCTCTGACACCGCTGATGGAAGCACCGATAGCCACTTCCATTGCTACCTTTTCATTCGGTGACCACTCTGCATAAATTTCATCATACTTTACAATATTCTCACTGATTTCCGTACTTGGTGTACCCGGATATGCAGCGGATACTTTCACGCCTGCCTCATAAGCACCGCGTGCAATCGCTTCATTACCGAGCATAATTTTCTTTTCGCTCAACTTTTTCATCCTGCCTTTCTTATGTATTAGCCCATATTCTGGTCTGCGATAAGTTTCGTCGCACCATAAATCTGACGAAGCTTCGGTTTTTCAATTTTACCCGTAGGATTACGCGGAATATCCGCAAAAATAATCTTTCTCGGTCTCTTATAACGCGGAAGTTTGAGACAGAATTCATCCAGTTCTTCCTCTGTCATCTGCTCTCCCTCTTTCAGTTCCACAATCGCCGCCGCAATTTCACCGAGACGTGCGTGCGGAAGTCCGATTACCGCCACATCATGCACCTTATTGTTCGTGCGGATAAAGTCTTCAATCTGTACCGGATAGAGGTTTTCACCACCGCTGATAATAACGTCCTTCTTACGGTCTACCAAAAGGATAAATCCATCTTCATCCTCCTGTGCCATATCCCCCGTAAAGAGCCATCCGTCGCCGAGCACTTCCTTCGTTGCCTGTTCATCACGATAATAACAAACCATGACGCCGTCACCCTTGACTGCAAGCTCGCCGACCTGTCCACGTTCCACTTCATTGCGGTTCTCATCGACGATTTTTACCTGCCATCCATATCCTGCTTTACCGATACAGCCTACTTTATGGATATTCTCCACACCGAGATGTACACAGCCCGGCCCGATGGATTCACTCAGACCATAGTTGGTATCATAATCATGATGCGGGAAAATTTCTTTCCAGTGTTTGATTAAGCTCTGCGGAACCGGCTGCGCACCGATGTGCATCAGTCTCCACTGCGCAAGGTCGTAATCATCAAGATTTACTTTTCCCGATTCGATAGCCTCCAATATATCCTGCGCCCACGGAACAAGAAGCCATACAATGGAACATTTTTCCTTAGAAACTGCATCCAAAATAAATTCCGGTTTTGTTCCGATTAAAAGTACTGCTTTACTTCCCGATAACAAACTGCCGAACCAATGCATCTTCGCGCCGGTATGATAAAGCGGCGGAATACAGAGGAACACGTCATCTTTCTGCTGCCCGTGATGATTTGCCTCCACCTGCGCCGAATGCATGAGCGCTTTGTGTTTATGTAAAATTGCCTTCGGGAATCCTGTCGTTCCGGAAGAAAAATAAATCGCCGCATCATCGTCATCCGTAATACCGATGCATGGCGCCTGACTCGAGCAATTCGCAGACAGGGAATTGTAATCGTCCGCAAAACTCGGGCAGTTCTCTCCTACATAAATAAGAAGACGTCCCTTGCTGATTTCATCCGCAATCTCTTCCACACGGCCGATAAAGGATGGTCCGAATACAAGAACATCCACCTCCGCCAGCTGTACGCAGTATAAGATTTCATCGGATGAATAACGGAAGTTCAGCGGTACTGCGAGCGCACCTGTTTTTAAGATACCGAAGTAAATCGGTAACCATTCCAGTCCGTTCATCATCAGAATGGCAACTTTGTCTCCTTTTTTGATACCGCGCTGCAACAAAAGATTTGCAAAGCGGTTCGCCTTCTCGTCAAACACTCTCCAAGTAATCTCCCTGCGGTATGACTCTTTCGGATTCGGCTCAATGAGTTCATATTCTTTCCATGTAACCCTTCTGTCCTCTTTGATTTCCGGATTGATTTCAACGAGACAGACATCATTCGGATACTCTCTGCTGTTTCTTTCCAAATACTGTGTAATTGGCATTTCGTGTTTCCTCTTCTTTCCTGGTTCTTTCTCTTTCGCGCTTTAACGCTTTTATTCACTAAATCGTATTATAGCACCGTTAGAAAATATGTGCAATCAGAAATGCTGTACTCATTGAAATAGATTAAAAAATAAACTTCTGTACAAATTTACTTTTTTCCTATAGAATAAGAGACGTATGAGCAATTTTAGGAGGTTTTTACATGATTCAGGCAAGTAATGTAACTTTGCGTATCGGAAAGAAAGCCCTTTTCGAGGACGTTAATATTAAATTTACGGAAGGTAACTGTTACGGATTAATCGGTGCAAACGGCGCCGGAAAGTCCACCTTCCTTAAAATTCTTTCAGGAGCACTTGAGACAACAAACGGAGATGTTATCATCACTCCGGGGCAGCGTCTGTCCGTGCTGGAGCAGGACCACTTTAAGTATGACAGTTATCAGGTTATGGATGTCGTCATCATGGGTAATGCCAGACTCTATGAAATCATGAAAGAAAAAGATGCGATTTACGCAAAAGAAGATTTTACGGACGAAGACGGAATCCGCGCCAGCGAACTCGAGGCCGAATTTGCCGAGATGGATGGCTGGGACGCAGAGACAAACGCAGCTATGCTCTTAAACGGTCTTGGTATTTCCACAGATTTACACTACAGTACCATGAGTGACCTTGACGGTAACGACAAGGTGAAAGTACTCCTCGCAAAAGCGCTGTTCGGTAATCCGGACATCCTGCTTCTCGACGAGCCGACCAACCACCTTGACCTCGACGCTATCGCATGGCTGGAAGATTTCCTTATCGATTTTGAAAATACGGTTATCGTCGTATCGCATGACCGTTATTTCTTAAATAAAGTATGTACACACATTGCAGACATCGACTACGGCAAGATTCAGTTATACGCAGGTAACTATGATTTCTGGTATGAGTCAAGCCAGCTTCTCATCAAGCAGATGAAAGAAGCCAACAAGAAAAAAGAGGAAAAAATCAAAGAGTTACAGGAATTTATCTCCCGTTTCTCCGCAAATGCTTCCAAATCGAAGCAGGCAACTTCCAGAAAGAAAGCTCTTGAGAAAATTGAGCTTGATGAAATCAAACCATCCAGCCGTAAATATCCGTATATTGATTTCCGTCCTGACCGCGAAATCGGAAATGAAGTACTCTTCGTTGAAAACCTTTCCAAAACAATCAATGGAGAAAAAGTACTCGATAACATTTCCTTCAATGTCGGTCACGATGACAAAATCGCGTTTGTCGGAAGCAATGAACTTGCCAAGACAACATTATTTAAAATCCTTGTAGGAGAACTTGAACCGGATGCAGGTACAGTGAAATGGGGCGTCACAACATCCCAGGCTTACTTCCCGAAAGACAATACGGAAGAGTTTGACAACGATTTGACGATTGTAGACTGGCTGACAGGTTACTCTCCCGTCAAAGATGTTACCTATGTACGCGGTTTCCTCGGACGTATGTTATTTGCCGGCGAAGACGGCGTAAAGAAAGTCCGCGTGTTATCCGGAGGAGAAAAAGTACGTTGTCTCCTTTCCAAGATGATGATTTCCGGTGCTAACTGCCTCATCCTCGATGAGCCGACCAACCACCTCGATATGGAATCCATCACTGCGCTTAACAATGGTCTGATTAAATTCAAAGGTGTCGAGCTGTTCTCCTGTCATGACCACCAGTTCGTACAGACAACCGCAAACCGTATTATGGAAATTCTTCCTGACGGAAGTCTGATTGACAAGATTACGACTTACGACGAATATCTTGCAAGTGATGAGATGGCTCGTAAGCGTACCATCTACACAGCAAAAAAAGAAGAGGACGAAAACTAATCATGAAATCAGTCGATTTACATGTGCATTCTAACAAATCCGATGGAACTTATGCTCCATCGGATTTAGTTAACTTAGCACTTTCCAAAGGTCTGTCTGCTTTTGCGCTGACCGACCACGACACAACCGAAGGCATTGACGAAGCACTTGCAGCTGCCTCTCTTGCGCGCTCGCAAGGTGCGGACATCGAAGTGATTCCCGGTATCGAATTTTCCACAGAATACGAAGGAAAAGACATTCACATTGTAGGAATCGACATTGAATATAAAAGTGATGCATTTCAAAAATATCTGAGGGATTTTCAAGATTCACGAGATAATCGCAACCGCAAGATGTGCATAAAACTTGCCGAGCATGGCGTGGATATCACATACGAAAAACTCCGTGCCGAATATCCGGACTCCGTTCTGACACGTGCGCACTATGCCAAATATATGATGGAGCACGGCGCGGTCAAAAGTATGTCTGAGGCCTTTGACCGTTACATCGGCGATCGCGCTCCCTGTTTTTTGCCGCGCGAAAAGGTAACCCCTTCACAAGCAGTTTCACTCATTTTAAAAAGCGGCGGAATACCGATTCTCGCACACCCGATTCTGTATCATATGTCTGATGCCCGTCTCGACAAACTAGTTGCGACTTTAAAAGAGGCAGGACTGATTGGAATCGAGGCTATTTATTCGACCTACAACAGCGCAGAAGAGCGTCAAATCCGAAAACTCGCCGCAAAATACGACCTCTGTATCTCCGGCGGTTCCGATTTTCACGGCGGAACAAAACCCGGCCTTGAAATAGGCAACGGCTATGGAAAACTTTTCGTTCCGTATGATGTGTTGGAAAATTTAAGAAAGCGCGCTCACTGAGCGCGCTTTTTCAGCATTCCACAATCAGATATCTTCCGTCGCCGACGTCAAACACTTCGTCCGCTTCAAGAATTTCATCCTCATTGATTTCTGCGATGTCAATCCCCTCTTCCTCGAAGTAGTCCCAAACTTCTTTTTTTCCATTTACGACTACCGCCATGCATTCCGCAAGAAAATCATCTGCTTCCTCTCTTGTATCTGCAACATTTTCCGGAAAAAGTTTTCCCTGCTGCCCCAAAAAAGCATCCAATACCGCCTCATCAAATTGTGTCATTGTTGTCTCCTTCCTGTGCAAGTCCTATCCCGCACACTCTTCTTAATCACTGCTCATATAATTCTCTGAGCACCTGATACACACCCTGTTCCCAGTACGGCGCACACACATGTTTTGCTGTCTCCTTCACAACAGGCAACGCATTTCCGACCGCATAACTCTCACCTGCTGCCCGAAGCAGTCCGATATCGTTTTCATTGTCGCCGAATACCATTGTCTCTTCCGGCAAAATCCCGAGACCTTCCTGCAACACCTTAAGCGCATTGCCCTTGTCCACGGAAAAGTCCATGAAATCCACCCATTCTTCGCCTGCCATGCAGGTTTTGACTCTGTCTTTCCATTTCGGAATCAGAAAACTTTCTCCTATATCGCGAATACTTCCTTTATGGTAAATCGCAAGCTTAACAAAATCCGCATCCTCACCAAGAATATCATCCGTGAGCGTCACATCGTTGCGGTAGCTTTCGCTAATCAGACGAATGAAGTTCTCATCTTTACTCTCCAAAAAGCACCCTTTACTTGTCGATGCAACCACATGACATCCCTTGTCATATAATAAGCGGAGGTCTGCCATGATTTCTTCCACGTACTCCCGCTTCATCTTTGTCAGCCCGTACGTCTTTCCGTCTTTAATAATATGCGCACCATTCTCAGCAATATAAAGCAGATTGCGCTCCGCACGTTCAAACATACGCCGGATACTTCCGTACTGACGTCCGCTTGCAATCGTAACGTATACCCCTCTGTCGCAAAGAGCCTGTATTGCCTCTATGATTTCATCTCCAACTTCACGGGAAGAATCTTTGACAAGTGTTCCATCTACATCCGTTGCTATAAGACGGATACGCGCAGGTTCTCTGACCCATTCACCACCACAATCCGTTTCAGCAGAACCCCTCTCCGAATCATCGATATATCCCAGCAACTGTGCAGGAGCATCGATGATTGCATCTGCGTGGTTTTCCTCGAGTTCTTCACGGTCACGAAAGCCCCAAAGCGCCCCAACCGTAAAGACTCCTGCCGACGTTCCTGTCTGCATATCTATGCTCGTGTCGCCGAGATAAATCGCTTCCTGCTTAGTTACTCCAAGCTTTCTCAATATAAACTCCACTCCGTCCGGTGCCGGTTTGCGTGGTCTGTCTGCCACCTGTCCCACCACCATATCGAAGGTCCCCTCGCCGAATACGCTGCGAATAACATCCTCCGTCTGCGCCTGTGGTTTGTTGGAATTAACCGCAAGCAAAAACCCTCTGCGTTTCAATTCTGCGAGCAGTTCAAGTATTCCTTCATACGGATTTACCTCATACATACAATACTTCTCAAACACCTCTTCATATTTGCGCATAACCTTATCAAAATGTGCAAGCCCGGTATCTCCGTCATGAAGCAGACACTGACGAATCAATTCTGCAGAACCATTCCCTACAAAATAACGATAGCGGTCAACCTCATACGGTGCAAAACCGTACGCTTCAAGTGCCATATTCGCTGATTTCTGAATCGATTTGAGCGTATTGGTAAGTGTACCGTCTAAATCAAATATAACAAGTCTTTTCATAACTACTCCAAATGTTGTCCTGTTTCCGGTTGAAACACCCTGCCCGATACCGCTTCGTCCGGCGCATTTTCCTTTGCCTCGGCAACAGCTTCCTCGCAGAACGTATCCTGTGCACAGCAAAGCTTCTTACCGCGGCGGTCCACTTTGGCATAGGAATCATCCGCCTGCAGCACATGCGCTTTCAGCGTATCATCAAGCTGTACCTGTAAAATATGAATGGCTTTCTGTTTCAAATCCTCCTGAAGAATCGGAAACAAGATTTCCACTCTCCGCTCTAAATTTCTAGGCATCCAATCCGCGCTTGCCATATAGACTTCCGAACTGCCGCTATTTTCAAAATAGAAAACTCTCGCATGCTCAAGGAAATTACCTACGATCGAACGCACCGTGATATTCTCACTCACACCCGGAATTCCGACCTTGAGGCAACAGATTCCCCTGACAATCAAATCAATCTTAACTCCGGCGCTGCTTGCTTTATAAAGTGCCTCAATAATATCAATGTCGCAGAGCGAATTCATCTTAGCGATGATACGCGCAGGAACTCCTGCACGGGCATTTTCCTCCTCTCTGCGAATCAGGTAGAGGAATTTGTCCTTCAGCCAGAGCGGTGCCACAGAAAGCCGGTTCCAGCTCTTTGGTTCCGAATAACCGGAAAGCATATTAAAGACTGCCGTCGCGTCCTCTCCGATTTCTTCCTGACAAGTCAGAAGACCTAAGTCTGTATATAATTTTGCTGTCGCATCATTGTAGTTTCCCGTACCCAGGTGTACGTATCGACGAATTCCATCCTCTTCCTTGCGCACAACAAGTGTAATTTTCGAATGTGTCTTGAGTCCGACCAATCCGTAAATAACGTGACATCCTGCTTTTTCCAGCATCTTTGCCCAGACGATATTGTTTTCCTCATCAAAACGTGCTTTGAGCTCCACAAGAACCGAAACCTGCTTACCGTTTTCCGCTGCCTGTGCAAGTGCCCGGATAATCGGTGAGTTACCGCTCACTCTGTAAAGCGTCTGCTTGATTGCTAAAACCTTAGGGTCTTTTGCCGCTTTTTGGATAAAGGAGACAATCGGTTCAAATGTCTGGTATGGATGATGAAGTAAAATGTCGCGTTTTGCAATTTCCTCAAAAATGTCACAATCCGGAGGAAGCTCCTTGACCGGTTGCGGCTTAAATGCCTTCACTTTCAGTGAATCGAACCCTTCCATTCCGTACATTTTCATAAGAAAAGTCAAATCAAGCGGCCCATTGATATAATAAATATCTTCCTCTTCAAGCTTTAACTCCTTGTTGATAATCTTAAGAAGTCTCTTATCTACGCCCTCTTCCACCTCGAGACGAATTGCTTCGCCCCACTGACGCTTTTTGAGCTGCTTTTCGATTTCTTTCAGAAGGTCCTCCGCCTCATCCTCATCGATGGACAAGTCCGCATTTCTCATAATACGGAACGGATGCGAACAAATAACATCGTAATTTAAAAACAGCTTATCCATGTGATGTTCAATGACTTCCTCGAGCAGAATCACATGCGCCTTTGCTTTCTCCTCAAACAAATCCGCCGGAAGAGAAATGATGCGTGGAAGCACAGACGGAACCTGCACGGTCGCAAATTCTATTTCAGCATCCTTCTCACCCTTTTTTCTAAGAAGCGCCCCCAGATTCAACGACTTGTTCCGAATCAAAGGAAACGGTCTGGAAGAATCCACCGCCATCGGCGTCAACACCGGATAAATATTATCTTCAAAATAACGCTCCAAATATTCCGACTGCTTCTGCGTCAAATCTTCATGATGGGAAATCACATGCATTCCGCTTGTCAGAAGTTGCGGAAGAAGTGTCCGGTTGTAGGTGGAATACTGCATATTTACAAGTTCATGTGTCTTCTGCTTTACGAGCGCAAGCTGCTTTCCCGGACCGAGCCCTGCAATATCCTTCTTTGTATATCCTGCGTGAATCATATCCTTGAGCGATGCCACACGTACCATGAAAAATTCATCGAGGTTGGACGCTGAAATACTTAAAAATTTCAGACGCTCAAACAGCGGAATCGTTTTATCCTTCGCTTCACTTAAAATCCGGTAATCAAACTGTAACCAGCTAAGCTCTCTGTTCGTATAATATTCCGGATTTCTGTAATTTATTTTTTCTGACTTCTCACTCATGTCAAAATGCTCCTCTTTTTCTGCTTTATCACAGGTTTAATACTGTAAACTTCCTCAAAAAAGTCGGCTTTTGCGCCAATCAGACTCTTTTCCAAAGTAATATCTTCCGCCGTATCGACATTCAAAATCAACTCGTTATCTTTAAGAAGTGCCTTGACTTTTTTAAACTTCTGCTTGTGACTTCTGTCGAGACCGTTTGCCAATTTTAAAATGGCAGTCAATTTGGCAACGGTCACATAAGAATTGCGGTCAAGATTCATGCGGCGCGCCGTCTCACCGTAATACTCGAAATCCATGCGGTTATATTTGACAATATTGGCCACCATCTCTCTTTCGAGATGAGAAAGTCCGATAATCTCCGTCGACATAATAATGTTGTAGGAACACTCACCCGCATTGAGCATACTGATGTATTTTCCGCAGTCATATAAACGTGCGGAAAGCTGGAGCAGAAAACGATCACGCTTTTTGAGTCCATGAATTTTTTTGATACTGTCAAAAATCGTAAGCGAAATATTTTCCACGGACTCGCTTCTTTTTCGACTTCCCATATAACGCTTACTGATGGTTTCACAACAGGCGAGAATGTCTTTTTCAAAATCATGTTCCGGTGTAATAAGCTTATTCTTCTCCGCATACTCATAACCCATACCGTCGCAGAGCGTCACTCCCGGTGCCCACAAAAGCTTCGCATCCATCACCTCAAGCATACGTTTAATAAGTATCGCACTGCAAAACAGAAGCGACACCTTTTCTTCCTCCATACCGAGAGAAACGGCGATTTCCTGACGGCTCTTTGTCTGCAAAGTATGCACAAACTCCATACATCCTTCGCGCGACAAATATCCTTTTCTGTCACTGCTGACAGCCGCACTCTGAATCACCGGTGAAAAGTAATCATCCACAAAAATAACATTCTCTATTTCACGCCCTTTAAAATGCATTTTCTTGAGAACTTCAAGCTGATTATCCACCAGTTCTCCGACAAGTTCCGCATAACGGGACGGCTTTGCCTGCATCGCCATCAGTCGGTCGCGAATACGAAGAACACCGAGACGGATGTTCTGTGTAATCACAAGAGAATCTTTATCAAACAACGAAACCTGAAGGCTTCCGCCCCCGAGATCGACAATCGCAGTACCTTTTTCAATAATCTTTTTAAATCCTTCTCCTTTCGATGCAATCGCCTTGTAATCCAGAAATCTCTGTTCCGAGTTACTGATGACATTGACCTTCAGTCCCGTGCGGCTCTCAATGGTATCCAGTACAAGTACCGTGTTTTTCGCCTCACGAACCGCACTTGTTGCATACGCTTTGTACGCATCCACCTTGTAGGAATCCATAATCTTCTTGAAATCGCCCAACACATCACAAAGTTCATTGACGCGCTCAATGCTGATTTTTCCCTGTCCGTAACTCTCCGTCCCGAGCTCAATCTTATGACGGATGTGGTCAATTTCTTTCAGTCCCATCTTTGGGGATATTTCAAATATTTTCATCGCCAGCTCATAAGAACCGACGTCAATTGCCGCAAACGTTCTGACTGCCATCCGACTGCCTCCTAATAATTCCCAAGAATTTTCATATTGCGCGCTTCATCGCGAAGTCCGCGCAGCGCATTCTTAACCGCGCCATCTGCAAGATTGCCCTCAAAATCAATAAAGAAACGATACTCCCAGTTCCGTTCCTCAATCGGACGACTCTCAATTTTGCACATGTTAAGATTATTATAAATAAAATGTGAAAGCATATGATAAAGCGAACCGCTCTGATGCGGAACCTCAAAACAAATACTGATTTTCTTTGCGTCTTTCCTAAAAATCTTTTGGTTCGTCACAATAATGAAGCGGGTCGAATTGGTCTCCGACTGATTCACACCTTTCTTGAGAACTTCCAGTCCGTATGCCTTACCTGCATACTCGCTTGCAATTGCCACTTGCGTCATATCACCGTCATCTTTTACCTTCTGCGCCGCAAACGCGTTGTTCTGCATACTGATCTGTTGCCAGCTATAGCTGTCAAGAAAACGCGCACTCTGCATCAGTGACTGCGGGTGGGAATAAACCCGTTCAATCTTCTCCATGTCAGTTCCCGGAAGCCCGAGCAGACAATGTTCAATTTTTATAATCTGCTCGCCGACAATATAATTCTCAAACTCTACCATTAGGTCATAGATTTCACTCACGATACCAGCCGTGGAATTCTCAATCGGGAGTACCGCAAAATCAGCACTTCCTTCGTCAATCGCGCTCATCGCCTCGCGAAAGGTATCTACATGAAAACTGTTAATCTGATCTCCGAAATACTGTTCCATTGCTGCTTGCGAATATGCACCTTCCGCCCCCTGAAATACGACTCTTGCCTTTTGGGTATCCAGCTCATCCACCCCTATAAAAGGAAGCTTACCGAGACTCCCGTGCTGTGCCAGCATCTGGTACTGAAGCTTACGGCTCATCGACATAATCTGTTCAAACAGTTCCTCCACACCATGACTGTTAAAATCATTGTGCGTCAGTGATTTCACCTTACGGATTTTCTCCTCCTCACGCGCTTTGTCGAACACCTTTTTGCCTGTCTCTATTTTATATTCTGCCACTTTGGAGCAGATATCCATTCGTCTTTCATACAAATCAACAATCTGCTGATCAATCTCATCAATCTCGTTTCTCAACACACCTAAATCCATGTTTTGTCCCTTTCCACGGCAGCTTTCGCGCCTCCGCTTTCTACAGTTTATATTCATTTCTTTCCCATAAATATCTTATACCAATTCCAACTAATAGGCAAGGTATCGGCCGGTAAATTTGACGTAAAAATATGTTCTACTTTGCATACAAAATGTGATATACTGTGAACACATCATACGACACAAGTATACGGAGGTTTTCTATGACAAGTAAGAAAAAAGTTGTACTTATCACAACCATTATTCTTGTTTTATTAATAGCATTATATATAATAAACGACTATCAAAAAAGAGTTCCCCAAAACCCCGAAGGAACCGTCGGTAATACTGCCGGTAACCTAAACAACGGAGGCTATTTTTGCGAATCGGACGGAATGGTCTATTTTGCCAACGCGTATGACGGCGGCACTCTCTACTGCATGAATCCGGACGAGAGCGAAGTCAAAAAACTGAATCGTTCGGAAGTATCACAGCTCAATGCCGCCGGTAAATACCTGTATTATTATCAGAAAAATTCATCCTCTTATCCGGATTTCAGTTTCCTGATTCGAACCTATGGATTGTATCGCACAAACAAAAAAGGCCGCGACCCGGTCTGCCTTGACAAGTCGGATTGCGGAAATGTCTCTCTGGCAGACAACACCCTCTTTTATACAAAACCGGTGGACGGTGCACAGACACTTCATCTGTTCGCTATCGGCACAGACAAAAAAAATGCACGCGAAGTTGCAGATTATCTCGTCAACCCTTCCAGTGTTTCAGAGGGCACGATTTATTATAACGGAACAGAATCCGACCATTACTTGTACGCTTATGACACCCTGACCGGTCAGGAATCCCTCATCAAAGAATACAACATGTGGTTTCCGACTCTGCACGGACAATCGATTTACTTCCTTGATTTGGAAAGCGATTACGAGTTATGCCGCTACAATCTTTACGATGATACCATGACCGTTCTGACAACGGACCGGGTAGAATCGTTCAACCTGACAGCGCAGTATATTTACTATCAGACCATCGACACAGACACTCCTGCTCTTATGCGCATGGGGTTAGACGGAAGTAATCCGGAGCTTGTTTCAGAAGGCGTATACCGCGACATTAACGTAACCTCCCAATACGTGTATTTCCGCTCTTATGCTGCAGATATGCCAATGTATCATACACCTGCTGACGGCGCTGTATACGTGACAACATTTGACGCAGCAAGTCAGGCCGCAATGAAAGAACTCAGCAAATAAAAAAGCGTCACATCATATCATTTCCGATATGATGTGACGTTTTTCATTTTAGTCCAGTTCCTCCAACATTTGTTTTACCGTCTTTTGCAAAATCGGATGCAAATGCATCGGTGCCAATTCACAGAGCGGTTCCAACACAAACCGCCGGTTCTGCATGTCAATATGCGGAATCACAAGGTCCAAGGTGTTGATTACCTTATCTTCATAAAACAATATATCCAAATCCAATGTTCGCGGTCCCCAGTGTACCAAACGCTCCCTCCCAGCCTGTTGTTCTATTTCATGAAGACGCACCAAAAGCTGTTGCGGCGCCAAAAGCGTCCGCACCTCAATAGCGCCATTCAAAAAATCATCCTGCTCCACTCCGCCATATGGTTTCGTTACCATCCAGGCAGACGTTTTGACATCTCTGAAATCATCGTCGCGGCGCAGTACCTCAACCGCATGTTCTAAATACTGTTGTTTATCTCCCATATTCGAACCAATAGCCAGATACACTTTATGCCAATATAAGCTTTGGGTTACTGATACATTATCAAACGGGAGCGGAATCGGTGCGTGCGGTTTGCACAACTCCATCTCTATGCCATCCAGTAACGGAAAGCGGCACAACACCTCTTTCATCGTCTCAGCTACTGCTCTTTCCAATAGTTTGTATGTATGCTCCTGCAAAAACTGTGTAATCACCTGACAAACCTCACCATAGTGCACTGCGTCAGTCACTTCATCCGTCTCCGCCGCTCTGTTCATATCATAAAAAAGCTTTGCGTTGACATAGAAATCCTGTCCGTTTCTTGTTTCTTCTTCCAATACACCATGATGTGCAAATATTTTAAGTCCTGTAATTTTAATATAATTCATCCGATTATCCTCTTCTATCTATACAGCTCTGATATATTGTACCGTTTCAGCAGTTCCTCAAAATATTCTGAATCCTGCATCGCTTTTTGAAATTCATCCATTTTATCAGCCGAAAATAAGTGCTGATACAAAATTCTAATTTGTTCCATGTTTTCTGCTCTTCCCTCCGCTCGTCCTTCTCTTCTGGCTGCCCTTCGTATAACCTCTCTTATCTGCTCATCTGTCATATCGTATATAATCATCTGTTGCGCCTCCTTCTTCTGCTTAAGTAGAAAATCCGATAGCACTCCCTCTCGGATACTCTCCTCCGTCGCTTTCTCCACCGCCGCATCCAGCTCATACTCATTCTCATAATGGCGTATCTTCTCTACCAGAGTAACGTAGTCCTGCAGCGGCTTACAACTCTTTTTCAGTTCCTCATTAAATCCCGGATTGATATTCAGCTGCACTACCTTAAGTTCTAAATTGATATCCTTCTCCTCAGGTTTCGGTTCATACAAATCCGACAGCTTCATCTCTCTTCGTTCCGGTTGCGGTTCCAAACCATTATACAGCGTAACAAAAAACGGGGCCGGTATCTTCTGTGCACTGCCGTAATATATCTCGATATCCCCCGCCAGCTTTTGATAATGTCTTGCCACATAAAACAAATCCCGAAGAGGCATATTCGGATTTACCGTAGACTGATGCTCAAACAAATACAGGCTCGAATCCACAAGTATGGATAAATCATTTTCCAAATTCAGATAAATTGCGTTCCTGAGAGTTACTATCTCCAGTTTCTCCACATCCTGATAATTCGTTCCGCGAATGGCATTATAAAGAGATAGTGCCTTCTTCCTGTCGTTAAATACCCTCGCAAAAAAACTGCTCTTGTAATCCCTTCTTGCCCGGTACGGCTCTTTCATCGAGATGGTTTTGCGTTTTTGTCCGCCTTTGTTTTTACTTTTTTTCATCCTTCCTCCATTTCCGGCAGAAGGACTTCTCATACTTACACTTTGCCGCACATAAGACGGCTAAATCTACATTTACAGTCCCGCTGCCTTTATTAAAATAATGTTTGAAATAAAAGCACTTGAGATCTTAAATGTTTCAGAATTGATACAGACGGCTCTCGCCACAGATTTCAGATATGCTTTTTGATATACTCATTGTATATGGTGTTTTTGCAAAAAACAACCCCCTTAATTCGGTGTTTTTAAGGGGGCAAATTTGTGAATATTGCACAAAATTTTAATTCTATTTCAATTCACGAACCGCAAGCGCCATTTTGACTGCACGGACATTTTCACGAATGTCATGCACGCGCACAAAACTACAACCCTTCATCACGCCGATTACCGATGTCGCCAGTGTTCCCTCCAGACGCTCCTCCTTCTCAAGGTCAAGTGTCTGTCCAATGACGGATTTTCTTGACGCTGCAAGAAGAATCGGAAGTCCGAACGTATGAAGCTTATCAAGGTTACAAAGCATCTGCAAATTCTGTTCGTAATTCTTTGCAAATCCGATTCCCGGGTCTACAATAATCTTATCGCACGCAATTCCTGCCACTTGTGCCAACTCCAAAGACTCCTCCAAGTCTGCAATGACGTCATTTAAAAAGTCGCTATAGACAGACTCTCTGCGGTTATGCATCAGACAGCAACAGACACCCGAGTCCGCAATCACCTTCGCCATCCCATCATCCTTTTTTAGTCCCCATATATCATTAATCAAATCTGCTCCGGCTGCAATTCCTTCCTGCGCCACCACAGCCTTACTCGTATCCAGTGATATCGGAATATCAAACTCTTTCCGAACCATCTCAATGACCGGAATCACGCGCTCCATCTCCTCCCGGGCAGTAAGCGGCGTATAACCCGGTCTCGTCGATTCCCCTCCGATATCAATGATATCTGCCCCCTGCTCTATCATCTCCCGTACACGAAATAGTGCCCTCTCCGGTTGGTTGTATCTACCTCCATCCGAAAAAGAATCCGGTGTCACATTCAATATTCCCATGACGTATGTGTGATTAGCCGTATCAAACTCTCTGTTTCCGATTCTCATTTACATTCTCCGCATCAAATGACAAGCGTCATATTTTTCTTGTCCTGTTTCCAGTTACAGTTTTTTTCCTGCTCACAAAAATAACACGGCCGACTGAGCTTATCCGCCCGGTACAAAAGACCGTTTAAGTTCTTCTCATCCTTTATCTTGCTCTCCCTGTGCGTCGCGATTGCAGATACAACCTGTTCCTTTTCTTGTCCGGAAAATCCGCACTCCTCCAGAATAGCCGGTGCTAACCGGGCGCTGACCGCTGCATGGTCCTCTCCCGTCTCGTACTGCTGCCATCTGCCGATATCATGCAGAAGCGCCGCCGCATAAATCAGTTCCTGTTTTATGCCATACTTGTCGCGCTCATTTAAAAGCAATGCAATACGCGCCACATCCAAAAAATGTGACGCGTCATGTCTGCAAAATTCTCTGTCTTTTTCACACTCCGCTGTCTTGTGGATATATTCTTGATAAACTCTATTTAAAATGATTTGATTAATCTTGTCCACTAATTCACTCTCCGTCTGTTTTATCACACACATAATAACACAATTCGCACATTATCGTAAAAACCATTCCCAAAAAGGTTCTTGCGGATACGGTGAGAATCCCGAAAACACCCATATGATATATGCAAGCGCAAGGAAATATCCCACTACGACAGCAGTTAGGATAGGAAAAATGATATGTATGAAGTTCATATCTTTGGTAATTCTTGTTTCCATTATATCATATCCACGCCGCGCATATATATATGATACCATATAACAGACTATGGAAATCGACATCATTATTAACATATATGTATGCTTCCATATATTTTCCATAAGTATCCACGGAAAAATCACTCCCACACCCACTAGAATAATTGAAACTATAAAAAAGCGCCACGAGATTTTTCCATATCTGTTGACCTTTTTCTCTATATCATATCCGATATCAAGACACTTTCCTGGTCCATCAAAATTCTCAAAGCCATTTCTTTCTATCTCTATGTTTTTTGATTTCTCTTTATTCTCCATTCTTTTTCACCTCTGCTTTTTATTATAAAAAACTCATCAAAAACTCCATAAAAGTTGTTCTTTCAGGTGTAAATCCGCCAAATAAAAGCCAAAATATATATAATACAAATATGCCTCCACAAAACAGAAAGAATGGTATTGTAATATCCGAAATCAACATCAGTTTTGTTAATGAAGTCTTTTTTATTCGATATCCTATAACCGCAAAAGATAACGAAAGTAAATATAATCCTATCGCTAATATAATAATCACTTCATCTGATATGTCTATGCCCATTTCAGTTCCAGAAATCAGACTCCCTCCCCATATCATAATTGCAGCGCAAATAAGTAACACCTGTGAAACTCTAGCGTATCTATTGGCTTTCTCTCGAAAATACTCTCTAATACTCTCATACCTCCCCTGCGACTCAAAATTCTCAAAACCATTATTTTCTATCTCTATGCTCTCTAACTTCTCTTTGTTCTCCATTCTTTTCCCTCTTTTATAAACCAAGCATCATCGTTCCAAAATATTATCCAGAGCCTATCTCCAAATACGTATTTCTATCAGAGATAGGCTTACAGGTCCTTTTTCTTACTTGATTGTTACTTTCTTACCAATTTTACTCTTCGTAATCATTTTCTTATACTTCTTGTATTGTTTTGACGGACACTTGATTTTTGCCTTCGTCGCAATGTTCTTAAACGCATATTTACCGATAGTCTTTAATTTCTTTGTCTTAATCGTAATACTTTTTAATTTATTACACTTATAAAAAGCTTTCTTTCCTATCTTAGTGACGCCTTTTCCGATTACTACCTTCTGAAGTTTTTTACAGCCGTAAAAAGCAGATTCTCCGATGCTCTTTACTTTGGACGGAATTGTAACTGTCTTTAGTGCCGTACATTTTGCGAAAGCCTTTTTTCCGATACTTGCTACATTACTTCCGATTTTTATCTTTGTGACTTTCTTATTTCCCTTCAGCGCATTTGCAGCCATGGCTGTCACTTTGAATAACTCTCCGTTAATTTTAACCGTAGACGGAATCGTAATCGTCTTCGCCTTGGACGCTGTTTTCAAAAACGTTACTGTTTTCTTCTTTACGTCGGTCACTTTGTATGTATGTTTGTTGATGGTATATTTGCTTCCTACCTTTATGGTCTCTTTTTCATCCGGCAATGGTTTTTCAGTTTCCTCTTTTGGTACGGTTGTAGTGAATTTCGCTGTAAGCGTTGTATCCTCTTTTACACAAAAACGATATTCCACCTCGCCACTTATCAACTTACCATCTTTATACCATCCAAGGAATCTCTCGCCTTCTGCCGGATATGCAGATACTTTCGCAAACTCACCGATGCCGTATGTGTTGTTACCGGTCACTTCGCCGTTTCCTTCGACAGAAATCTGAACTTGATAAAACGTTACCTCTTCTCCACTTTGAACTGCGGAAGGGATAACATTTTCGCCCCTGGCATCTGTTAGAATAAACTCAGACTCTGACGTCATAGTCTCATACGTTGTTCCTGTTTTGAGTGGTAATTCGTAGTAACTTGTCACACTTTCCGGAATGCCTTCTGCTTGTACATATCTTGAAGTCGAGATGGTCATGCTTCCATCACTTGTTGCTTTATATACAAGTTTATACTCTTCATCCCCCGGAAGAACAACTCTTTTCTGTCCATTTTCATCCAGCATGGTAATGACACCATTTTCAACTTCCTGCGGAACGTCATTTTTAATCATTCCCACCAGTATATCATCTTGATATATGTACACATCCACAGGACAATTGATAAATACATTTCTAAAGCTTTTTTGTTTTGTTAAAACTTCTTCCGAAATAGAATCCATCCATGCCATACATAGTTCTGGGTAATGGGCATACCCAATTCTTGCGTTAATATTAATCACATTTCCAATTAAAGCTAAATATTCTACCTTTCTATAATCGTCATCATAGCCTAATGATTCAGCATAAATTATCGGAATCATAGAAAACAAAAACTGTCCCCAATCGTTTTTAGTAGCCATTAACGACGCAGCTACCTCTTGAATCCCTTTTTGATAATATATCAAATATTTATCTTTTGAAATTATATTCCCCAACCTCTTTGCCGCATCCTTCACCAGTATCGACTGATTTGCCCCTATCTCCGGCACCACAGTTGACTGATATACGGATTTCATACTTGCTTCGTATTGAGAAAAATCTTTATGATTCGTATTGGCCTCATCCGGAAGTACAAGGTCTTTTCCATATCTGTGGAATCGCCAGTCTAATCCATTATTCATCGCAACATAAGTCACAAAATCTTTTGGATTGATAATGTTGATAATATTTGCGTATTTTAATGACGAATTCGGCGCAGTTGTATTTTGCGGGCATTCAAAACAGAACGCAAAAACACTCGTGTTTTTCACAGCACTCACATGGTCGTCCTTGACTCCATACGCTTCCAAAATCCCGCTTGCAAGGTAATCATCATCCAATTTTGCAGCCAGCAGATTGGCAGTTGCAGCTCCGCGGCTGTATCCACTAATCCATACAACTACATCGTTTCCGTCTGTAAATCCGCTTTCCTTCAATGCTCCGATATATTGATTCAGCGCCACATACACCTGATTGGCTGCTATATTAAACCCTGCATGATGCTCTCCGGAACCGACATTTGCATTGCCTCCCCATTCCGTTCCGTAGCCTCCTCCACGGATTGTAATCATAATCAGCGTTCTCTTTTGGTTGTTATGGTAGATTCTTCTCGTCCCCATCGCATATCCGATGGAATCATAGGAAGGCTTCGGATAATGAATTACCCTGTTGGTAACATTTAAATCATCCATCAATGCCTCAATATTGCTTGAATTAGTATTGTCATTGGTGGACATCGCTGCCATGGATACCCTCACCGACATTTTTGCAAGGTCATGTTGATAATTAAAGCTGTTCTCAAAAAACTTTGACATATCACAAGCATATGAATAATTTTTGCCTTTCTGCGAGCCGAAACCACCATTTTCTATATAAGAAAAGTTTCCTTCTTGCTGAAGATTTTGTACGATAGCGCCGTCATTTAAGTGTATGGCTGCGCAGCGCACTCTATTTTCCGGGCAATTCTGCCACATTGGCTTTACAGCTTCCCATTCTGACATCGTTCCACCATAATAAATATCACTAAACAGCTCGCAGTTATCAAAATTGTTATAATCCGGCGACACAAGCTTTTCCATCAGAGAAGGACTCACACTGACGGAAACAAGCCTGTCACAATCGTAAAATATCCCTCGTGTAAATGTTACATTCTCAGTATCCAAAGAAGACAAATCAACTTCCTGCAAGCTATCACAACCGGCAAAAACATAACACATATCACTTATCTGCGTCGTATCGAAATTATCTAAATTTACACTCTTTAAACTACTGCAATTATAAAATAACCATGCAATATCTTTTATATTTTCAGCCTGAAATTCTTTCATGTTCACATATTCCAAACTCGAGCATCCTTCAAACATACTACTTACTGACTCAAGCTTGTTTGCTTTCCCTTTGGGTAACTCCACCTTTGTCAAATTGCTACAACCTTCAAATAATCTACTCATCCTTTCTAAAGTCTCGACCTCTATAGAAGGAAGGCTCACACTCTTCATAGAACTGCAATCTTTAAACATGCAAGACATATCAGTAAGTTTGTTTGGATATGCCATAAAGTTCCCTTCTATCAGCCCGCTACATCCCTGAAACATACCTCGTACATTCTCTAGACTATATGCATTGATTTTAAACTTATCTATCGATTTCAAGCTTCTACAGTCTTTAAACATATAGCTCATGTCCCTTGTTTCTATACCGTTAAACCATGTAATATCTATTTCTTTTAACGAACTGCAACCTTCAAACATAGACTCTGTACTGGTTACCAGCGCTACATTCTTGTTTCCGAATTTTAGATCTTCCAAGCTGTCACATCCATAGAACATATATGCCATATATATTACATTCTCTGTGTCAAAATTACTGACATCCAGCTCTGTTAGGGAAGCACACGATGCAAACATATTTCCCATTGATTTTACAGCACTTGTATCAAAACCACTGACATCCAATTTCTTTAGAGATACACATCCTGAAAACATATTTGACATAGAGATTACTGCATCTGTTTCAAAGCTACTGACATCTAATTCACTAAGTAATGTGCATCCCAAAAACATCCCTGTCATATCATTCACTATATGCGTATCAAACTTATCAACCTTCAACTCCTTTACACTACTGCAATTTGCAAACATATATGCCATAGATACTACGTTTGACGTCCGAAAATGACTCACGTCAAGTTCTTTTAACTTTCGACATCCTCTAAACATACTTTCCATATTATATACTAAATCTGTCTTAATGTTAGATAAATCCAGGCTTTGCAATTCCTCACAATTATAGAACATTTCTTTCGCGTATCCTAATTTCTCTGCAACAGACTCATACATCTTCAATTCTTTTAATTTAGAACAATTGTAAAACATTTCACCGGTATTCACAACTCTTCTCATATCGAATGTGCTGATATCCAACTCCGTTAAACTTTGGCATTCTGAAAACATATATTGCATCGTCAGCACATTTTCTGTATCCAACTCGCTTACATCAATAGACTCAAGAGCTTTGCACCCGGAAAATAAACTGTCCATATAGATAACCTTGCTCGTATCGATATCACCTAAGCTTATTCCTTCTACAACACTACAACTGCTAAACATTCCCTTTATCGTCGTAACATTACTCATATTAAATTGACTGATGTCAACACTTTTCAGACCGATACAATGCCCGAACATCTGCATCATGTCTTCTACCTTATCCGTTTCAAAACCGGAAACATTAATTTTTTCCAATTTATAACAGCAGTAGAACATTCTATACATTGTTGTTACATTTTCCGTATTGAAATCTCTTAAATTCAATCCTGAAAGTTTATAGCATTCTGAAAACATTTCGCTCATATCTGTTACATTACTCGTGTCTACCTCATCAAAATAGATTTCCGTTAAATTTGTACACGAATTAAAGAAACGTTTCATACTCGTAATTTCCTGCACATTCACGTATGCGGATTTGATATAACTTCTGTAATTAAGCCAATCCGGACTATCCTTGAAGTCACCTTTCCCCGTAACCATCAGATATCCATCCGAATCAATACTCCACTCCAAATCACCGTCCGTTCCACTATATTCAATAGTGGATTTTTCAGGCAAAATCTCATCATCAGCCTTAACTATCTTGTTTTCGGACACCTCACTCTCTTCCGTGAAAACAAAATTAGCAGATACCGACTCCTCTGCCCTCTCCGCGACAGCGTTTCCCGATATCTGCTGTATTACACTTTCCGATTGCGCATCTGCGCCTTTGTTCATTTCTCCACGCACAGGCACTAAAACACTTTCTGTCATGAAAATCACAGACAAAATCATAACAAAAAATCGTTCTACTCCCCTCATTTTTCTTTTCATTTTTTTCTCCTTTCAACTCTTCCCTCATATCCCGAGGTGATTTATATTAAAAGCCTTACGACCTTTAATTTCCTCTACCTGCTGCCCCGAAGCATCTCAAAAAACGTATCCCGAAGCTTCTCATCCTCTTCAAACTTACCGCGCACAGCAATGCTGACCGTCTGACTGCCCGGCTTTTTGATACCGCGCATTGTCATGCACATATGCTCTGCCTCCGTCATGACCATCGCACCGGCCACACCAAGGTCCTCCATCAGTGCATCCGCAATCTGGTCGGTCATCTGTTCCTGCAACTGCAGACGCTTCGCAAACACATCCACGGTTCGCGCCAGCTTACTGAGTCCCACTACCTTACCGTTTGGAATGTACGCCACATGCGCCTTCCCATAAAACGGAAGCATATGATGCTCACACATCGAATAGAACGTAATATCCTTTTCCAGAACGATACCTGTATTGGATGAAGTAAATGTCTTCTGCAAATGATCCTTCGCATCCTCATGCATCCCCGCAAAAATCTCTTCATACATGCGTGCAATACGCGCCGGGGTCTCAACCAGTCCTTCCCTCGTCGGGTCCTCCCCGATTCCCTCCAAAAGCATCTGTACCGCTGTCTCAATTTTATTTTTATCTACCATGTCTTCACACTTTCCTTTGACGTTTATCCATAATGTCCATCAGCTTCCCAAGGTAGGAAAGCGAGCCGAAGGCAAGAATCACACTGTCCTTATCCGCAAGCAGATAACTCATCTCAACCGCTTCCTCCAGACTCCCCGCTGCCGTCACGCTTTCATGCTGCTTTGCCACTTCACAAGCCAGCTCATACGCGTCCATCGCACGCGGATTATCCGGTGTCTTTACGGTTATGATATGCGCCGCAAAAGGCGCTGTCAGCGAAATTATCTTTTCATATTCCTTGTCCTTCAATATTCCCATTATATAGATAATCTTCTTATTTGTAAAATAAAATCGAATCGACCTGACAAGCTTTCTCGCACCGTCCTCATTGTGTGCACCGTCCACCACGAAATAAGGTTTGCGGGCGAGCACTTCAAACCGTCCGCTCCATCTCGCCGAGGCAAATCCCTTGCATACCGCCTTGTCCGAAATCACAACGCCCTCCTCTCGCAGCACATCGATTACCCGAAGTGCGAGCAGGGCATTTTCAACCTGATGCTGTCCCGCAAGAGCAATCTCTATCTCCTGCTCTCCCTTATATAAAAACGTCTGCCTCTCAAGTCCGTACCGGATGGAGGATGCATCCTCATTTTGCACAAATACGGGTTCAGTCAGTTGCTCCCGGCTGACTCTTTCTATCACCGCCGCAACCTCCTCACTCTGCTGGGCACTGATAACTCTGCAACCGCTCTTAATAATGCCGGCCTTTTGCTCCGTAATCGCCTCTATCGTATTGCCCAGAAATCCCATATGGTCCATGCTGATTGGCGTAAACACGGCCGCAAGCGTCCGCGTCACAAGATTGGTTGCATCCAGCTTACCTCCCATGCCACACTCAAGTACCACATAATCACATTTTTTCTCTTTAAAATATAAAAAGCCTACTGCCGTCTCTACCTCAAACGGAGTCGGATGCTCCTTCCCCTCCGAGACAAGCTCCTCACACGCCTCCTTCACGCGCTCCAAAAGCGCGCAGAGAGACTTCTGCGCAATCATGCGTCCCCCCACACAAATACGCTCCCTGTACTCCCGTATCGTCGGAGAATTGTAACTGCCGACACGGTATCCGGCGCACGTCAGCACCGACGAAAGAAATGCCGAGACAGACCCTTTTCCGTTTGTCCCCGCAATATGTATAAAGCTAAGCTCGTCCTGCGGATTTCCAAGCTTTTCGCACAAATTTATAATATTACTAAGTCCAGGTACACTCCCGAGTCCCTGCAAGGACTCCATGTACTCCATCGCCTGCTTATAGTTCATCTTCCACATCCATCAAGTATAATTTGAATAAGTATATAGTCCGACGTACTTTTTATCCTGAAAAGGGCCCTTTAAAGACGCCGGTCCTTGGCGAGACGCATCGAGCCTAGTACCGCTGCGTCTTTAGCGGAGCGCAAGCGTGCCCGCTTCAGGATAGAAAGTACGTCGGACAACTTATATACTATATTTCAAATTATACCGATTTTTTGTGAATAAATAAAGAACTTTCGGACATACTTTGAGTATGATTAAAAAATTCTTTACTTGCGGTCTTCTCGGCTGGTGCCTCGAGATTTTGTATACGGCCGCATGCTCATTGAAAAATCATGACATTCGGTTAAAAGGAAATACCTCTCTTTGGATGTTCCCTATTTACGGACTTGCAGCATTTTTTGAACCGCTTGCAAAACTGCTAAAAGGAAAGCCCCTCTTTCTCCGAGGAACTGTCTACACGATTTGTATTTTTCTAACCGAATACGTGACAGGTGAGTTCTTGAAAAAAAAGCACGCCTGTCCTTGGAACTACGACGATGCCCCTTTCAATATCCACGGCGTCATTCGCCTGGATTATGCCCCATTCTGGTTCGGCACCGGACTCCTTTACGAGTTTCTGCTCCGTCGCAGTTCCAAAAATACGGCCGAGCTGCCGTAATTATCCTCCCCCTAACCCTTGCAGAATGCGGGCACAAAAAAAAGAACTGTCACGGAGCTTTGCGCCCTTGACAGTTCTTTTAAGTTTCTAATCTTATGCTGCTGAATCCATGCAAGCAAATACGATAAGGATGATTCCACCTACACATGGAATGAATCCTAAGAAAATAAATGGCCATGATTTTCCGATGTCATTCAATCTACGAATCCAGATTGCAATTCCAGGAACGAGTACTGCTAAAGAGTACAGCCATGAAACGATGCTGAAAATAACACCGATGAAAGGAATCACAGATAAAACACCTAAAATACATGAAAGCACAAAGTTTGTAAGAATTACAACCCAAAATGTCTTTCTGTCTGTTCTTCCCTGAAAATCAACATAGCGGAGTAACATTTCCTCTCCCCACGGCTTCAAAATATCAGGTAACTTTTCAACAAATGCGTTTAACTTCTCCATATTGTTTCTCCCTTCACAAATATGTATTTTTTACATTACTAATATACCTTTAAGTGACAATAAATGTCAAGATATATCCCTAAGATTGTTATTCTGTCGATTACATCATATCCGTATCAATATCAGCCATCTGACCGCTTCCGATATCAAGTGTATTTAATGTTCTTCTCTTAATTCTTGCCTGCTCAGATGCTTCAAGAATAAAATCCTTGATTGCTCTTGCATTCTTGACATGCTCAACGCGGAGAGTCGGGTTTGTCGTATCTCCCGTATGGCAGATAACCGTACCAAGTTTGAACATACGCTCCACCAGACTCGTCTCAAGCTGCACATCCTGAATCTTGTACATATAACAATCATCTTCCACGGTCTTTAACAGACCTCTTTTAATATTCAATATGTCTTCTTTGATTGTGTACACAGTAAATGTCCATGGTAATCCAAAAAATAATATCCTCTTACGTTCTCTAAATTCCATTGTGAATTCCTCCCGGTATTTTTTCTTCTATTATACATATGAATATACCGAAATGCAATCTACAATCTGTATTGAAAGACACAACATTTTGTGTTATGATAAAAAACAGCAACTAGTACAAGTAGTAAAAGGAGGTTTTCATGACAGCAAAAGAATGTATTTGGGGAAGAAGAAGTATTCGTAAATTTAAAACAGAGCCGATTGACCATGCTCTGCTTGAATCCGTTGTTGAAACCGCATCCTACGCACCGAGTTGGAAACACACACAGATTGTTCGTTACATTGCCGTTGAGGGAGAATTAAAAGACAAAATCGGACGTGAATACACAAGCACTTTCCCGAACAACGGAAAGATTATTGAAAACGCTCCTCTTTTAATTGCCGTTACCGTCATCAAAAACAGATGCGGTTTTGAAAGAGACGGTTCTTTTACCACGGATCGCGGTGATACATGGCAGATGTACGATGCAGGTATTGCCAGCCAGACATTTTGTCTCGCTGCACACGAAGCAGGACTCGGTACCGTTATTATGGGTATTTTTGATCGTCCGGAGATTGAACAGCTTCTTGAACTTCCGGAAACGCAGGAGCTCGTTGCACTCATTCCTGTCGGATACCCGGACGAAGAGCCTGTTGCTCCTCGCAGAAAAGCTGTTTCCGATTTACTAACATACAAATAAACCCGGGGAATCGAAGTTTTTCTTCGATTCCTTTTCTATGAGAAATTTTTGATAATAAGGAGATAACACTATGAGACACCTCATGAGTCCGATGGACTTTACCACCGATGAACTGGACCGCCTCTTTGATCTGGCAGCAGACATAGAGAAAAATCCACAGGTATACGCGCACAAATGTGATGCCAAAATACTTGCCACCTGTTTTTACGAACCAAGCACCCGCACACGTTTAAGTTTCGAAAGTGCCATGATCAGTCTCGGAGGAAATGTACTTGGTTTTTCCGATGCCAATTCCTCCTCCGCAGCAAAAGGCGAGAGCGTATCCGATACCATCCGCACCGTATCATGCTTTGCTGACATCTGTGCCATGAGACATCCGAAAGAAGGAGCCCCGATGGTCGCTGCCACACACTCCGGAATTCCTGTCATCAATGCAGGTGATGGCGGACATCAACATCCGACGCAGACGCTGACCGATTTGCTGACGATCCGTTCCCTCAAAGGACGGCTTAATAACTTTACCATCGGTCTGTGCGGAGATTTGAAATTCGGCCGCACTGTCCACTCTCTCATTGAGGCGCTCGTACGATACGACAATGTAAAATTTGTTTTCATCTCTCCGGAGGAATTGCGTGTTCCGGATTATATTACGGAAATGCTGACAGAAAAAGGAATTCCTTACGAGGAGCACATCAGCTTGGAGGATACTATTTCCACACTGGATTTGCTTTATATGACAAGAGTTCAGCGTGAGCGTTTCTTCAACGAAGAGGATTATATCCGCTTAAAGGATTTCTATATTCTTGACAAGAAAAAAATGAGTCTTGCCAAACAGGACATGCTCGTTCTTCATCCGCTTCCTCGTGTCAATGAAATATCCGTCGAAGTAGACGAAGACCCAAGAGCTGTTTACTTTAAACAGGTTCAGTACGGAAAATACGTGCGCATGGCACTGATTCTGACATTGCTTGAGCTTGCGTAAGCAACAGGTAACCACAATTCAACACACAAAAAGGAGTATCATATGTTAAATGTAGGACAAATCGAAGAAGGCTTCGTTCTCGATCATATAAAAGCAGGCAAAAGCCTTGCCATCTATCATCTGCTTCAGCTGGACAAAATGGATTACACGGTAGCGATTATCAAAAATGCAAAAAGCAACAAACTCGGCAAAAAAGACATCTTGAAAATAGAATGTGATATTACGAAAGTAAATCTTGACGTACTTGCACTCATCGACAAGAACATTACAGTCAATGTCATCAAAGACGGTGAAATCGTTGACAAAAAAGAACTTTCCCTTCCGAAGGAAATTAAGAACATCATCCAGTGTAAAAACCCGAGATGTATCACTTCCATCGAGCAGGAACTTCCTCATATTTTCGTCCTCTCCGACGAAAAGAAAGAAATCTACCGCTGCAAATACTGCGAAGAGAAATATAATGAAAGAGCCCAGCAATTTATGCGCTGGTAAAAAATAGGCGGACACCCGACAGAGTGTCCGCTTTCTTTTTCTTTATCAAATTAACAACAACATCCCCAGCCACCGAGGCAAAGATCCAAAATCATACCTGTTTTTGTGGGGCTTACTCATTGTCATTGTAGTTAACTTTGTCCTGCGTAATTTCCTTCTTTTCTTTTTCCATATCGACTTTATCGGCGACTTCTAATCTTTCAGTCCTGAAATTGAAGGATAATACCGGAAAATTGCCTTTCCCAAAATCGCATCTTCGGAGACAAAGCAATATTTTTGTTCTACTGCCTCCTCAAGTGTCGACACCAGTTCATTCATCACTGCCTCCGTCGCCCAATATCTTCCGTCGAGGGAGTTATTGCGGTTATCCCCCATCACAAAATAATGTCCTTCCGGTATCATAAGTTCCAATCCATCGTTTTCTATAATCCAATCTTCCTTCAGATATGGTTCCTCCAGCGGCGTTTTACTGCCATCAATGTAAACTTTTGCATCACGGATTTCAATTTTTTCTCCCGGAAGTCCTATAATTCTCTTAATATAAATCTCCTCAGGATCCACAGGATATTCAAAAATAATAATATTGCCTCTCTCCGGCTCAGAGAATAGGTAGGATAAGCGGAATCCAATCAATCTGTCTCCCGGCTGAATTGTATCCTCCATGGAACCGGTCGGAACATTGGCATTTACAATTACAAATTTATTTAAAAGAAGTGCCACCACAAAGGCAAGGATAATGACTTTAATCCATGAAAATATCTCTTTGATTATACTTTTCGTTTTGTCTGACATTTGCTTTCACCTTTCTGTTTCTATCACAGATTATAATTGTTTTGCCGTATTTTGCCAAGTATGTTATATTCGAATTATCAAAAATCAAACGACAAGTATGGGGGATTTATGGCAGTAAAAAACAAACAAACCAATTTATTTCAAAATCACATAAAATTCAAAGGAACCTTCCGCGACTACCAGCAGCGCGTGCTCGACAACAGCGACGCCTACTTAAAAGACCGTCGTCTTCACATCGTAGCTGCACCCGGCTCCGGCAAGACGACGCTCGGCATCGAACTGATTACCCGAATCGGTGCTCCGTGTCTGATTCTGACACCGAGTATCACCATCCGTGAGCAGTGGGGCTCCCGTATCTCATCTTCGTTTTTAAATGAAAACGAGAAGGCAGAGGAATGGATTTCTTCCTCTATCAAAAATCCTCTCGCCATCACAACCATCACCTACCAGGCGCTACATAGTGCTTATACACGTTTTCACGGTCCTCTTGCCGAAGATTCCGGTGAGATGGTCGGTGATACGGATGATGAGACTTACGCTTCATCTCCTGTCGATTCTGCAGGGACTACGCTATCTGAGAGCGATGACGACGTAGATTATTCGGACTTTGACCTCATTGCTGCCATTCGCGAGGCCGGAATCTGCACCATATGTCTCGACGAGGCACACCATCTGCGCAGCGAATGGTGGAAAGTTCTCGAGCAGGTCATCAAAGAACTGGGAGACGACATCACTCTCATCTGCCTGACCGCCACACCGCCTTACGACTCAACGCCGGCGCAGTGGAAACGGTACACTGACCTTTGCGGACCGATCGATGAGGAGATTTTTACACCGGAACTTGTCAAAGCAAAGAACCTTTGCCCACATCAGGATTACGTATATTTTAACTACCCGACGCAGGAAGAGTTAAATACCGTGCGCGCATTTCGCCAGAACATCAAAGAAGTTTTCGACTATCTCTGTAAAGACGGACAGCTTCTTGCTGCCATCCGCTCGCACAAAGGATTATCTGCCGAAAAAGAATACAGTGAATTTTTTCTTGACCGTCCGGAATATTTTTCTTCCCTGCTCATTTACTTAAATTCGCATCAGATTCCGCTCTCTCCATACTTGCGCAATCTGATAGGCACCAAGGGAAAACTTCCTCTCCTTACGGAAGAATGGATGGAAGTTCTGATGCAAGGCTTTTTATATGATGACACCGATTCGTACGAAAACTGCGATGTTCTCCGCGAGGAACTTATGGACTATTTAAAAGAACATCGGTGTATCGTGCGCAAAAAGGTGACACTCAAGGAAGACGATTCCATCCGCAAGATGCTGTTATCGAGCAAGGGTAAATTAAACAGTATCATAGACATTACCCGCGCTGAGGCAAAAGCACTCGGAACATCACTTCGAGAGCTGATTCTGTGTGACTACATCAAAAAAGAATACATATCCGCCATCGGTGATGAAGATCGTAAAATTGACGACAATGGTGTTCTTCCTATCTTTGAACGCCTGCGACGTGAAAATCTTCCCGACATCAAACTCGGCGTTCTGTGCGGCTCCGTAGTCATCCTACCGGATTCCGCAGTCGGGGCACTGGAATATCTTTTCGTAGAGTACGGTGCGAGCGGCAAATTTACACCGCTCGGCGATACGGGTTATCAGCAGGTAACCATTTCCGGAAACAAGAGCCTCGTCGTAAAACTGATTACCGCTCTCTTTGAGGACGGTCAGATGCAAGTTATGATTGGTACAAAATCTCTCCTGGGAGAAGGTTGGGATTCCCCATGTATCAATACACTCATTCTTGCCTCTTTTGTCGGTTCGTTCATGCTCAGTAATCAGATGCGCGGTCGTGCCATCCGTGTTTCTGCCAAAGACCCGGACAAAATCAGCAACATCTGGCATCTCGTCTGCGTGGACGACGAAGGGCAGTCCTCCGACTACGACATGTTAAAGCGACGTTTTGAATCCTTCCTCGGTGTCGGGTATTCTGAAAACAAAATTGAAAACGGTCTCGACCGTCTTTCTAATATCAAAGAACCTTTCTCGCAGGAGAACATCTCAGCGATGAATGCAGAAACGCTTGCGCTTGCGATGAACCGCGAAGCACTGAAGGACAAATGGGAAAATGCTGTCATGACTTCTGACCGCAACATGGCGGTAGAGGAAGTCATTGAACTTGCACCTGCTGCATCGGCTCCGGGCTTTGTTCTCGGCTCTGCCATCGCAAAGCTTGTCATGTACCTTTTGCTGGTTATCGGGCTGATTATCCTTTGGTCAGTGATGAAAAAAGCCGGTCTTTCTTTCCTTGCCTTCTTTGCTTTGGCAGTAACGATACTCCTTGTCTTCAAGACACTGCGTGTCGGAAGCAAGGTGCTCATGCTCTCTTCGCCGAAGAAACGCATGCAGTCCATCGGAAAAGCACTCTTGAAAACATTAAAACAGACAGGATATATCACCTCCACGGATGTGAAAGTACAGACCAAGGTCAGTCGCCAAGGCAATACAAATACTTGCCTGACCGGCGGAACTGCGCGCGAAAAATCCGAGTTTGCCAAAGCACTCGGCGAGCTGTTTGCAGAAATCGACAATCCCCGCTACCTGCTGTTTGCGCAAAATTTAAATCCGCTGTCCGTCTTTTCATGTATGGCGGTTCCGGAATGTCTCGGCACCAAAAAAGAAAATGCCCAAATTTTGCATGGGCATCTTCAAAAGTTTCTCGGCAAATATGAACTTGTCTATACGCGAACTCCGGAAGGACGCAAAAAATTGCTAAAAGCAAGAACTCACTGTCTCACCGGTCGCACACGTTCCCTGACTTCCCGCAAAAAGCAGGTTCATCAGGACTACAAATAATTATACAAAACTGATAACCTCATCCTTCGGGGCTTTTGTCTTTTCCACAGACAAAGCCTCAAGGACGGGGCCTTCTTTTCCGTAATCTGCAAAGTATTCGATGTTTACTTTTGCTCTCACCTTTACCCAGTCTTTGGCTTTCAGTTCGTCACGCTTTGCATATTTGCAAGCATAACCGAGAAATGCCATATCGTCTGCACAGCACGTCATCGCCATTCTTCCCGGCACAAAGTAATCCTTCGGGAACTTCTCCGGTATCAGTACCATAGCAAGAAACTCTACCGTTTTGCCGCGATAACGCTCCATGTTATCCAGAACATCAAGATACCAGATACCATATCCCATATCGTCGAGTTTTATTACATCCGCATTAACATCGAAAGGCAAATCCTCTTCCAGCGTCGCATTGACTTCTCCGTTCTTATCCTCAAAAATAATCTCCGCCTTCTGGTTAATTGCCTTAATATTGCGCTTGTAAGACGGCAAATCCGCCAGTACATTATCACAACGGTTCATGATGATAAGTTCTGACTTGCGAAGCATGTCCGCAAGAAGCGATTTCATGTTCGTAAAATAGGTGGAAAACGTTGAGCCGTCAATACAGGTAATCTGCTGCTCAATTTTCCAATGCCAAGGCATTTTCATGCTCTTTACACTCCACATTCCGTTGTACTCAACAATCACACGGAACGGGCGGTGTTTCTTTTCGAGTGCAATGAGTTTTTGGGAAGTAAAGTCTTCTTCCTCCTCCACAATCTCCATTACCGTATTGCTTCTTGCAAGAATATTCTCATCATACTCTATCTCACCCTCCTCACACACGAGAAGAAGCGTCTTCCCACGTGACTGAAAATACGGCTGCGATAATGTATATTGGATAAATTCGGTTTTTCCGCTCTCCAGAAAACCGTTAATCATATAAATTGGAATCATTTTTTCACCTCTAAGTTAGCCTTTGCTTACTTTTCACAAAATAATTTTTTCAGATTTTGTTCGTCGAGTTCAGAACCGATCACGCAAATCTTGCCTGTATACTCCGCTCCGCCGTCACGAATTTCACTCTCACCCGGAACATAGTCGAAATGAATAAAGTTTCCGTCCTGCGCCGGAACCATTCCCTTGGCACGGAGTACAAAGCCATACGTATCCTTATCCTCAAGCTTGTCAAGGATGTCCTCAATCTGTTCCTTCGTAAACTTATCCGGAGTTTCCATCCCCCAACTTGTAAACACATCATCTGCATGATGATGCCCGTGATGTCCATGGTCATGATCATGACATCCGCATGCGCAGTGCTCATCGTGATCGTGGTGATGTTCGTGTTCATGGTGGTGCTCATGCTCGTGATGATGGTGGTGATGATGCTCGTGCTCATGATGATGGTCATGACATCCGCAGTTGCAATGCTCATCGTGCTCCTGCATCACTTCCGCCATAAGTTCTTCCTCAAGGTCCTTCGCATGTTCCATCGCCTCAAGAATCTTCACACCCTCAAGTTCATCCCAAGGCGTCGTAATAATCGCAGCCTTCTCATTGTGATTACGAATCAGCTCTATGCACTGATTGATTTTCTCTTCTTTCATCTCGCCGGTACGGCTCAAAATAATCGTGCCGGCATGTTCAATCTGATTGACAAAAAACTCGCCGAAATTTTTCAGATAGACTTTGCACTTCTTGGCATCGACAACCGCAACCGCGCTGCCAAGCTGCACATCGCCTTTGCTCTGCATTGCATCTTCCACCGCTTTCATAACGTCCGACAATTTACCGACGCCCGATGGCTCAATCAGCACACGGTCCGGAGTATATTTATCCAAAACTTCTTTTAAGGATGTTCCGAAATCACCGACAAGCGAACAACAGATACATCCGGAATTCATCTCCTTGATTTCAATGCCGGCTTCTTTTAAAAATCCGCCATCAATTCCGATTTCACCGAATTCATTTTCAATCAAAACAACCTGCTCACCCGCAAGCGCTTCCTTTAATAATTTTTTAATCAGTGTTGTTTTTCCGGCTCCTAAAAAACCGGATACAATATCAATTTTCGTCATGTTTACCGCCTCTTTCTTTTTCCTAAAAATAAGTATAACACCTTTGTCAATCTTGTTTCATATACTGTGCCAGGCGACCGATATCCGCCTCACCGCATTCTGCTGTCACATGGATTCCGTCTGCCTCATAGCTGCTGCTGACAACATTCGCATGCTCTTTCAGGTACGAGAACAAATCGCCCCTGTCGTACGGGAGCAGTAGCTGACACTCCCTATGTCCACTGTAAACCCGTTTTAATATCTCGTCGATAAGTTCATCCATTCCGATGCGTTTCTTTGCAGACATATAAATCGCCTGTTCTGTGACTTTCGGAATCTTTACCGCATCTTCCCCCTCCAGCAAATCAGCCTTGTTAAACACGTAAAACACCGGGATATCCGCTGCACCGATTTCCTTCAGCGTCTCCTTCGTCACTTCCATCTGTTCCCTGTAATGCGGATCTGAAAAATCAACCACATGCAATATCAAATGTGCTGAAACAGCCTCTGAAAGCGTGGAACGGAATGCCTTCACAAGCCCGTGCGGAAGCTTATCAATAAATCCAACCGTATCCGAGAGCAAAATGGACTTGTTCTCCTTCGGCGTAATATTCCTTACGGAAGTATCCAGCGTTGCAAAAAGCATGTCCCTCTCGAGCACCTTCTTTTCGTTATCGCCGATATACTGCTCTACCATCGCATTCATGATAGTGGACTTACCCGCATTCGTATAACCCACCAGCGCCACACGCGGAATCGCAGAACGCTCTCTCTTTTTCTGCTGTGTCATACGCTCCGTCTCCACCTGCGCCAGTTCTTTTCGAAGCTCTGCCAGACGATTCTCAATCTTACGACGGTCAAGCTCAAGTTTCTTCTCTCCGGCTCCTTTGTTACTCATAGAACCGCTTCCACCACCCTGTCTGGAAAGTGCTTCATGAAGACCGACGAGTCTCGGCAACATATACTGAAGCCGCGCCACTTCCACCTGCAACATTGCCTCGCGCGACTTGGCTCGCGACGCAAAAATTTCTAAAATGAGAGTCGTCCGATCCATGACCGCGATGCCCGTCTCATCCTTGATATTTCGAATCTGGGACGGTGTCAGACTGTCATTAAAAAGAAGCATGTCCGCAGATACCCACGCAGCCTCTTCCTTGATTTCTTCTATTTTCCCCGTACCGACATACAGCGCTTTATTAATGTAAGGCATATTCTGAGTCATACTTCCGACCACTTCCATCTCGCAGGCCTCCGCCAAAAGCGCAAGTTCTTCCATCGAGTGGTCAAAATTTTCTTCCTGCCCTGTATTGACTCCGATTAGTAATACTTTATCCATACAAATCTCCATTCTTTTCCACTAATGGTTAGTATAAACAATTCTTCTAATGAAAACAATGAATTTTCCATAAAAAAAGTCCCGTTCTTTCGACAATTCGAAAAAACGGGAACCTCCATTTCATTTAAGAACGATCCAGAAGTTCGGTGTAAAACTCTGTATAATCCGTTCTGCCCTGCTTTACGCAGTCAATTGCTGCGGACGGATGAAGATTCAGACGTCCTGTCAAAAAATACGGAATGTCATATCCCCACACCATACCATCAGCTCTGAGTTTAGTTACCTGATTTTCAATAAATTTCAGCGCCGGGTACATATTGTATTTCGGATTTTTCAAAAAACCAAGCAGAAGTTCCATCGCACAGTTTCCTGCACCTCTGCCCAGACAGCTCATCGTAGCATCAAGAAGACTGACGCCTCTTGCCGCAGCCTCAATCGTATTTGCAAACGCAAGCTGCTGATTATCATGTGCATGGATTCCCACGTATTTACCATGCGCCTCCGCAATCTCCACATATTTATCTGCAAGGGAGCGAATCTGCTCCGGGTAAAGCGAACCGTAACTGTCCACAAGATAAATACCATCTACCGGACTCTTGGCAAGCATCTCAAGTGCAGTGTCCAGATCAGACTCCTGTGCATTGGATATCGCCATAATATTACATGTTACCTCATATCCTTTTGCCTTAGCATCCTCAATCATGTGAATCGCTGCCGGCATTGTATTAATGTAGGTCGCAACACGTACCATATCAATTACACTAAGGTCTCTGTCCACAATATCCTTCTTGTAATCGCAGCGTCCAACATCCGCCATAACCGCAATCTTCAGGTCGGAATTGTTGTCGCCCACAATCCCTCGAATATCCGCCTCATCACAGAATTTCCACTTGCCGAAGCGGTTAACATCAAACATCTCCTTGGAAGCTTTATATCCGAATTCCATATAATCAACGCCGGACTTCACATTTGCACGATATAAATCATTCACAAATTCATCCGAAAAATTAAAGTTGTTTACAAGTCCTCCGTCACGCATCGTCGCATCCAGAATTTTAATATCCGAACGGACGGTCATCAAATTACCTTTCTGAGCCATGATATTGCTTCCTTTCTTTTGATGGTTACTTTTACGCCCTTTACTTTATCACTTTAAAGTGTAACGCTTTAAAGCGCATATGTATCATAGCACATGATTCTATGTTTTGCAAGTACTTTTTTCTTATTTTTTCTCTCCTTTGGTCTCTCCCCCATCAGCTTTCTCTTGAGACCGTTTTGACATCTTGTTCTGTCTGCTCTCTGCCGCGGGGTATTCCGGCAAAATCTCTTGTCTAAATACCCTGCTCAACCAAGCATGCATTATGTAAACCCGCAAACCACTACAAATCCCCATACTTCTCCATCAAGAATGCATCATACACTTCCACACCATGCGCATTCAAATGGTCCGCATCCCCGAAACAATCATTCGGGTAACAGTAAAAATCCGGATAAATCATCGCATCCGGATTGCGCAAAACAAGCTCTTGCATATAAGTGCGATAACCTGCTTTAAACTCCGGCGTCAGAATTCCGTAAGACGTCTCATTCATCGGTGTCTGCTCCAGCACAACCGTAATGCCGTATTCCTGACAAAGTACAAACGTCTGCTCCAAATACCATGTGATAATGTCGGAATCCGCGAAATCACTGACTTTTGCCTCTCCGTTGATTCCGCCAGACTGCTCATCCGTCCCATAAAACGTATGTCCTTCAAACTCTACCACCGTGTCATACTTTTGCTTCGTCAATTGATGCCGTCCGACAAACCCCGACTTTTTCAGAGCTGTTGCATATTTATTCGGCATATAAAATTCATACATCAAATATTCCAACGGATAATCCTCAATCAGAATATGTTCCGTATCTTCAAATTTCTCCGCTGTCGAAACAAGGTCCCGAAAATCATCTTTGGACAACGTATGAAAATAAATACTTCGCGTCCAAAGCGTATCCACATCCATATAGTGCATCGGTGCGTACGCCATAACAACAACCTCCGGTGCCTTGTGATGCTTTAGGTACTCCTTCAGACTGTAATATCCTTCAATCGGTGTTGCACCGCCAAGCGCGATATTATAACTGCCTTCCCATAAAAGCTGCGGATCAAATCCCGCCTTCGTACGCGAATCACCCATGATAAGAATCTTTGCATCGTCTATATTCAGTTTTCCGGTCACGTAATCCTTCTGCTGCTGATACATCGCATACTCATCATCCAGATAGTTCATCGGGAAAAATTTGCAATACAGAGGCAGCAAAACAAAAAACGGAAGAAGCAAAGCAATCAGCTTAAGTACAAGCTCACGAATCTCTTTCCACATATTCTGTCCTTATCCTTTGTCTGTATTTAAAACTGAAAATATACAAACTCCTGCGCATTGAACGATGCAAGCATCAGCACAAGAAAAACAAACGCATAATATACCACCCATCTCACCGGTCCCGGAAGCTTGCGAAGCGACTGAATCGGGTCTCCGGAGAGTGATTTATAATCATATATCATAAGCAGTACAAACGGAATCGCGACGGACACCACATCCGACCACTCCATTCCGAAATCGGCCATTCCTCTTGCAAAATAAATTGTCGGCTGCAAGATACCATCCCACATATGTACCAGCACATAAAGCGCATCCGACACCGTCTCCGCGCGGAAAAATACCCATGCCAGCATCGCAATGACAAATGTCACTCCACGGCAAATCCAAATAACCGGACCACGAGCGCTCTCCGGATTTTCTTTTACGCGGCGAGTGAGCTTACGCACAAACGGAAAGCAGTTTTCAAGCACCTGAAGCGCCCCGTGAAGTCCGCCCCACACAACAAAATGCCACGCGGCCCCATGCCAGAGTCCGCTGACCAAAAACGTCACCATTAAGTTAAATGCATTTCTTACTTTGCTTACGCGATTTCCGCCAAGCGGAATGTAGACGTAATCACGAAACCATGTTGACAGAGAAATATGCCAGCGGCTCCAAAAATCTTTGATCGAAATTGCAAAATAAGGGCTCTTAAAGTTCGTCATCAGTTCTATGTCAAAAAGCTTTGCACAACCGATGGCAATATCCGAATATCCCGAAAAGTCACAATATATCTGGAATGTAAAAAACAGCGCTGCAAGCAGCATGGAGAAACCGCCGTAATAATGCACGTCATCAAAAATCTGGTCTGCATAAACAGCAAGCGTATCCGCAACAACCAGCTTTTTAAAAAATCCCCAAGCCATGAGGAGCAGTCCATATGTTGCATTTTCCTTCTTAAACGTGTGTTCCGCTTTTATCTGGGGCAGTAAGTTAGAGGTTCGCTCAATCGGTCCTGCCACAAGTTGCGGAAAGAATGATATAAACGCCGCGTACGTCAAAAAGTTCCGTTCTGCTTTCACATCCCCACGGTAAACATCAATGACATAGCTTAAGGTCTGAAACGTGTAAAATGAAATTCCGACCGGAAGCATAAGTGCAAGCGTTACCGGATGAACCTGTATGGCAAAACGTCCCAGCACCTTTGCCGCGCTGAGACTGAAAAAATTAAAGTACTTAAAGAAAAACAATACTCCGAGCGACGCGACCAGCGCTGAACAAAGGAGAACTGTTTTTTTCTTTTCCCACCTTTCCATCCAAAGGGCACATCCGTAAGAAACGATTGTGGTAAACAAAATAAGTACCACATATTTTACGTTCCAGCTCATATAAAAATAGTAACTTGCCATCAGAATCCAGATGGGACGATATTTATTTGGCAGAGCCCAGTATAAAAAAAATACGATAGGCAAAAAAACGGCAAATGCCAGTGAATTAAATAACATGGAGCCATCCTCTAAAGTAATTTTGCCTGCTGTGCAGGCATTGTCATTGGTAATATAAAAAGTAAGCAGGACGATAAGCCGGGTTATGTCGTTGAATGATCATCTATCTAGACCTGTCGTTACCGACAGGTTCGAGCGACCCACCTGAGAACACAGCGGGCAACTGTATCGTTCTCTATTCGGTCTTGCTTCGGATGGGGTTTACATGTGCCCCCGCCGTTACCGACAGGGCGGTAGTCTCTTACACTGCCTTTCCACCCTTACCGGCCGAAGCCGGCGGTATATTTCTGTTGCACTGGCCTTGGAGTCACCTCCACCGGACGTTATCCGGCATCCTGCCCTGTGAAGCCCGGACTTTCCTCGTCTGCCGCCTTTCGGCGCTGCAGCCGCGATCATTTGTCCTACTTACTTATTATTATATTTTGACCGACAGCACTCTCCTACTGTCATCCCCTACACTGGGAAGCAGCTTCCGCCTACAAACTCACGCACAATTGAGTTGTTCGGAAGGTGTTCGCTGCTAACTCCCAGGAAGTATTCTAAAAACTTGAGCAGACGTTTTGCCTCATGATACTCCGGCTCATCCGGTTCAATACTGAACAAAAGCGGCTCTGCAAACTGCTTAAGCACTGCAAGCTCATAGATAAGTGCACTGTTGAAAAATGCATCCGCACTTTCCTGGAACGGGAAGATATTTTCTTCCTCACCGCGGCGAACCGACGGCCACATCTGAATGGTGCGTTTGGCTGATGAACCGCGCGTGCGCGCATCGCGCACCATACGACGCAAAAGGCGTCCGTCCGTCGTCGGAATACGGTTGTGCTCATCCACATTTAGACTGGTAAGTGCACTGATATAAATTTTAAATTTGCTCTCATTCGGAAGCGAATAAGACAACTTATCATTCAGACCGTGGATTCCCTCGATAACAAGAATATCATCCGGACCGAGTTTCTTTTTATTGCCTTTGTACTCGCGATGTCCTGTTTTGAAATTGAACGTCGGAAGTTCTACCTCTTCTCCCGCAAGGAGAAGGCTCATATCATGATTAAACAATTCCACATCAAGTGCACCCAGACACTCAAAATTGTAGTCACCGTTCTCATCAAGCGGAGTATCCTCTCGGTTCACGAAATAGTCATCCAAAGCAATCGGATGCGGTGTCAGACCATGTGTGCGGAGCTGAATGGACAATCTGTGCGAAAATGTTGTCTTTCCACTGGAGGATGGTCCTGCAATCATTACGAACTTAACGCCTCCACGTTCTGAGATTTCATGTGCAATTTCACCGATACGTCTCTCCTGAAATGCCTCCTGTACTAAAATTAAATCATTTAATTTACCTTCACAAATCTGGCAATTCAAATCACCGACCGTGTCAATCCCCATCTTGCTTCCCCACTCGTCCGCCTGACGAAGCGTGCGGAACAATTTTTCTCTCGGAACAAACTCAGAAATTTCTTCCGGTTCTTTTTTGTCCGGAAGATTTAAAATCAGGCCGCCTTCATAAGCTTCCACAGAAAAATAAGAAACATATCCCGTATCCGGAAGCATATAGCCGTAATAGTAGTCATAGTAATCATCAATATTATAAACATTGACAATGGATCCTCTTCGGAAACGAAACAGTTTTACCTTATCTGCCATACCGGCCTGTGCAAAAAGCGCAATGGCATCATCCTTCGGAAGCGATTGCTTCTGCACCGGAATATGAGCCTCCACAATTTCCCGCATACGCTTTTCCACGCGTTTTGCTGTCTCGTCTGTCACCTCATGCTTACTTACAATACTGATGTAATATCCTTTTCCGATGGCAAACTCAACCTTCACTTTTTCCGGTTTATCATCTACCATTACATCATTCATTGCTTTCATCATAATCATGGTCGCCGTGCGGACATACGCCTTGTGTCCTGCGCTCTCGTGATACGTCAGGAAAGAAATCTCATCCCCCGACCCAATTTCCCTTGAAAGTTCACGAAACTTACCATTTGCAACCACCATCGCAATTTTATGCTCGTAATCTTTCTGGTAATCCTGCGCTACCTGTTCGTACGTGGTTCCCTCTTTATATTCCTTTGTAACACCATTTACCCCAATATTAATCATAAAAAAGACCTCCTTTTATACGATTCTGAACGGACTTTCCGGTTTCTGCATGATAACCTCCACGTCCGCCATTTCTCTTTTGATATACTCTTCCATATACGGCACAAAAATCTGCTCCAGTCCAAAATGACCTGCGTCAATAACAGCCATTCCTCTCTCCAGAGCATCGATACCGTCGTGATGGTCAATATCCCCCGTAATAAGCACATCCGCACCTTTGCCGAGTGCGGCACCAATCATCGACTTACCTGAACCCGGAGAAATCGCTGCCGTCTCAACCTCCGTATCCACCTCACCGAACACCTTCACCCATTCGATTCCGAATGCTTTTTTCACATACGCGGCGCATTCGTCCAATGTCATAATCTGCGGAAGCTTCCCAAAACGCCCGAAACCTTCTTTCGCAATCTCATCCTCAAACGTGATTTCAAGTACCTCACGTTTTTTCAGATGCAGAATATCCGCTGCCGCATCCGCCATCCCCATCACATCAAAATTCGTATGCATTGCATAATAGCAGATATCATTTTGAATCAATGTCATAATTCTTCTTCCGACAAAGTCATCGGAATTAACTTTTTTAATCCCTTTAAAAATAAGCGGATGATGTGTCAGAAGCATATCCGCATTCAGACGGACCGCCTCCTCTATCGTCTTCGTCGTCGCATCAAGTGCAATATATATCCGCTTAATTTCCTTATCTTTTCGTCCTGCCAAAAGTCCCGGGTTATCCCAGCCTTCGGCGTACGAAAGCGGTGAAAGTTCTTCCAGTTTACGAATCACATCTTCACAGCGCATATGTATCCCCCTTCCTAAAAAAGAGCCTCGGCTCTTTTCAGAAATTCCAGTTTCTCTGTAACCTCTTTATCTCCGCTCTGCCGTTTCTCCATCTCCGCTATAATATGCTCGAACTTACCGATTTCGCGGAGCAGAAACTCGTGCAGGACGGGATGTCTGTCTGCAAGTAAACAAGGTCCGAACGCATCAGAGAGCATGTTTTCATAATCGACATCTTCCCTGCGCATTCCCTTGTAACAGGCTTTCATCATCGGGTAGTACTTTCCTTCCTCAAAGACCATTTTTTCTTCCGTAATCACATACTCGTTTTCACGCAAAAATCTGCGGAAGGACTGCAAATCAGATTGCGGTTGCAATACCAACTCCGAAATGTATAACTCCCTGGCAAGTGCTTCGGAAAGAATCTTTTCCATTAACTTCCCGCCCATTCCTGCAAGCACTACCGTATCGACACAATCCTCCTTCGTGACAAGTGCAAGTCCGTCCGAAAGCCTGAGTTCTATGTAAGCCCCCATTCCATAATCATCCACATGCTCTTTTGCCCGCGCGAGCGGTCCCTTGTTGACATCCATCGCGATTACCCGCTCCGCTATCCCGCGTTGCACAAGATAAATCGAAACGAAACCGTGATCACAGCCGACATCTGCCACTTTTCCGCCCTTTGTCACGAGAGATACAACCGAAGACAATCTCTCTGAAAGCTCTATCTTTCTATCATATTTTGCCATTAGTCCAAATAATCCTTTAATTTACGGCTTCTGCTCGGATGGCGAAGCTTACGGAGGGCTTTTGCTTCAATCTGACGGATACGCTCACGTGTTACATTAAACTCGCGACCGACTTCCTCCAGCGTTCTTGCTCTTCCGTCATCGAGACCGAAACGAAGCTTTAATACTTTCTGCTCTCTTTCCGTCAGTGTATCCAACACCTCATTGAGCTGTTCACGGAGTAACGTAAATGCAGCAGCATCCGCCGGAACTGGCACATTGTCGTCCTGAATGAAGTCTCCGAGATGTGAATCTTCCTCCTCACCGATAGGTGTCTCAAGCGACACCGGTTCCTGAGAAATCTTTAAAATTTCGCGCACTCTGTCCACAGGCATATTCATCTCAACTGCAATTTCCTCCGGGGAAGGCTCTCTTCCAAGTTCCTGAAGAAGCTGGCGGCTGACACGAATCAGCTTGTTAATGGTTTCTACCATATGCACCGGAATACGGATGGTTCTTGCTTGGTCCGCAATCGCTCTCGTGATGGCCTGACGAATCCACCATGTTGCATACGTGGAGAACTTGTATCCCTTACGGTAATCAAATTTTTCAACGGCTTTGATGAGACCTAAGTTACCTTCCTGAATCAGGTCGAGGAATAACATACCACGGCCCACATATCTCTTGGCAATACTTACAACCAGTCGAAGATTGGCTTCCGCAAGCTTTTTCTTGGCCTCCTCATCTCCCTCTTCCATTTTCTGTGCGAGTTCGATTTCTTCCTCAGCACTTAAAAGCGGAACCTTACCGATTTCTTTCAGATACATTCTGACAGGGTCCTCAATGCTGACACCGTCCGGAACCGAAAGGTCGATATTTTCCACATCCACCTCTTCTTCCTCTGCCAAAAGAAGTTCCTCATCCGGCTCGTCCTCCTCCGTAATACGAAGAACATCGACTCCGCTATGCTCAAGGAATTCCACAACCTTTTCAAGCTGCTCGTCCTCCAAAGAAAGCTCATTGAAAAAATCAATTACTTCCTGATATTCAAGTACATTTTTTTTCTTTTTTGCGAGAGCTACAATGTCTTTGAGCTTCTCGTCAAATTTTGCCTGTGTGTTTTCGTCCATTCTTTTTCCATCCTCCATTTATGTATCTATTTTGTCCTTATTCAAGGGAAATATGCGTTTTGGCAAGCACTTCCAGCTCCTTTTTCGCCGTAATTGCGCGGTTTAGTGCCTCAATATCTCTCCCCGACTGCTCCATATGATGCTCATATGAATTTTGTTTCACCTTCATCACAATATCGTGAAATGCCTTTTCCATATCCGCCAGGCTCTGCGGGGAATCATCCTCATCTCTTCCCATATGCTCAAGTTTCGTATTGAAAAGCTGTGCCACTTCGCGCTGCTGCTCTTCCTCCGTAAACATGCTGATAATGCCCGCCGGATTCAGATTTCCTTCCTCCAGTTCACGGAACATAATTTCCGCCACCTTCCGGTACAATTCTGTCGTAAAGTCCTGCGGTGAAATATATTGTTTCACCTGCGTATAAACTTTCGGATAATCGGAAATCCACGTCAGTAGAAGCCGTTGCATTTTCGCACTGCTCTCCTGCGGCGTCGTCTTCTTGGTCACCGTCGGTTTCGGACGGACAACTCCGCTTCCCATACCTTCACGGGACGCATAACCGATGACAAGCTTTTTCATACTCTCCAATGAGATGTTGTACTTACGGGCAATCGCATCCATGTAATTGTCTCGCTCGACCTCCTCCGAAAAGTGACAAAGCTTACGGGCAATCTCATTGTAAAACTTCGTCTTACTTTCCGGGTCAGCAAGATCATAATCTCTCTGCATCATCCGTATCTCATAAAAGAAGCTGTTCTCCGCAGCATCAAGTCTCTTTTGAAACTCTTCCGCTCCCATATTTTTGATAAATTCATCCGGGTCCTTATACGGCTCAAGATTTAATACCTTTCCCGAAATTCCCGCTTCTTTCAAAATACCTATGGCACGGAGCGCCGCCTTGACACCCGCCCCGTCACTGTCATAAGAAAGTATGACGTTTTCCGCGTACCGGCGAATCAGATTAGCTTGTCCGCTTGTAAATGACGTTCCCAGCGATGCAACCGCCTGCGTAAATCCCGCCTGATGCATCGCAATGACATCCATATATCCTTCGCAGATAATCATATTGTTTTTGCGCGATGTCCGCGCATAGTTAAGTCCATATAAATTACGACTCTTATCAAACACGGGCGTCTCCGGTGAGTTCAAATACTTCGGTTCCCCTTCCCCCATCACCCGGCCGCCGAATCCGATGACGCGATGATTGCTGTCCTGAATCGGGAACATCACTCGATTCCAGAATTTATCACTCATTCCGTATTTTTCATTGAAGACAGCGACTCCCGCCTCACGAATGAGTTCATCGGAAAACCCTTTGTGTTTTAAATAATTACAAAGGTCATTGCTCGTCTTATTTGAGTAACCCAGAGCAAACTTTTTCATTGTCTCGTCCGTCAGCATACGATTTTTGAAATAATCCATACCGACTCTGCCCTGCGGACTGCGAAGCTGATAATAAAAATAGTTCGCAGATTCCTTGTTGATATCAAGAAGCTTCTGTCTACGGTTCTCTCTCGCACGATTTTCCTTAGAATCTTCAAACTCCGGAAGCTGTACCCCCGCCTTATCCGCAAGCATTTTAATTGCCTCGCCGAAGCTGTAATTTTCGTAGTTCATAATGAACGTGAACACATTACCGCCCGCACCGCAACCGAAACAGTAGTACATCTGCTTTCCGGAACTCACAGAAAAAGAGGCAGATTTTTCATTGTGGAACGGACAAAGTCCGAAATAGTTTCCGCCCTTTTTTTTCAGACTGACATAGCCCGAAATAATATCAACAATATCATTTTTTAATCTGACTTCTTCTACAATTTCTTCCGGGTAATACATGTTTTCTCCATCTACCTACTGTTTAGCCGTGCCACGTCTTCGGAATATAAATTTCCTCATATTTGGAAATTGCAAACCGGTCTGTCATAGCACCAACATAATCACAAACGATTCGTTCCTTCGTTGTTCCGTCACGTTCCATCAAATCAAGCATATGTCTCGGAATCAAATCGATATTCTTCAAATAATACTCATATAACGTAATCATCAGATTTTCCGCCTTACTCTCTTCTGCCTTGGCAACCGGATTCTGATACACATTTTCAAACATAAATTCACGCAATTCTTTCATTGCCTGCGCCACCGGCTCCGACATCGAAACATCGTCCGTTCCGGCGCTGTGCGTTACAATGTCATGGATAAAATGGTCAAGCCTTTCACCGTGCGTATATCCGATGACATCACCGATGCTTTTCGGAACATCCGAATCTTTCAAAATTCCCGCGCGGATGGCATCATCCATATCGTGATGAATGTAGGCAATCTTGTCGGAAAACCGTACAATCTTTCCTTCTAACGTAGCCGGCTCATTTTTCGTCTGATGGTTCAAAATACCATCGCGCACTTCCCACGTCAAATTCAGTCCGAGGCCGTTCTTCTCAAGGACGTCCACGGTTCGCACACTCTGCTCGCTATGCACAAATCCACATGGCGAAACGAGATTCAGCGCTCTCTCTCCTGCGTGACCGAAAGGCGTATGCCCAAGGTCGTGACCGAGCGCAATCGCCTCCACCAAATCCTCATTGAGCCGAAGCGCTTTGGCAATCGTTCTTGCATTCTGCGAAACCTCAAGCGTATGAGTCAATCTTGTCCTGTAATGGTCGCCGTCCGGTGTCAAAAACACCTGCGTCTTGTCTTTCAGGCGACGGAACGACTTACTGTGCAAAATTCTGTCCCTGTCTCTTTGAAATACGGGCCGAATGTCACACTGAGTCTCCTCCCGCAGGCGCCCTCTGGAATTTTTACTCAGACACGCGTAAGGGCTTAAATTGGCACATTCCATTTGTTCCAGATTTTCTCTAATTGTCATGGGTACTCCTTCCATCCACAGACATAAACATTTCCTCTAATTCTAATTTTCTGCGCTTGTGCTTTTTTTCCTTTTTTTATTTTGAGAAATTTATGGAATTTCGGATATGGCGCAGAATGTTTCATAGAAATGAAAAAGCCCCGTAAACACGGGGCTTTTGTTATGCAGGAGATGGGACTTGAACCCACACGATATTGCTACCACAGGCACCTGAAGCCTGCGCGTCTGCCAATTCCGCCACTCCTGCGCGCAAAACATATTCTATCGTTTTTTACTTGTAATGTCAATGGTATTTTGGGAATTTTTGCTTTGCGAATCCGCATCCGTCAAAAAAACGATTCCTACCTTCACAGATAGGAACCGTCCCTTTTCTTCCATAAAATTCAAATTCTGTCGCCATTTCCTGTTTAGAACATATTATCAAACAGGTAACCGCTGGATGAGTAGGAATTGTTATACAGCGCATTCTGTGCGTAGATTCCGCTCGTCTTAGCTGCATCTTCCTTTGCATACATATTGATGAAGGACGCCTTGGTCTGCACATTGTACGCATAAGATGTTACACCGTTCATCATCGTCTTCACAGAGCTCATATCCGCTTCCTTAAACTTCTTCTCATCAATAGATAACTTGTTATCCTCACCAATGCTGATACCAATCTTGCCAAGCATATCTTCGTTTGCAGCCGTCATGGTTGTCATGTTCGCTCCAGTAGAAAGAACGCGGGTGTTGTCTGACTTACCTGCTGCTGTAAGCACGCTGTTGTAAGCATCTACAAACTCGGACACTTTCTTGTAAATCGCATCCTTGTCATATCCCTTCGTCGTTGTCTCAACACCGTTCTCATCCTTCGTGGTGATATCCTTCTCCACAAATAATGAATCTTTACCTGTCGTCGTAAGGTCTGCCGCTGCACTCGCAAGCTTATCGCTGCTGCTCTTAAGCGCCGTGATTGTCGTCGCCTGATCCGTGCTGCTTCCGCTCACAAGCTTATTTACCGCACTGCTCTTACCCGAACCGTCATCGCTGCCCTGTGAGTAATACGCCTTCATCAGTTTGCCGTAACTTCCGCTCTTAATCAGAGCATAATCTGACAACGAAAAAGAAGAACCGGACGTTCCGCCGAAAATGCTGCTCGTCACATTGTTGCTTCTTGTCGGAAGGCTTGAAAACAACATCGAATAATCCGTTTTTGCCGAAATGTTAATTGCCATCTCCATCACTCCTTTGATTACCGAAAAGAAATCTTCCTTGATTTCTAAGCATAGTTAGTCATGTTCTTATCATAATTATCGTTCATTTTACAGGAATTGGCAAGAGTTTTTATGTATATTTTTTATTCTTTTCGCGCCCAAAATCAAGCTTTTCACAACATCGACTCAATTTTTTTCAAAAAAATTCTTTTTTCATGTTGACACCTTTGCCCGAAAATGATATTATACTAATCGCGGCGTGACAAACACACCGCTCCATAAAACGCGGAAGTGTCGGAACTGGCAGACGAGCAAGACTAAGGATCTTGTAAGCATTGCGCTTGTGTGGGTTCAAGTCCCATCTTCCGCAGGAAGTTATAAATGCGATAAATACTACGAAATGCAGTATTTATCGTATTTTTTGTGTTTGGGTGTATCAAAAAAGAAGCGTAAAAATGTTTACACTTTTTTACACTCTCAGTTTGGTGCGACATTCAGCGTCTTCTCAAGTTCCATGCGCTTTTGTTCATCGGAATATCTCGAGAAACACTTCTTTGATAACTTCGCATTTGGTATAATATCCTATACTTATTTTCCCCTTGCTTCCACTCAAATCATATGCTACACTATAAACACAAAAAGGAGCAACCGCCCAAAGTGGTTAGCCTCTGAGGTTACTAAAAACGCTACTCGTCGGCCAAGACAAGAGTGGCGTTTTTATTTTCGCTTGTTATTCCTATCTATATAGGCAAGCAGTGCAATAACGAACATTCCAAACGCTATCATCAATGATATTGCTTCATATGTACGCATACGCACCACCTCCCTTCTGATTCAGTACGGGAGGCTACCACCTTGTACACGGTTACTCCATATAGAAATCTTAATATAGACGTTTGCCTAATTCAATCCCCCTCTTTTGGTGTTTTTGAGGGACGATTTTTGTGAATGTTATACAATTTTTACACACCCCTAGTCAGCACTCCTGCAATCTCCTTTCTGTGCGGGTTTGCGGGGAGCGGTACTCTGTTCAAGTCCCATCTTCCGCAGTAAAATTTAAGGAGTTATCAGAGATGATAACCCCTTATTACTTTTCATAGGCAGCAGAAATAGTTTTAATTTATTCATCTATTAGACAACCAGAAGTTTGCCTTTGGTTATGAGCCGAAAATCTCTGGGCAGACGGCTTTAAAATCTATTTTTGAAACAATTGGATAAAAAATACAAAAGTTCAATTCTTATCCTATTTATTTAATATAAAATCGCCTTGTGCTCATATTATGTAAACCAGCTTTGAGATAAAATCACAAAAAACTGTCACTTTATCCTATTATATCTTTGCATCTCGTATAGCTACCTCGAAAAAACGTCGTTTTTCCAGGATAAAATGCTTAAAAACCCCCAGTTTATCCTAACATCGCACAAATCAGAGGCATGATTGCTCCGTCAAATTAAAACATTTAACTCTATACTTCCATTCAAATTCTACGTCATACCTTAAACACAAAAAACAACTGCCCTAAGTGCTATACCTATAACAATCTTCTTAAACTAAAAAACTCACAAAACAAATAAAACCATGCTATAATGACAAAGAGCAAATGCGGTTTGATGAAAGGCGGTAATATACATGTACGCAATGTTAAGTGAATTTTTTTCAGACAAAAAAGAAGGTCCGGTTTTTTCATGCTTCGGAGGTTGGCATTTATGTTATATGCTTGTGCTGCTCTTCCTCATCTTCGCTGTGATTTTTATTTTGAGAAATAAAGATGAAATCTTAAGACAAAAGGCAATTGCCTTTTTTATAAACTGTGCTTTCAGTCTGTACATAGCCGACTTTTTCTTAATGCCGTTTGCCTATGGAAAAATCGATGTCGAAAAACTTCCGTTTCATATTTGTACCGCAATGTGCGTGATGTGTTTTTGGAGCCGGCACAATACCTTTTTAGGAAAATTCAAGCAACAGTTCGCCCTGTTAGGTTTCATCTCCAACCTCATTTATTTTGTATACCCGGCGGGACTGATGTGGTATCAGGTACATCCGTTTTCTTATCGTGTTCTCCAAACACTGCTATTCCATGGATTAATGGCAATATACGGTTTACTTGTACTGATATTTGATGATATAAAATTTAATCGAAACACATGTCGTAAAGATTTCGCTGTCATTGCAGCAATGACCTTGTGGGCACTCTTAGGTAACGCTTTGTACACCGGTCAGGCATGGGGACAGTCCTATGACTTTAACTGGTTTTTTGTGTCACAGGACCCGTTTTATATCCTTCCCGAGCACATTGCACCGTTTATTATGCCGCCACTGAACATTACTCTGTTTTTCGCAGTAGATATGCTTGTATATTTCATTCGATTCAAGCTTATAAACATTCCAAAAAAGAGTTGAAAATACATTCAAAGACGCAAAAACACAAGGACTTTTTTGCTCCTTGTGTTTTTTATAACATGTTACGAAGTTAGCCATCCAAAACTCCCCCCTCCCCGACCTAGATACTTTTTTACTAACATTGTCGGGTAGTCATTCTCTCACAATCCCGACCAAAACATGAAATCCAGCATTTCGTCGGGGTCTAAATTGCTATAATCCCCGACTATTATTTTATTTTCTTCTAAAGGTCGGGAAATCAATCCCTCCTCATCCCGACTCATTCATAGTTTTTGCAATTAAGTCGGGCATTTCCGCTAAAATCACCCCTACCAATATCTCAAATCTGCCAAACAGTCGGGGCCAACGCCCCAAAAAGCCATTGCGTAGTCCTCAAAACCAACCGACCGAAATTAACCCCGGCACAAAATCACCCTCATCAGATTCTCAAGCGCAAACTCGCTGCGTTGCATCAGCAGTTCTTCCATACGGAGCAGGTTTGGGTCAGAATGTTCCACTTCCTTGGCATAGCGGTAGGCAGCTTCTATCATCGCCGCTTTATCGATACCTTGTCTGCATCTTACATCTCCGAGATAGAGGCGGCGTATCAGAAATGTCGATACTACAGCAAACTTCACTTTTCCATAAGCCTGTTCATCATACACCGCGCCGCAGAAATAGGTATAAATAAAGTACACCATAAGTTGTTCAAGACAAATTGCCTCCGCGTCTGAAATGCTGCCAAACAGTTCAATGTATCCCAGTCTCTCCCTGCGATACGCAGGAAAATCACTTTTCAGCACTTCCAGCTCATCAAAAAGTGCATACAGCGCACACCAAAGTTCATCTGACTCTTCACGCGAAGCGCCAATATACGGCTTACATCTCTTTTCAAAACGCGCAACTGCTCCTTCCGCACCATAGCGTCCCAAAAGTGTATCCACCTCAAAGAGTTGCCCTCTGCTAACTCTAAGTTGTAAATCATGCCCGAGAGCAATCACCATCGCCATCCTCGTCCGGATGTCCTCCGTCCGATCCTGCAATATGGAAATCATCACATCCCGCGCATCGCAAAGCTTCGTAAAAAGCATATAATCAAACTCTTCATACTCTTCCGGTGCAATCTTCCGCTCCTTGGTCAAAAACCGCACCGGTTCCCGGCGATTCATGAGCATTTGGGCTACCACCGGGCAGGAAAGAGAAAGCGAAATCTCCCGCAAATCCTCATATTCTTCCACATGGCGCGGATACTTCCGACAAGTATCGCAAAGCATAGCAGGTCCTGCATTTTTATATATGTCACAAAGATTTTCGTCATTCAAAAAGGCACAGCGTTTGTTCTTCTGGCGAAAGACTCCTTCTCTCCAATCAACAGAAGACTTCAGCCGTTTGCCGAAGTCTCCCGGATATTTCTTATATTTTTTCTGACTTTTTTCATCAATGACTATCTGCCAGCCGGCACAGCACGTATCCGGGCAATCGCCGGCAATGCAGGAAAACTCATAATAATAATCCGGTATCGTATATAACATTCAAAAACCTCTTTCATTCTCTGAAGTTGCACATCATCAACTGCGATACAGCTGCGCATAAAAACCGTTCTGCTTAAGGAGTTGTTCGTGGTTACCCTGCTCAATAATATTTCCGTCTTTCATAACAAGGATAATATCCGCATTTTTGATGGTCGATAAGCGATGGGCAACTATGAAACTTGTTCTTCCTTTCATCAGCTGCGAAAATGCACTCTGAATCTTCATTTCCGTGCGCGTATCGATGGACGAGGTCGCTTCATCGAGAATAAGCATCGGCGGAAGCGAGAGCATAATTCTCGAAATACAGAGAAGCTGCTTCTGCCCCTGTGAGAGCATTCCTCCGTCTTCTCCTATCACTGTATCATACCCGTTTGGCAGACGTCGTATAAAAGAATGCGCATGCGCAGCTTTTGCCGCCGCAATCATCTCCTCATCCGTTGCCTGCGGCTTACCCATCTTGATATTGTCGCGAATCGTGCCCGATTTCAGCCACGTCTCCTGCAAAACCATACCATAGTTGCTTCGCAGACTCTGCCTCTTTATATCCTGAATCTCATTTCCGTCCACTTTAATTTCACCGCTCCTTACGTCATAAAAACGCATAAGCAGGTTGATTACGGTTGTCTTACCACAACCGGTCGGACCGACAATTGCCACATTCTGTCCCGGCTTTACATGCACGTTAAAATTCTCAATGAGCTTCTGCTCCGGTGTGTAGGAGAAGCATACATTCTCACATCGTATCTCACCTCGCACATCATTCAGAAGCACCGAATCTTCCGCATCCGGAACCTGTGGTTTTTCCTCTATCAATTCAAAAATTCTGCCGGCACATGCAATCGCATTCTGAAGTTCCGTGATAACTCCCGACACCTCGTTAAACGGCTTTGTATACTGATTGGCATAGTTTAAAAAGCACGACAAAATACCGACGGTCATATTGCCGGAAAGCACCGTAAAAGCTCCTACCAATGCCACACAAGCATATACGATACTGTTGACAAACCTCGTGCACGGATTCGTCAGCGAGGAATAAAAAATTGCCTTGAGTGAGCACTTCTGTAAACGTTCGTTTATTTCAACAAATGTCTCCATCGACTCGTCCGCGCGACCGAACGCCTTTACCACTTTGGCATTTCCGAGCATTTCTTCCACAAATGCCGTCTGTTCACCTCTCGTCTCAGACTGCACTTTAAACATATCATAAGTATGCTTTGCAATAAAGTTAGCAACAAACAACGAAAGTGGTGTAATCACGACAACCACAAGCGTAATCATCGGATGGAGTGAGAGCATAATCGCAAGCGTTCCGAGAATTGTCACAATACCTGTAAAAAGCTGCGTAAAGCCCATCAAAAGTCCGTCTGCGAACGTGTCCACATCCGTGATAATACGGCTCACAATCTCACCATATGAATGTGCATCCACATATTTGAGCGGAAGAATCTGCAACTTATCAAACGCCTCTTTTCGGATATCCCGCACGACATGATATGTCACATGATTATTAATCACATTCATCAGCCACTGCAGAAACGCTGTTATCGCAACAACAATCACAACCCGGAAGAGATAATCGCGAATCAGCCCGAAATTAACTGCGCCTTCCACAATCGCGTCAATCGCATTACCGATTAAAATCGGAACATAGAGCGTCAATCCGACAATCATTGCCGCAAAGACAACAGAAAACACTATGAGCGCGCTGTATTTTTTCAGATAAGAGAGAACCTTCTTTAACACCTTGCCTTGTTTCATGATGCAGACACCTCCTTCTTAAACTGCGACTCATAAATCTCTTTATAAACCACACAGGTAGAAAGGAGTTCTTCGTGCGTTCCGATACCTTCTACTTTGCCGTCGTCCAAAACAATAATCCGGTCCGCATCCATAATCGCATTTGTTCTCTGCGACACAATAAACACCGTCGGCTGATAAGAAAGCGAGCGAATCGCCGCACGCAGCCGTGCATCCGTCGCCATATCGAGCGCCGATGCACTGTCATCTAAAATCAATATCGGAGCCTGCTTCACAAACGCTCTTGCTATCGTCAGGCGCTGTCTTTGACCTCCGGATAAGTTTTTACCGCCCTGCGCCACCTCACCGGATAACCCGCCTTTGGCTTTCACGACATCCTCCGCCTGTGCCGCCGCAATTGCCTGTTCCATTTCCTCCGCGGTAGCGTCCTCTTTTCCCCAACGAAGATTGCTCTCTATCGTCCCTTTAAAAAGGACCGCTTTCTGAGGAACAACCGCAATTTTTTTCTCCAGCTCTTCCTCCGCATACTCGCGCACATTTTTTCCGTCCACAAGAACTTCCCCTCGCGTAGCATCATAAAATCTCGGAATGAGATTGACCAGCGAACTTTTACCGGAACCGGTTCCACCGATGATACCGATGGTCTGCCCTCTCTTCACCGTAAAATCAATGTCCGAAAGAGCTTCTTCACCTCCGCCTGCATAAGACAGACAGACATCCTTAAATACAACAATATCCTCCGCAAGAGAATCTTCTCCTTCCGCATTCCGTTTCCATTCCATGCTCGTCTCAATCTCAAACACATCTGCAATTCGGTTAGCACTTGCTAACGCCTTATTCAATGTGATAATCAGGTTCGCAAGCTTAATCAGCTCCACAAGAATCTGTGACATATAGTTGTAAAGAGCGACCACCTGTCCCTGTGTCAAAATTCCCCGATCCACCTGCACGGCACCGGTCCAAATCAGATATACAATCGCCAGATTAATGATGATATATGTCAGAGGATTCATAAGAGCGGAAACACTGCCCGCCTTCTTCTGTCCTGCAGTCAGTTTCATATTTTTCTCGGCAAAGCGTTGCACTTCCTCTTCTTCTTTACAAAAAGCGCGGATTACACGGATTCCGACCAGATTTTCTCTGGCCGTAAGGAGCACATCATCAAGTTGCCCCTGCACCTGCTTCATCAGCGGAATACTGATTTTGGTAATACCGCACACAACAACCAAAAGAAGTACAATCGCAACAGCGAAGCTGATTGCAGACTTTGCATCAATGGTGTACGCCATAATCATCGCGCCGAATACAACGAACGGCGAACGAAGAAACAGACGCAAAAACATATTGACGCCCGTCTGTGTCTGGTTGACATCGCTGGTCATGCGTGTAATCATCGTCGACGTCCCGATGGTATCAATTTCAGAATACGACATGCTCTGCAAATGTCCGAATAGTGCATTTCTGAGTTTGGTTGCATAGCCGACCGCTGCTTTTGCGGAAAAAAACTGCGCTGTCACCGAACTGACAAGTCCCACAAACGCGAGCGCAAACAAAATCAGACACGCCTTTGTGATATATCCCTTTCCTGCACTCTCACCGATTCCCGTATCAATAATCGCTGCAATCACAAGCGGCACCAAAAGTTCAAACGATGCTTCAAGCATTTTAAACAACGGTGCGAGCACACATTCTTTTTTGTAATCCTGCAAATAAATAAGCAGACGTTTCATCTTATTTTCCTCATTTCATTTTTACATTTTCCAGTACATGATTATAGCACAGTTTCCTATCCTTGCCCATTTTTTTATTGTATGTTAGGATAGTCAAAAAGATAAAAGGAGTCTGCTATGTCAAAATTACTTTTCTGTGATATCGACGGAACTTTGGTCCGCACGGACGGAACCATCTCCGAACATGTGCGAAGTCTTTTAATCAAACTCGCCCGCGAAGGACACGGATTTATACTCACTTCCGGCCGTCCGCTCTCGAGCATTTTAAAAGTACGTGACTATATTGACATTGCGTTTCCTCATTCTTATATCATAGCAAACAACGGCGGTCTCATTTACGACTGCAATGCCTGCAAACCGGTATTTGAAGCCCGCCTTCCGCTGGCACTTATTGACGAGCTGCAGAGCATCGCCGAAGAGATGCAGGTGCACATTCAAACCTACACCCAGAACTCCATCGTCTGTCGCACGGAAACACAGGAAGTTATGCGTTACGCCGCCCGTATTAAAATGCCTGTCATTTTATCTGACATCCTGACAGCTCCTCTTACGGTTGCACCTTACAAAATGCTCGCTCTGAGCCTTGCGGGTTCTGATGCCCTTATGCCTCTCAAACGGCGCATTGAGAAAGATTATGGCGACCGCATCAATCCGATGTTTTCACAGGACGGATATCTTGAACTTCTTCCGAAAGAATCATCCAAAGGCAATGCCCTTCATTTCCTCTGTAAGCATCTGCACATCCCTGTCTCCGACACTTACGCCGTCGGTGACTCTGAAAATGACATTGCCATGCTCCGCGCCGCAGGCATCAGCTATGCGATGCAAAACGGGGATGAGACAGTAAAATCCAGCGCAGCATATATTACTGCACTGGATCATAATCACGACGGAATTGCTGAGGTTTTAGAACGTATCCTCGCCGACTCCTGATATATTATTTCTTTTTCAGCTTTTTGACATATTTTCCGGCGGCCTTTCCCGCTTCATAGCCGACCTGATTTAATGCTTTTTGATTCAGGTGGATGGTATCGGAATAGTATCGCGGGTAGGAATTCCGATACTTCGCCGCTTTTTTGGAAACAAGAATAAAATTCTTGTTGGAAGAACACAGTTTTTCCTGCGCTTTCATAATCGTATAGTCTTTTTCCGGTGATGTCATATCATGTCCGATACGGATGACAAATACTCTTTCCACGCCGACTGTTTTCATCTTTTTGTAAATCTTTTTCATGCGTGAAATGTACGTTTTTTCTGAAACCCACTGCATGGCATCCGATTCACCCTGATACCATACCATATAAATATGGCGCACTTTCACCTTTTGCTTTTTGAGATATTTCTTGGCAACCTTGACCGACTTCTGTGTCTTGGTAACAAGACCGCGATTGAGCCATGTATTTGTGGACGAACCACCCCATGCACAGGACACACCTACGACCGGAGTCTTCGTCTGTTTATAATAATTGATGCAAAATGCTGATACCAATGTTCCTTTCGTCGAATAGATTCCTGTCGATTCGAGACCGTTTTTTCGGTTCGTTCCCTCACCGAATGGTTCTTTCATCAAAATCGTACGATACGAATCGGTCGTAATATCGAATTCATACGCCGTTCCGGCCTTTGGTTTCGGTGCCTGCGCAGCGTTTCCTCCGGAACCGCACATATTGCTCTGCCCCGCAAAGACAATCAAGTCCACTTCTTGTTTTACTTTTACGGTATAAATCGTCTTTACGTTACCTTCGATACGGGTAATTTTGGCCGTGCCTCCCTTTTTGGCAACCAGCTTCCCGATATTCGATACGGCAACTATCTTCGGATTACTGCTTTCATACGTCGAATATCCCGGTGCCGTCACACTGATCATTCGCTCATCGCCGGGAATCATTAATATTGTTTCCTTTACCTTCACCACATTGTATGTAATTTCATCTTCCGCCCTTACATCTACCACAAAAAAACTACATAAAAGAAACAGAAGGAATAACAACTTATTCATCTTTCGCATCATTGCACATCTTCCTTTCATCTTTTTCATTATAAAGCATAGTATCAAAAAAAGGAATAAATAATTATGCATAAAATTCTTATCAGCGGCTTTCCCGGCCGATACCAAAACTACGAACACGCCGTCATCCAATCCGGTTTTACCTTCTGTTATCCGTTAGCACAAGCAAACTCTCCTGCTCCGTTTAACCTCTCCGAACTTGTCAATCTCCCCTATGATCTCCTGCTCCTTCCCGGAGGAGGAGATATTTCTCCATTGCTTTATACACATTCGGGCAGTTCTGAAGCTGCATACTCCGAATGCGCTGCTGCCGACTTTGCCTTGGACCTGCTACAGTTTCAGCTCCTACAGACTGCCGTTCTAATGAAAAAACCGGTGCTCGGCATATGCAAAGGAATGCAGATTATCAACGTTTTTTTCGGTGGCGATTTATACCCGCATCTGCCCACGGCACAAATGCACCGGTATATAGGAAAAGACCAATCTCACTCCATTTGCTTTTGCCCCGATTTCCCTATGTTCAGCCATATCTGGGGACAAGGACCGGATATGTGCGAAAAACTTTACTCAATTCTTTCTGATTTCCCGGAAGTTAACAGCGCGCACCATCAGGGCATCCGGCGGCTCGGAAAACACCTTCTGACGATTCAACACACAGAAGACTTTCTTCCCGAAACAATCGTCCATCGCCATCTCCCTATCCTTGGCGCGCAATGGCATCCCGAACGCCTTTCAGGCTTTGTGCCCGAATCCTTCGGAAAGATACTCAGCCTCCTTTTGCAATCAGCGCAGTTGTGATACACTAACTTATATACATAAAAACAAAATCCGAGTCCTGCGAACGGATAAGAAAGGAGATGCCATGCCAAGACCTATTATATTTCATGTAGATGTCAATTCCGCTTTCCTCTCATGGGAAGCCTGTCATCAGCTAAACGAAAATCCGGAAGCCACCGACATCCGGCTGGTTCCGTCCATCATCGGCGGCCGTAGGGAAACGAGACACGGCGTCGTCCTTGCAAAATCCATCCCTGCATCAAAAGCCGGAATCAAAACAGGCGAACCGATTGTCCATGCTTTGAAAAAATGTCCGAATCTGCTCATTTTTCCGCCGGACTTTTCCATTTACCGTTCCCGCTCTGAAGCTTTGATGGAACTATTTCGCACTTATGCACCATGCGTACAACAGCTCAGTATCGACGAAGCTTATCTCGACATGAGCGGTACCGAAATCCTTTATGGGGACCCGGTTGCATTTGCCCACCGTCTCAGGGAAGAAGTGCGCGAAAAACTCGGATTTACCGTCAACATCGGTATCTCAACAAACAAACTGCTCGCCAAAATGGCATCGGATTTTGAAAAGCCGGACAAAGTACATACACTATTCCCGGAGGAAATTCCACAGAAAATGTGGCCTCTGCCGGTTTCAAACCTCCTTTTTGCCGGTAAATCTTCTGTTCAGAAGCTTCATAACTTAGGAATTTTTACCATCGGTGAGTTAGCTGCTGCTGACCCGGTAGTACTGCAGCAACATCTGAAATCCCACGGAAGGGAACTCCATAAATACGCAAACGGAATCGATACTTCACCGGTTGAAGCCGAAGCGGAAGCAGCCAAAGGATACAGCAATTCCATCACACTCCCATTTGATATAACGGACCGGGATGACGCAAAAGGAATCATGCTATCACTCTGTGAAAATATCGGTGCACGCATAAGAAAAGACAACGCTTTTATCAGCGTTGTCTCTGTTACCATCGTCGACATGGACTTCCGTAAGACATCACATCAAGTCAGTCTGTCGGAAGGAACCAACATTACTGCTATCATCTATGAACACGCATGTATGTTGTTTGATAAACTATGGGACTTAAATCCGATTCGGCTCATCGGAGTCCACACCTCCAAGGCGTCCGATGAGAACTATACACAATTCTCCCTGTTTGATACCGACAAAAATGAAAAACTCGAAAAGCTCGATATGGCGATTGACTCCATCCGCCTCAAATATGGCGATAACGCAATCAAACGGGCCAGACTGATGCGCGATGACAGGTGAATCTCTTTTCTATGCCATCTTATCCAAGACTCCCGAAACGGATTATCCGTTTCGGGGTACCATAGCGTGGTATTTCGCTCGTATACCCCGCAAGAAAAATTTTACTGCGCTAAAATCTTCAACAAATATTCCCACACTCTCTGCGTCGACGAAATGCTCAAACGCTCTTCCGTTGTGTGAATATCATACATATCCGGTCCCATTGAAACCGCATCCAGATTCGGAATCTTCTCAGCTAAAATTCCACACTCCAAACCTGCATGAATGGAAATAATCGCAGGTTCCCTGTCAAAATGCTCCTTATAGATGCGGACCATCTTCTCGCGAAGTGGTGAATCTACGCGGTAACTCCATCCCGGATACTCACCGCTCTTTGTGCAGCTTCCCTGACTCTCTTTAATCATCTTCCTGATTTTAGATGCCAGCGCATGTTTGGCATTGTCCACGCTGCTTCGAATCAAGAATCCTGCTTTTACACAGCCTTCCTGCTCATAAGATATTGTTCCGAAATTCAAAGAAGTTTCCACAACACCTTCCAGTTCTTTACTCATCTCCTGCACACCGTTCGGTGCCTCAAGAAAGAAGGAAAGCAGACGGAAGAAATCGGTTGTCTCCATTGTCTTTTCTTTCGCGCTCTTTTCAAGTTCAGTTACGGAAATCTGAAGTCCCGGATCCGTCTTTTCCCACTCTGACCGGAGCACCTCTTCCATCGCACGAAGTACACCTTCTACCTGTGCAAAGTCCTTTTTACAAAGGAACTCCGCCTCGGCGTGGAACGGAATTACATTATCCGCAGTCCCTCCATGCAAAGAACACAGACTTATGTCAACCTCTCTTTCAAGAAGATACAAAAGTTCTATCATGAGTTTATTCGCATTTGCGCGCCCTTTGTGAATCTCCACACCGGAGTGTCCCCCCGATAATCCAGTTAACATAACTTTGTACTTGGCACCTTCTGTCTCCACATGATTTACCTGCCATTGTCCCGCCACATTGACGCCACCGGCACAAGCTACCGTAAGTTCTGTCTCTTTTTCGGAATCGATATTGAGCAACGTATGACCTTTGAGGCAGGATAAATCAATCGCCATAGCCCCGTCCATACCAACTTCTTCATCTATCGTAATCACGACTTCAAGTCGAGGATGCGCAATCTCGTCACTGTCAAGAATCGCAAGTGCATATGCAACCGCAATTCCGTCATCTCCGCCGAGACTCGTTCCCTTAGCGGAAATAAAATCGCCGTCCACCACAAGGTCAAGCCCTTCGGTCAGCATATCTTTGGTACAGTCATCTTCCTTGACTGCCACCATATCCATATGTCCCTGAATGATGACAGGTTCTTTGTCCTCGAATCCGGCTGTCGCTTCTTTTACGATAATGACATTACCGACCTCATCCTGCGTATACCACAAATTTCTCTGCTTTGCAAAATCCACAAGGTAATCGCTGATTTTGGAAGTATTGTAAGACCCGTGCGGAATGTTGCATATTTCCTCAAAATAAGAAAATACGGCTTTTGGCTGTAAATGTTCTAACATAGACTAATTTCTCCTGACTTATTCATAAAAAGCACCGAATATTTCTATCCGATGCTTTTGTGTGCGCTTTATTAAGCAAGTTTAGATTTAGCGATTTCAGCTAATGAAGCAAATCCTGCTGCATCATTGACTGCCATCTCAGCTAACATCTTTCTGTTGATATCGATTTCAGCTAATTTTAAGCCGTACATAAATCTGCTGTAGCTTAATCCGTTTAATCTTGCTGCTGCGTTGATACGAGCAATCCATAACTGTCTCATCTGACGTTTTCTTTCTTTACGTCCCTTGTATGATGAAGCAAGTGCACGCATAACGGACTGTTTTGCTACTCTATACTGGTTGGATCTTGCACCTCTGTAACCTTTTGCAAGTTTTAATACTCTGTTGTGTTTTTTCTTTGCGTTTAAACCGCCTTTAATTCTAGCCATTTCTTTACATCCTCCTTACATCTTATAAATATGGTGTGATTTTCTTCATATTCTTAACGTTTGATGCATCTGTCATTGCAGGTTTTCTAAGATTTCTCTTAGTCTTAGCTGACTTCTTTGTTAAGATATGGCGTTTGTAAGCTTTATTTCTTTTTAATTTACCTGTTCCTGTTACTTTGAAACGTTTTGCTGCTGATCTGTTTGTTTTAACCTTTGGCATTTTATAATCCTCCTATCAAGTTGATCCAAATCTATTTTAACTCAAATTGTAGCAATTCAAGTCAAAAGCATATCCATTAGCGCTTCTCCGCTAAGATGAGTGTCATGCTTCTCCCCTCTACCTTGGCAGGCTTCTCCACAACTGCGATATCCGCAAGAGCCTCCGCAAAGTCGTCCAGGATGTGCTTGCTTGACGCCATATGCGCCATCTCACGTCCGCGGAAACGAAGCGTAACTTTTACCTTATCACCTTTCGTGATAAATTTCTTTGCTGCATTTACTTTCGTGTTTAGGTCGTTCGTATCAATGTTCGGCGAAAGACGAATCTCTTTGATTTCGATTGTCTTCTGTTTCTTCTTCGCCTCTTTCTCTCTACGTGCCTGCTCATAACGATACTTTCCGTAATCGACAATCTTACAAACCGGCGGTTTGGCTGTCGGCGCAATCTTCACAAGATCAAGTCCTGCCTCATCCGCAAGCTTCATTGCCTCTTTGGAAGACATAACCCCAAGCTGTTCACCGTCCTGTCCGATGACACGTACTTCTTTGTCTCTGATCTGTTCGTTAATCATTAAGTCGCTGATAATGAAACACCTCCATAAAAATTCATAACAACAAAAAAAGTGGGCAGTCAGACTACCCACTTACATTCAAACAAAAAGAAGACATACTTGTACTTCTTATTTTTTAAATATAAACACCTGTAAGCCCGATTGCCACAGGGTGAGAGCGGATACTCTGCTTTGTTTTCGCGCATATGTAATTCACATGCTCAAATAGAATAACACTTTGAGCATGGAATGTCAAGGCTATATTTTATTTTTCTTTAAATGTTTCGCAAACGGTCTCACGGCTTGTACCGGCGTTGTTTCCGCTGATTTTTACTTTTTCGGCATAACACTTGTAATTGGAATTGTAAACGCATTTTTCAGCCTCGCAATCAATGCTGATCGTCTTGCTCGGATGTTCAAGAGAACTCATGAAACGGTCACCTTTTCCCTCACGGAAAGATTCACAACATGTATCTTGCGATTGGACCGCCTGTTTTCCTCCTACAAGAATATCTCCCTTGCAACAATACTTTTCCTTATTGTACGTACAAGTTTCCACACCACACTGTAAAATTGCCATATACTGCACCTCCTGCTTGTTTCATGCTACATACTTAGTATGAGACAGGCGCAGGAGGTTTATGCACATTTTTTTATTTTTTCTTTTCGTCTTCCGGAAGTTCTGTGCGGATTTCCTTTGTACGGATTTCCTTACAGATCGCATCAACGAACTCTTCGATGCTCTTCTGTCCTTCGTTTCCTTCATAACGGCTTCTGACAGAGACAAGTCCCTGTTCCTCCTCCTGCTGTCCGACAACAAGCATATAAGGAACTTTGGAAAGTCTCGCATCACGAATCTTATAACCAATCTTTTCGGAACGGTTATCTACCGTGACATCCACATCGCTGCGCGCAAGCTCTTTGCGTACCTTTTCCGCATAATCCGCATATTTCTCGGAAATCGGAAGCACACGCACCTGCTCCGGGCAAAGCCATGTCGGGAATTTTCCTGCGTATTTTTCGATAAGCCATGCAAGTGTTCTCTCATAGCATCCGAGGGATGTTCTATGGATAATGTACGGACGCTGTTTTTCACCGTTCTGGTCGATATAGTACATATCAAATTTCTCAGCGATTGCACAGTCAAGCTGGATGGTAATCATTGTATCTTCTTTGCCGTACACGTTCTTTGCCTGAATGTCAATCTTCGGTCCGTAGAACGCAGCCTCACCGTCCGCTTCGGTAAACGGAAGATTCTCTTCCTGAAGAATTTTGCGAAGCGCGCCCTGTGTGCTCTCCCAGTAATTTTCATCACCGAGATATTTTGCCTTATTTTCCGGATCCCATTTTGAGAGACGGTATGTCACGTCATCCTGAAGTCCGAGTGTATTTAAAATATAAATTGCAAGATGCAGGCAGTTTGCAAGTTCTTCTTCTGCCTGGTCCGGACGAATCACATTGTGTCCTTCGGAGATTGTAAACTGTCTTACACGTGTCAGTCCATGCATTTCTCCGGATTCCTCGTTACGGAACAGCGTTGATGTCTCACCCATACGATACGGAAGATCACGGTAAGATTTCTGTGAATTTTTATAAACATAGTACTGGAACGGACATGTCATAGGACGAAGCGCAAATACTTCTTTGTCCACTTCCTCGTCACCTAGCACAAACATACCGTCCTTGTAATGATCCCAGTGACCTGAAATCTTGTAAAGATCGCTCTTTGCCATAAGCGGAGTCTTCGTGCGGACATAGCCCCACTCTTTATCTTCCAAATCCTCAATCCAGCGCTGCATCTTCATTACCATCTTAACACCCTTCGGAAGAATGAGCGGAAGTCCCTGTCCGATAACATCGACAGTTGCAAACAGTTCCATCTCACGACCGAGTTTGTTGTGGTCGCGTTTTTTGATATCTTCCAGATGCTCGAGATAGGCAGCAAGGTCCTCTTTGTTATTAAATGCCGTACCGTAAATACGCTGAAGCTGCGCTTTGTTTGAATCGCCTCTCCAATATGCCATGGAAGAAGAAATCAGCTTAAACGCCTTGATTCCTTTCGTTCTCATAAGATGCGGTCCCGCACACAAATCGACAAAATCTCCCTGGCTGTAGAAAGAAATAATACTGTCTTCCGGAAGGTCCTGAATCAGCTCTACCTTGTACGGTTCGCCTTTCTCTTCCATGAATTTAATCGCTTCCTCTCTCGGAAGAGTGAACTTCTCCAGTTTGTTTCCTTCCTTGATAATCTTCTTCATTTCTTTTTCGAGATTATCCAAATCTTCCCTTGAGAACGGAGCATGTTCAAAGTCGTAATAATATCCTTCCGCAATCGAAGGTCCGATGGCAAGTTTTGCCTCCGGGAACAATCTCTTAACCGCCTCCGTCAAAACATGGGAGCAGGTATGGCGCATGGTGCGAAGTCCGTCCTCATCATTTCCTGTTAAAATGTTAAGCTCGCAATCCGCTTCCACCATCGTGCGAAGGTCCACAACCTCACCGTTTACTTCTCCGGCACAGGCTGCTCTTGCAAGTCCTTCACTGATATCAAGCGCGATGTCGTATACACTCATCGGCTGTGCGTATTCTTTTACACTTCCGTCTTTTAATGTAATCTTCATTGGTTTACTCCTCTTCTTCCTCTTCCATTTCGCAGCATCCGATGCATTCACACTCATCTTCTTCTGCTGCGTTTACATGATTGTTGCTTCCGTTATTGCTTCCGATTGTCATTTTTACGCCCTGCGTCCAAGGTGCTTTTGCAAGTCCGTACAAAACACCGACCACGAAAACGAGCATGACAATCAACCAGAAATCAATTTTGGTCATGGTAAGTTCACCGTCAAATAACTGTTCTTTCTTTTCTTCCAAAAATTCCTTCATTTCTTTTCCTCCTTTATAAAAAAATCCCATGCACAATCATGTGCATGGGACGTAATCTACGCGGTTCCACCCTGCTTGCCTGTGCGCCGTAAGACGTCTTACCAGACCACTCGTAATGATGATAACGGAATCACCGGACCGGATTAGGGCCACTCAGAGGTAGTTTTCGTCTGTTTCCGCATGAAAGCGCTTCCAGCACAGCTTTGTCAGCCGGCGCTTCTCTCTGACATCTTCCGCAGAGTACTCGTCTCTTCTACGTGTTATTTATAGTATGTCCGAAAAAAATTAATTCTTTCCGCAACACTTTTTGTATTTCTTACCACTTCCGCATGGACACGGATCGTTCGGATAAATTCTTTCTTCCTTTACGATGGTTGTAGATCTCTTCTGCTCTTTGTATAACTCTTTGCGTTTCTCTTCATCAAAGATGTTATTCCACTGAGGAAGTTCGTATAACCAGTCAGCTTCCGCAGCAACCATGTTTTTGTAAAGAAGCTCTTTATCAAACTTCAGAGATACTTCTGTATCTTCATCCATCTCCTCAATCGGATTCGGCTCCACGAGGGAATCATTGATACCATCAAGGAATCCTGTCATGGTCATAATGTCTACATCATATTTTTTAGCGAGGTCTCTTACAGGACCTTTTACTTCCTCGTCCGGATTCTCAAGAAGCTTTGCATACATCTCTTTTTCCAGACGGAAGTATTTCTGCCATAATTTCTGTAAATCACCTTTATTGGCTTTTTCGGAATACGCCATTCCACGCCATTTTTCTAATAACTGCATTTCATCATACTCCTTATTCATTTGCTTCCGTGTTCCCTATGAAACACATCTTAAGACAGTATATACTATTTCTGTCTATTTTTCAAAACATTTTTGTATTTATTTTATTTTTTGTAACTAATGTAATCTCTTTTTTCATTTTGGCTGCCCGATTGGCTTACCGAAATTGTGATAATTTCGTATTTGTTCTCCTCCACAGGATTGAGATTGATGGTCATCTGGATGTTCTCTGCCGGTGAAAAGTAGCGAATCCATACTTCATCCTCGCGGTAATCAATCTTCATATACTCATACGCAGACCTATTCGTATCAAACTTGTCATGTGTTACGTACTTTCCGAGTTGAAAATCATAATACTTGATTTCTGCCTGTTCCGATTTCTCCTCGTCCGTCAGCGACTCATCCAAATTCGTGTAATCGTTCGTGTAAAGGCTTCGCTCCTTCTCCGACAGTTCCATCATCATCTGGAACTGTCCCGGCAAATCCTCATCGAGAAATTTTTTGTAAAAATGATCAATCATAATCCCTTTGCCGACCTGCGTAAGTCCCGGACCGAGAACAATTACAGTCACCAGCAAAATAGCTCCTATAAGAAGGAAATAATTTCTTTTTGCCTTTTTCTGCTGACGGTACGCAAATGGTTCCTTTGCAAAATTGCGCGCCACACCGAGATCTGAATTCAGGCTCTCGTAATCTACATCCGCCGGGCAAAGTGCTTCCTTCAGTTGCTGTATCGTCTCATAGCGTTCAAAGTCGTATACTCCGACGCCTTTCATAATCGCCTCGCTCTGGAACTCCATGACGCGCGTCATCATCTCTGTCGGCGCCGTTGCCACAGTCTCCTCATTCACGCGGTCATAGTATACCGGTAGCGGTTCTCCCGTTACATAACGATACAGAATCGCCGAAACCTCAAAAATATCTGTCGAACTTCCTCTCTTTGCCTCCGGAACAAAGAGTTCCACCGGAGAGTACGCATCTTTACGCGCTGCGATTCCGGAAAGCTGCGGTGCAGCCACATCCTCCATCGGGTCTGTGCATGATGTCAGAATCACCTGTCTGTCTTTTAAAATCAAAATATTATCAGGATAAACTGCCCCATGGAACATTCCGTTTGCGTGAATCTTTGCAAGCGTATCCATCACCGGCGCCAAATACTGCATAAGATCTTCCGGCAAAAACTTGGCACTGTGTCTCTTAAACAAAAGCTCCTCGAGCGACTGTCCTTCCACATATTCTTCTATCACGTAAACCGTCTCACGTTCTTCCAGATACGTCAGTACATTTGCTATTCCCTCTACAGGATACAACCGAATCAGTTTTTTCGCTCTCTGTATCATATGCTCTTTCATCGAGCGGAACAATTCCTCATCCGATAATTTCTTGCATTCTACCTTGTGATCTTGATCCTGATTACGCTGCATGATTTGCTGCGGAAAAAGCTCCTTTATCACAACCGTCTTCTTGCGGAACGTATCATATCCTTTATAAGAAACTGTCAGTCCGTTATCTCCGAGAAGCTCATCCACCCGGTATCTGCGGTCCGACAATGTCATTCCTGCCTGTAACAGATTTTTTGAAATTGTATTTTTTTTCATTCTGTCTGTCGCTCCTTTATCCGGCTCATGTCCGAAAATTCCTCAAATCCACTTTAGTATAACATTCCCATGTCGCTTTTACCATAAGAAGTTGTGAAATAACTTGTCAAAAATCCGTCGGCAAATTACAATAGAAAAAATAACACATCAGAAAGAAGGCATTTATTTTATGTATAGTAAAAAACAACGATTCGCAGCACTCCTCGGTATCATCCTTTTAGTACTGCTTTACATTGTCACTCTCATCTGCGCAATTTTCGATTTTGACGGAAGCGGAAAACTTTTTATGATTTGTCTGTTCGCCACCATCGCAGTCCCGATTCTTATCTGGCTCTATGTGTGGATGTACGGCAAACTGACGAACAAGAAGACATTTGCTGATTTTAGCAATATGGATGATGAGACGGACAGCGCCTCAGATTCTGCTGAGACTGTTACGGTTTCGAAGCGAAAGACTCGGAAGAAGTAGAATTTTTTCGCCACCGATTATGGGAATATCCAATTTCCCTTTTTAGTATCGCTTACGAATTAATCAAAAAGAGCTTCTATGGTATCATTCCATAGAAGCTCTGACTATTTACTGAAAATTACTTTTATATTGAGGAACATCTTCCTCAACATCTGTACGGTCAACCAATCCAGTTTCGTATAATTGATTCAGCACATCTAAAATCATTGCTTTATCCTCAATTCCCTTCGCCGATAAAACACTATAAAGCTGTGAAAGCTTAAATGGTTTATCCATGCTTAAAATCGTGTTGTTAATTACTACGATAATATCCATTGCTGACATATGTTCTCCTCCATTGATAAGCAATTTACTAATAAAGTATACCAAAATAAAATAGATATAGCAAATATTTTTAATTATTTTCTAAACTTTCCACCAAGACTATAATCAAGCACTCTGCTACATAACGAAACAACGAAGATATATCTACATCTTGATGCATTCCCATTTCATTGTAACTTGGCAAAAAGTACAGATGAAACGGAGGCGTCAAGGCATCTTCTGCCAAAAAAGAATTTCTTTGAAACGAGAGATTATCAAACCTTGTTTCTCTCGCCTCGTCACCTATTAAATAAATAGGTGCTTTTACCATATTTAAACCATTACTGAAACGTGAAGACTTAATAATAAAGTTTAATACATTGTCAGGGAGACTTGAATTAAGCAAGTTTTCTACAAGCTCATAATATTTATCTCTCCATTTGGCAATAGAACCATTCCTAAAAATATAACTGAAACAATAATTAAAAAACAAAGATTTATGCTTAGATACAAATTCATTATAATCTTGTTCTTTAAAAACCAACATTTTTTTCTGTATTTCAGGAACTTTCCATATGGTACTTTTCGCTTGATTGTAAAAAGCTTCATCTAAAAGCTGAAAATCACATGCACGTTTAATCAGAGAGAAATAATGCTTTCTCGTTGATATTAGTTCATCAAATTGATTCCAATGTATGCTTTTGCCATTTTTTCGAATTGAAGAATAATCTGCTTGATACAATTCAAAAAATTTGTGTTTAAAATACAAATCAAAGCGAATTACCTAAAGAGTTAAAAAATATAACTGGGAGTCAAATTTTAGATTTGCAACCATGTCCGAAAGGTCCTTTTTATTATAGTTATCTACCAGCTAATTTAGATAAAAATCAAGAATTTCCATATTATGTAGCATTTCAAGCAATTCGAATTGCTGGTTTGTTGCATGATGTTGGACATTTGCCATATAGTCATATATTAGAAAATGCTATGAAGAAGCTATATTTGCAAGTTAGTGACAATGATGAAATTATAAAAGAAGCAATTCAAAATTGCCAATCTAACGTAAGCGCCTAATTTCGGGGTGGATTCCATCCATCCACTGCTTTTCTTATAATGATTGGTAGGGAACGCAAGCGTTTTACTCCATTTGGAAGGCTAGACGCAAGTGTTTCACTCTATCCAAAG